>JAAXWL010000115.1 GCA_013334975.1 Chlorobiaceae bacterium
CGATCCACAAAGTTTCAACTTCTGGAATACGGCCCGAGAAAGCGTTCCCCGTTGAAATGAATCAGATGTGACGGCCCATCAGCAACCCATACTTCGGTTTCCCATGCAATCTCGCCGAGATAGTGAGCCATCAACGAGCGATTGGGAAACGCAGTCACAAATACCAGCCTCGCTCTCGAATCGGCGAACAGCGCGTTCAGCTCATCATGTCGCTTAGCATCAACTGGCCCGTGACTCGTGACCGACTCAACAAGCAACAACCAGTTTCTCGCCTTGTAATGCAACACAACATCGGGCATTTTGCCATGCGCATCCAATTCGACACCAAATTCAGACAGGAGCGCAGCATCGAAATATCCCCATTTATCGCCGGTGTCGCAAGCATAAACAAGCACGCTGCCCGGCGCAAAACGCGGCGCGAAGTTCTCGATGACCTCCCGGATCAACTCGCTGTGCTCGCCGGGACTCAAGGATATTTTCTGGCCTGGCGTGATCTCCACCGGCACACGGTTTTGTTCACGCTCTTTGGCATAATGTTCAACAAGCGATTCCCGCCTGGCAAGATATTCGGCAAGGTTTTCATGCCAACGTTCAGTATCAAAAGTCCGCAGCAATGCCAGTGCTGACGGCTCAATCTGATATACCGCCTTTGGACTGTTGACCGGACGATCGGGCTGGTCAGGATTGTACAGGGCAATACCTGCATCGCAAAACTGGTGCATGGTCTGACGACGCACTGTCTCGCGTGTGTTGGGCGCATAGTCTTTTTTGTAATGCTCTCGAACCCAATCCATGATCGGAGTGATTCCCATCAGAGGCGCTTCGGCATCTGCCCACGACTTGCCGGGAGTGAGATTCAGCAACGCCAGCAAGCTCAATGCCGAGCGTTCATTCTGTTGCGCTCGGGGCAGACCCAGTGAAACAATAATCTGCTGAGCTTCCTTTATGTAGCTGCTTCTGCTTTTCATTCAGGTCATCAAGTCCACTTTTTCGTCAATAACTGACTGGCTGAGTTCTGCCTGCGACATCGCCCATTTGCCAAGCTCGATCAACTCTTCCCGGCTTGGATAGAGCATCGTTCTGAGATCGGTCGCGTTGACCTGCGTGTGGCCGTTGAAGCGCCGGAATCGTTCATCGACAGCCGTGGTGTTCAGAAACACAGCCAACCCCCAGGCAAGCGGCTCAGGTATTCCCTTTTTGTTCTCATGAAAAACGTTGAGATGGTTCTCAAAACCCAGAACAGCCGTATCGCCAAAGGTTTTCGGATCGACGACGCTTGCCGCGATCCGGCGCTTTTCCTCCTTTGACGAGAAACGCCGGACAACGCAATAAAAGCCGTTCGGATAGAGCCACTTTTCGGTTTCAGCATTACGCTCGACCGCATTCGGCTTCTTTGATTCTATCAATGGCCAGGTCGTTTTGTATCCAGAGAAATGGCAGGGATAAAGCAACGGCACTGTGCCTGAATCCGGCATATCACGAAGATGAGGTTTCAAACGAAAATCCACTACCGGCCCTGTCGAGACCTTGAGACCCATATTTTCAAGAGTGTATCGAACAGTTGTGGACGCATCAAACGTAAATTTCTCCGGTGAAGTTGGAATATGAATGAAACGTTCTGAATCACCGGAAAACACAATTCTGTCGAATGGATGTTCGTGCGTAGCGAGGTCGCTGAAGGTATCATCGGTCGAAGTCGAGACCGTTACCGATCCTTGCTCTGCGCCACATTCGAGATGGATGATAACGTTCTCCTGCAATACATCGTCATCCTTGAATGCCTTGTTTCTCGATTCGAACAGATGCACATGTCGAATAGACGTCCGCTTGGCGATAAACTCCCGGAATGGCCGGTAATACGGGCCGTTACAGAAACTTCGGGGAATGATCGCCACAACATGTCCTCCCGGCGCGACCATCGCCACGGCAAGGGCCACAAAGGCGGAATAGAGGTTTACCGTTTCGATGCCAACCTGCCGCAACAGAGAGCGATGCGCTGAATTGCTGTTAATCTTTTTGTATGGCGGATTCAGGATGGCATGGGTATAGCCCTTGAGCGGAACAGAAAACAGGTTGGCTGAAAGCGAATCGACGGCAGCCTTGATGAAATCCGCTTCCCGGATATTGACCTCAAGATCGCTACTATGATTAAAAGAGGTGAGGGTGTTTGAAAGATGCCGGATCAACTCGTGATCAAGTTCGAATGCATCCAGCTCTACCGCCTGAAACTGAAACCCACCTGATCGCCACCGGGCAAGAAAAGCCGCCGACAAAGAGCCAATTCCCGCGCCCGCATCCAGCAAGCGGCAGTTACCGTTCCCATCCGGGAAAAGCGACGCCATGAACACCGCCGTGCTTTCCGGCGTAAAAAACTGGCCGAATTGCGACTTTCTTTTTGCCGGAGTGCTTTTTGAAAGCTGGACTCTCTTTATCTCGATTGCCGATAACAATAGCCGGTCTCCAGTGTTGTCCTTAGATATCTAAACTGAGGCATTTACGTAATAATGCCACCATAACAACATCATTGTATAATAAATACGGGTGTCAAACAAGGCGGAATCTCACGTTGAGAATCTCAAAATTCTTCAAACATCAATCCAATTGCTCACTTCTTCAACGCAAGGGTGACAGTTTCAGGTTCATGGGCAATGACGGTAAGCCGCACACTCTCTGAGCGTACTGGTTTGCGGCCGTTCACGGCGTCCACCCCTGAGTGACTGGTACTCCGCCTGGATTGCCGCCTCGTAGCGCCGATAGTTGATGTCGGCGAATCTCAGGAAAATCAGGCCCAGCACCGGCGTAATGTATTCAGAGGCCTTGAGGTCTGAATTGGCGCGAAAATTGTAAGCCGCAGAAGAGAGGTCCGCTTCAAGCTGCTTGAGTTGTTCTGTATTCAAGGGATTACCTGTAAAAGGTCGTCAGCATTTACTTTCGTATGAATTGAGCGACAAGCCCTTCATCTCCGAAAAGATACGAATCTTTAACCTCATTCACTCAAACCTGACCCCAGCGATCCCCCATTGTCAACAGCCTGCATCCTGTTTTTCCCAGATCCCTTCGACGTCAGGGATCATCTGTCAGTTCAGCATATTTTACCCTGTTCCGTTTTTTGGTCTTTCAACTTAAACACGTATCATAAAGTTCAGTAGTACCCCCTGATCTGACTACAATAACCGACATCCATCCGCCACATGGACAAAGTCGCCGGGTTTATCAACACAGGTTGCTTCCGTGAAGCCCTTGCTCGCTTATACCGGCTGGCATTAAAATCCGAGCCTCTTACCGGTAATCTTCCAGCAATCAAAGCTTGGGAAAAGTGTCATAATGCCGCTTCGAACACACGGAAAAAGGCAGAAAAACACTTATCGAGCATCGGCAATAAAAAATCGCAACCTGTCAACCTTACAACCGATCAAATTGACGCCGATCCACTTCTCTGGTTAACAGCTATTGATAACTACCTCTATAAAAAACGGATTCTGAATACCAGCCCCAATGCTTATCTGAACTACATCAGAATGAGTTACGCTATCATCAACGATGGCGATGGAATGGTCTGGGTTCTGCCTGATACCTCGATCGCATCGGACGGCAAGTTCAGTGACCAATATGAAAATCCTGAAGTCTGGCTCAGGTTTCATACAATCATCCCGAAGGACAATTCAGAGTCAATTCCTGTCGTAGTCAATGGGATCCCAAACAGCTACCATGACTGGCTGAGTACAATCCTGGCCGACGATTACATCAGGATAGCGATTGCCCATTTCGAAGATAAAGTCACCCCGAAAGTACAGAACAGAGAGCCGCACCACTTCATCTGCCATGAGCTCAGCGATGAAAGCATACGTTTATCGTCAGCTCTGAACCTGATAAAAAAAGCAAAACAACAGGGAGTCCACGTACTGGTCATGCCTGAACTGACCATCACTCCCGAAATCAGAGATGAAATCATCAACCGAATGTTGCGACTCTCCATACAAGACGGAAACAGCCATGAACTATCCGTCCCGATCGTCGTCCTGGGCAGTTACCATGAACAATTTGACGGTAATTGGAGAAATCACTCATGCGGAGTTCTGGGGCTTGACGGCCAAACATTATTCGCTGCCGACAAACGTAAATCGGTGAGTTATAGCACTTCCGCTGATGATCTGCAAAGAGCCGAGTGGATTGACTGTGCCCCGACTCCCTTTACCTGCCTGTCTACCCCAATCGGTCTCGTGGCGATCACCATCTGTAAAGACATGTTTGACCCAGGAGCACCATCAACAGCGACTCTCTTGAATAACCTGCCTCTCGACTGGCTCCTTGTACCCAGTATGAGTAAAGAGATCAAATTGCACAAGGAAAAGGCAAAATCACTTCACAATACTCTTGGCACCATCGTCGCCGTCGCCAATCAGGAAATGCCCAATGACCATAAACCATCACGAGGATTTGTTCACTACAAAACCTGCAACCAAAGTGAATCTGACCTGTATCTGATTGAAGTAAAAAGAGAAAGAGCTAAACAATGATCCACTTCATACGACTGAATGCAAGAGGATTTTTTTCGGACTAAAAAATGTTAAATTATCAAAAACGCTTATTATTTAGAATGATTTAGATGACACACCATGAACACCCTGAATCTTTACGATAGCGATCCGACTGCACTTGTCGATAGTGCGACTACTTCGGATCTGGTCGATGCAATAATGAATCTTGAAGCATGGGATGAAAAGTCACTGGAAACAGCCAATCTGCTGATTACGGTATGGTCAAGTAATTCGATTGCCCGCCCAAACGACAGAGAAAGCATTTCTGAGCTACAACGCATTATACATTATGCACTTAACCGGTCAGCAGCAGCAGCAACCCTCCCGGAGGAGTACCGTTACCGCTGGGAAGAAGCAAGCGACCTGCTTGAAGCAAGGAGGCTCAATCTTGTTCACGCTGATCCCGAGGCACAGCTTAACCGTCGACATGTAGACAAGATATTGGCATTGGTGTCGCATCAGGAAAACGAAGAATTTCTTCAATCAGCACTGGTAACTTATCTCGGGGTTACTAACGGACGAGTGACCCAGCTTGTCGGTCCGCTTGAAGCAAATGGATTGCTGACAAAAAGGAAAACGGGACGAGATATTGTTCTTCGACTTACAACCACAGGTAAACGGCTGGCTGAAAAGTTTAACATGGATAAAGCTAAAACCAGCCCAATACCGAATACTAACAGTTCTTCATGCCCTTCTACCGCAGGCTTTGTAAGTTTGTTTCTACGACCTGATATATACAACAAACGCTATGACGGCCGGCTTGAAGATCTGAATAAGTTTGAATATTCACCGTCCGAGCGTCCGCTGGCACAACAAGCTTAGTGATAACATTCACCTGTAATCCAATGACTCCCTTTACCGTCACCTTCTACAGCTACAAGGGCGGCGTGGGCAGAAGCCTGCTGGCGGCCAATATCGGTGTGCTTTGTGCTCGTCGCGGCAAGACGCTGCTCTGGGATCTCGACATCGAAGCGCCGGGGATGCACCATATTCCGGGCCTCGACCCGTCGAAGACGATCAAAGAGGGATTTTTTGAGTGGCTGATCGAATGGCAGGAGTCGAAGAAAAGCGCAAAAGAGGCCGATTACGACAAGCTCGCCGTACTTGCCTGCCAGACGCCGACCTCCGCACAGCTCTACATCCTGCCTGCCTACGGAGACAAAAAGGACTTCGCCGGGCTCTATCAGGATGTTCAGTGGGATGACTTTCTGGTGCGTGACCTCAACAGCGGCCTCACCCTCTTTCGACGTGCGCTCGATGCTTTTGGTGAAGCGGGGTTCGAGACGGTGATTCTCGACTCTCGCACCGGTATCACCGATATTGGCGGTCTGCTTGCCGCCCTTCTGCCCCACGCTACCGTGCTGGTGGGCAACTACGGACGCCAAAACACCATAGGGCTTTCCCACGTCTGGAAAGCACTTGAACCTGCCAGCGAAGGCAAAATCAAGCCACGTGCCCCGCTAACAAATCTGACGCGAATTCTTGTCGCCTCGCCGATAGCCGACAACACGCAATTACGGGCTGCTGGTGAATCGATCTGGAAAGAGGCTTTCGATATCGAATTGACAGAACTGCTCACCATTCCCTACGAAGAGAACCTGCTGTTCACCGAAGAGCTGTATTCAGCCAGACTCCCCGACAGCCCATTGGCGAAAGCATACGAGAAACTCGCATCAAGAATCGAAGCCGTGCGCCAGCAGGTGATCGCAGAAACCGAATCGGCTCGCCGAAGCGCCGAAGAGCGGCCCGACCTCGTTTCACGTCCCGGCAGAAGCAGGCTTGAACAGGGCAAGAGCTTCGAGGAGCGAGTGGCTCACCTCTTGCGTCTGCTTGGCTACAACGTCGAGCGGGAGCAGTTGATCGACAGCAACCGGGTCGATCTTGTCGCCCGAAAGCGTGGCGATTTCGGGCGTGAGGAGCTCTGGTTCGTGGAGTGCAAGGATCATCAGGTGGTCATCCCCAAAGAGACCGTGCAGATATTCAAAACGTGGCTCGACGGCCCGACAGCCCGGCAGATGCAGGCTCGCGGCATGGTGGTCGCGGCGAAGGACTTCAGTCCGATAGCCCGAAGCTACGCACGGGAACAGGGACTTCAGGCGCTCACCTACAACGAGCTGGAGCGCGGGCTCTTCGACTTCTCGCCCTATCTCGCCCGCATACGCCAGCGCTACGAGTCGAGTCCCATCGCAGCCACCTACGTCGATCAGCTTCTCGACCTTGAAAAAAAGCCAGATGATAAAGCAGTACCGATGCTGCCTCACGCCCTCGACTGGGTTATGGGTACCGGCAGCCGGTTGTGGCTGGTGCTTGGCGACTACGGCACCGGCAAAAGCACCCTCGTCGAGCGGCTCGCCTACGAACTGGCAGGCAGATACGAAAAGAATCCCGAAAGCCCGGTGCCCATCGCCATCAATCTGCACAACTTCCCAAACGCCATCTCGCTCGAAAGCCTTATCCGGGAGCACCTCGAAGCCGAACTTCGCACGGTGCTCAACCCTGAGATCGTGCTGCACCTGCTCGATGCGGGGCGCGTGGTGCTCCTGCTCGACAGCTTCGACGAAATGGGAGTCGCGCAAGCCGGACGAAGCGTCGAGGAGCAGTTCCGCCAGCTCGCCCGCCCGACGTCGAGTGCCGGACGCACAGCACGAGGCAACCGGATGCTCATCACCTCCCGCAGCCACTTTTTCCGCGACACCCGAAGCGCCCGCCGCGCCGTCGAGGGCGGAGACGAGCTTTTCGAATCCGATTCGCCCCTCAGTAAAGCCGCTCGCGCCTTCGATGCCACCATCGACACCCTGGCGGTATTCACCAAAGCGCAGATCACCGACTACCTGCACAAGCGCCTCGGCAGCATCGAGGGCGACAAGGCAGAGCAGTTCATCGAAAAGACCTACGGTCTCAGGGAGATCGCCTCGACCCCACAGTTGCTCGACATGATCGTCGCCTCGCTACCCGACCTCATGAAACAGGGCGACAAGGTGACCACCGCCTCCCTCTACCTCACCTACACCAACCGCTGGCTCAACACCGTCCGGTTGAGTCAGGGCGAGGTCAACCCGGATCACATGAGGGAGCTGCTCGAACGCATGGCCTGCGAACTCTGGAGCCGCCCGAAAAACGAAATTCACTACGCCGACCTCAGAGATATCCTTCGCAAGGAGCAGCTCCTTACCCGGAACATCGACAGCGAACGGGTCGATCTCGAAATGCGCACCGCCGCCTTCCTCATCCGAAGCGCCGACGGCTACTACCGCTTCTCCCACAAAAGTTTCCTCGAGTTCTTCTTCGCCCGAGCACTGTTCCGGGCATTGAAGGA
>JAAXWL010000116.1:0-5751 GCA_013334975.1 Chlorobiaceae bacterium
TGTCGCCGGGCGAACTGGGAGGCGAGCTTGTGCAGGGCGACGGGATTTTTGGCGACGATGATGAGCCCCGAGGTGTCTTTGTCGAGCCGGTGCACGATACCGGGGCGCATGTCGCTTTTGTCGAGATCGTCCGAATCCTTTCCGAGATGGTGCAGGATGGCGTTGGCCAGCGTGCCCGTCCAGTTGCCGAATGCCGGATGCACCACCATGCCGGGCTCCTTGTCGATCACCATCAGGTCGCTGTCTTCGTAGAGGATGGTGATCGGAATGTCTTCAGGGGCCAGTTCGGGGGCGGGCGGGCGCAGAAAGGTGATATGGATCAGGTCATTGGACTTGATGCGGTAGTTGGACTTGACCGGCCTGCCGTTGACCAGCACGCGCTCCTCCTCGATGGCCTCCTGCACCTTGTTGCGCGTGGCGTTCTCCACCTGCTGGGCAAGGTATCGGTCGATGCGCATCGGTATCTGAACCTTGCTGACCTGGATGGTCATCTTTTTGGGCTCCGCTTCCGGCAGAAGGTCGGCTGGCGATTCGGATTTTAACGGCTGTTTTTGCATTTTGTGACGGCTTGAAGCCGCACCATGAAAAAATTATTACGCAAGCCGATTGCTGCGTTGGGTGGTGCTCGAAATCCTCACGTACTTCAGTACGCTCCGGTTTCTGCGCTCCAGCCGCCTTGCACTCGATTTGCTCATAACATTTTTTCAAAGGTGCGTTGAGGTTTTCCAGTTCATATATAGTCAAAGAATTGTCCTTTACAACCGTGATCGTTCATTCCTGCCGATTCAGGGCGCGATGAGTGTCACACAACCCGTTACCGTCATGCAGCCGCCGCCAGCCACTCCATCAGCACAATACGATGTCGCCGTTATCGGTTCCGGTCCTGGCGGTTATGAGGCGGCGCTCCATGCCGCACGTCATGGCATGAAGGTGTGCCTTGTCGAAAAGGGGCCGCTTGGAGGCGTCTGTGTCAACTGGGGCTGCATTCCCACCAAGGCGCTGCTCAGGAGTGCCGAGGTGTACGATCTGCTGAAAGATCCCTCGAATTTCGGCGTCAACGTCGCCGAGGTGTCGTTCGATCTGGCGCAGGCGGTCAAGCGAAGCCGGAACGTGGCGCTGAAAAGCTCGAAAGCGGTGGAGTTCATGCTGAAAAAAGCCAAAGTCGAGGTGTGGCAGGGCTCTGCGGTGCTGACCGGCGGCACGGGGGTAACGGTAACGGCTCAGGATGGTTCGGTGCGTTTGCTTGAGGCGGAGAGCATCATCGTGGCAACCGGGTCGCGTCCACGGGTGATTCCGGGGCACGAACCTGACGGCAAACGGATCATCACCAGCCGTGAGGCGCTGATGCTCAAGGAGGTTCCTGCTTCGATGATTGTGGTTGGTGGCGGGGCGATTGGCGTCGAGATGGCCTGGTTCTATGCCAAAGCCGGGGCACAGGTGACCATTGTCGAGCTGATGCCGCGCCTCCTGCCTGCCGAAGAGGCGGAGATTTCGGAGGCGCTCAAGCGCTCTTTTGAAAAGGGGGGGATCACCGTTCAGTGCGGTGCACGGCTCGAAGAGGTTGTTCCCGGTGAAGCGGGCGTGACGGCCACGCTGCTGGCGGAGGGCAGGGAGCCGCAGAGAGTTGAAGCAACGTGCCTGCTGGTTGCTGTTGGGGTGACCGGGGCTATTGACGGACTTGGCCTCGAAGCCGCCGGTGTTCAGACGGAGCGGGGATTCATCCTGACCGATACGCTCTGCCGGGCATCGGCGGAGCACATCTGGGCCATTGGTGACGTCCGCGGCGGGATGCTGCTCGCTCACAAAGCATCGGCTGACGCGGCGATTGCCGTTGAGGATATTGCCGGAAAGAGCCCCGAACCGCTCTGTGAACCGAATATTCCCCGCTGCGTCTATGCCCAGCCATCGGTGGCTTCTGTCGGATTGACCGAGGAGGTGGCTAAGGGGATCGGCTATGAGGTGATGGTCGGTCGCTCGATGTTCGCCGCTTCGGGTAAGGCCAACGCCTTTGGCCAGCTCGAAGGTTTCGTCAAACTGGTCTTCGATGCCGCTACCGGCCGGATGATTGGCGGCCATCTCATCGGCCATGATGCCGTTGAACTGATCGGCGAGATCGGCCTTGCCTGTCGGCTTGGCGTTACGGCAGAGGGGCTGGTCAGCACGGTGCACGCTCATCCGACGCTCTCTGAAACTGTTAGAGAGGCGGCCTTTAACGCCTTGAATGGCTGAAGATCATGTGAGGCTGCTGCTTTTGTTTTCTGAGGTTGGTCGGATCAGTCCGGTTCGGCCGACCTCGTTTTCCCGAAAAAGCTTTCAACAAAGCCAGCAATTGCGGCGTGTTTGCTCGCTTTTTTTTTAGCGTGACACATTCGTGAAAAGCGTTTGTTATGTCTACGGTAAAAGCATAAATTCATTGTTCATTATTGGATTTTCTTTCTTCTCAATCAAGCAAGCCCCTGCCGGGAAAACCGTGATCGGCGAAGCCCGGGTCGGGTACTAACCAACCAATCGACTATGACCCAGACTGCCAAAGCCGCTAAAAAAACCACTTCAGCCAAGGCATCGGCCCCCAGGGAGGCCAAGGCAAAGGCACCTGCAGAAGAACAGGCTGTTGTGACTGAAGTCAAGAAGCCGGCTGCAAAAAAGAAGAGTGCCCTGGCATTCCCTTTCACTTCCATTGTCGGCCAGGAGGAGATGAAGCTTAGTCTGATTCTCAATATCATCGATCCGAGGATCGGCGGCGTTCTGGTTATGGGTCATCGCGGTACCGGCAAGAGCACGACCGTCAGGGCGCTTGCCGAGGTGCTTCCGTTCATCGATCGCGTCAAGGGTGACATCTACAACCGCACGGTCGAGCAGTACATCGAAATGGAGTCCTCTTCCAGGGGCGCCGGGGTGATCAAGGAGTCGGATGTCAAAACCGAGAAGATTCCCGTACCGGTGGTTGACCTTCCGCTTGGCGCTACCGAAGATCGCGTCTGCGGCACCATCGATATTGAAAAGGCGCTCACCAGCGGCGTCAAGGCATTCGAGCCAGGCCTGCTTGCCCAGTCCAACCGTGGATTCCTCTACATTGACGAAGTCAACCTCCTGGATGACCACCTGGTTGACGTGCTCCTCGACGTGGCCGCCAGCGGCAAGAACGTGGTCGAGCGCGAAGGTATCAGTATCCGCCACCCCGCCCGCTTTGTGCTGGTCGGCTCCGGCAACCCTGAAGAGGGCGAGCTTCGTCCCCAGCTTCTTGACCGTTTCGGTCTCCATGCCCGCATCATCACCATCAACGATGTTGCCAAGAGGGTGCAGATCGTCAAGCTCCGCCGCGAGTACGATGAGGATCCGGAAGCCTTCATGAAAAAAGTCACCCGTGAGCAGCAGAAGCTCCAGAAAAAGATCGTCGCCGCCCAGATTCTCCTGCCGCAGGTCACGATGGACGATGCGGTGCTGACCGACATCGCCCGCCTCTGCATGAACCTCGGTATCGACGGTCACCGTGGTGAACTCACCATCACCCGTACCGCCCACGCCTATGCCGCCTGGGAGGGTGAAACGACCGTTACCATGAAGCACGTTCGCGAGATCGCCGGACTCTGCCTTCGTCACCGTCTGCGCAAAGATCCGCTCGAAACCGTCGATGCGGGTGAAAAGATCGATCGCGAACTCGGAAAAGTGCTGGGAGAGGCCGAAGCTGTAGCATGATAGCATTTACCGACATTGTAGGAATGGATCTGGCCAAGCAGGCGCTCATGCTGCTGGCCGTCGATCCCTCCCTGGGCGGTGTCGTGATTCCTTCAACCGTAGGTTCTGGAAAATCGACGCTCGCAAGGGCATTTGCCGATATTCTGCCTGAAGGCACCCCTTTTGTGGATCTTCCTCTGAACGTGACCGAAGACCGCCTCATCGGTGGTGTCGATCTCGAAGCGACCCTCGCCTCAGGCTTGCGCGTTGTCCAGCATGGTGTGCTCTCCAAAGCGCACAAGGGTGTGCTCTATGTCGATTCGCTCAGTCTGCTCGACAGCTCGGCGGTGTCGCACATCATGGACGCCATGAGTCGCCGTGCCGTCATCGTCGAACGTGAGGGACTCAGTGAGGTGCACCCGGCGGACTTCATGCTGGTGGGTACCTACGACCCAAGCGATGGCGAGGTGCGCATGGGGCTGCTCGACCGTATCGGCATCATTGTGCCGTTCACTCCGCAGAACGACTACCGCGCACGCAAAAAGATCGTCAGTCTTGTCATGGGCATACGCAACGAGGAGGACACCCAGGACGAGCTGCGTATGCTCAGGGGGATTATCGGAGCCGCCAGAGAGCAGTTGTCACATGTCTCCATGACCACCGAGCAGATCAAGGGTCTCATTCAGACCGCCATCAGTCTCGGCGTCGAAGGTAATCGTGTCGATATCTTCACTATACGCGCTGCTATTGCCAACGCAGCACTCGGCCAGCGCACCGAGGTGGACGATGAGGATATGAAGCTTGCCGTCAAATTAGTGCTTGTACCAAGGGCCACCCGTATGCCCGAACGTGAGCCCAACCCGGAGGAGATGGCCCAGGAGGAGCCGCCGCCGCCGGATGAAGAGCAACCTGAGGAGGAGGGAGAGGACGAAAACGCACCACCGGACGAGACCGACTCCGATGCCGACGAAGAGCAGGAGGATACTCCCGACATGATCGAGGAGCTGATGATGGATGCCCTTGAGACCGAACTGCCCGAAAACATCCTCAACATCTCGCTCGCCTCCAAAAAGAAGGCCAAGTCCGGAAGCAGGGGAGAGGCGCTCAACAACAAGCGTGGCCGCTTCGTGCGCTCTCAGCCCGGCGAAATCAAGAGCGGCAAGGTAGCGCTCATTCCGACCCTTATCTCCGCAGCCCCCTGGCAGACCAGCAGGAAGGCCGAGAATGAGAAAAAAGGTCTCAAGTCAGGCGCACTCATTATCAGCAAGGATGACGTCAAGATCAAGCGTTTCCGCGACAAGTCCGGCACGCTCTTCATCTTCATGGTCGATGCCTCCGGCTCGATGGCGCTGAACCGTATGCGCCAGGCCAAAGGCGCCGTAGCGAGTCTCTTGCAGAACGCCTACGTGCATCGCGACCAGGTTAGCCTGATCTCGTTCAGGGGCAAGCAGGCGCAGGTGCTCCTGCCACCATCGCAGAGCGTGGATCGCGCCAAGCGCGAGCTTGACGTGCTGCCAACCGGCGGCGGAACCCCGCTCGCCTCGGCCCTGCTCACCGGCTGGGAGACAGCCAAGCAGGCCCGCACCAAAGGCATCTCGCAGATCATGTTCGTCATGATCACCGACGGACGCGGCAACATACCACTGGGAGCCGCCTATGATCCAAATATGGCAAAAGCCGCCAAAGAGGATCTGGAGAGGGAGATCGAGGCACTGGCCCTCTCGATTCAGGCCGACGGCATCGCCTCCATCGTGGTCGATACCCAGATGAACTACCTCTCACGAGGCGAAGCGCCCAAACTGGCGCAGAAACTCGGAGGCCGCTACTTCTACCTCCCCAACGCCAAAGCCGAGCAGATCGTCGAAGCCGCGTTGAGCTGACCCTCTCTTTTACGTCATCTGCCGTCCCCTCCGATTTCGGAGCGGGACGGCATGATGGCTACTGTCGTGTCAACGGTAAATAGTCAGAATTTCTTTTTCATCGAAATCGGTATTCAAATCGGTATCGGTATCAATTTCCAGTTTGCTGAGA
Source organism: Chlorobiaceae bacterium (assembly GCA_013334975.1). Taxonomy (GTDB): domain Bacteria; phylum Bacteroidota; class Chlorobiia; order Chlorobiales; family Chlorobiaceae; genus Chlorobaculum. Next base: position 5,707 of record JAAXWL010000116.1, read on the forward strand.
CTAAAGAAAAACTCATCGAGCATTATGGTTTATTCTTATAACCAT
>JAAXWL010000116.1:5851-7825 GCA_013334975.1 Chlorobiaceae bacterium
TCTGTGATTTTATAGAAAATTTGATCTTAATACATTGATTGAGAGGTTGAAATGAGTAATGTAAAAGAAGAGACAATCAGGATTATTGAGTATATGCCGGATGATTGCAGTTATTCTGACATCATGGCTGAGATCTATTTTAAAAAGAAAGTTGAACAGGGTCTGAAGGAGATTGATGAGGGGAAAACAATCACGCATTCAGAATTGAAACTGCAGATGAACAAGTGGAAAGAATCAATTGGTCATTAACTTCACGAGCTGATCTCTAATCAATTGGTGATTATATTGCCAGGGATTCTTTGTTTTATGCGGTTGACTTCGTGGAAAGGGTTATTCAAGTCGTTGATCAATTGTTGGATTACCCGGAATCGGGAAGGATTGTTCCCGAGTTTGATAATGCTGATTTAAGAGAACTGATTTTTCATGGTTACAGGATCGTTTATTAAGCCAAAAATGAAATGATTCATATTGTTTCGATTTGCCATGGCAGTCAGAATATTTTAAAGAAATCGAAAAGAGACGCATTGGACATATCATGAATAACAAACCAGGAGGTTTTCCATGTGTGTTGAAGAACAGAAAGAAGAGCTGCTTCGCCTGAACCCGAATACCTGCGCTTAAGTGCCAAATGAATTGCACGCCAGCCAGGATGCCATGAGCGATGAGGAAAGAGAAAAGATATGGCTTGTCGAGGCGATCCGTTGTGATGAGGAACTTGATTATGGAAAGGCTCTTGCGTATAAATCCCAAGAAGTGCTCGCCAGAGCCCGATCTCGACGGAATTGAGCCGTCTGTTTACGATTCAGGAAACTGCAAAAGCTGAACTTAAAAGTATAAAGAAGTCGAGGTGAACGATGAATGCAACAGGGATGCAAATAAAGGTTATCCGGGAACTTCATCAGATTCCTGAGCCGAAATTACATGAAATTTATGATGTTAATCCACTCACTCATTCAGAGTCGAAACTGAATCTGATAATTCTGCCAAAATAAAAAATGTCCATTGATTCTAAAGGAATTGAACTCGAAGGTCGAGTATTAAATGTTCTTGAAGAATTACGTACGCTCCATCCTGAACGTGTGAGGGTTGTTCAGCATCCGACTCTTGATATAAATGATGGACATCAGGTTTTTCTGGATTTTGAGCTTATTATGGATATGCCGTTTAAGCCGAGACGATATTTTATTGTTTGTCACAATCGAAAACGAAGTAAGTATGATATCCAGGAAAAAATACAATATGTCAAAAAACAATTCCCGTGGCACATATTTGTGTATATGTACCGCCAACAAGAATCCAAAAGCTACTTTTCAAGAACTCGATGCTGATGGAGTAATGTTCAAATCGTTCAAAAGCCTGATTGCGTTTATTGAACAAACTGAGGATATATTGCGTGCAACGCAGTCATTAGCAATAGCAAAAGTCAAAGACCAACAAAAAATAGAATCTTTAATGAAGGGCTTATTTGGAAAATAAGATAAGACGAGGAGGACGTAGATGACAAATTACACTTCCGGAAGAGTGTGGTAACTATCAGGAGAGTGATGTGGTGTAAAAAAACGATAAACAGAATTCGTTCAGGCGTGGAGCTGAATGACCTGGATGGCAGCACCATGCGCTTCTGATAGCGGGTTTTGTGGGCTGTGTTGATCTCATGTGGCAAGTAGTGTCATGTCAAGCTTAAACTGGAGTATATTAGGGTGCTATTGAATTATCCAAATCGAAATCGGGATCGGTATCGAAATTGATTTATTATGAAAGCAGAAAACAGGATTCTGACTGTATCAGTTTAATTCTCAAATGGTTATGACAATAAACACAGTTTACAGTGTGTTTTTTTCAGCCTCATTCAAATGGAAATCGCTACCGATACCGATTTGGATACCGATTTCAATGATAAAGAAAATTGCGACTATTTGCCATTGATGCGGCAAGTAGGTGCAGATGCTGCTGCTGCCATTGATCAGCGTAAAA
>JAAXWL010000175.1 GCA_013334975.1 Chlorobiaceae bacterium
CTCTTTGCTTGTTATCAAATGATCAACATGCTGTCGCCATAACTCAGGAAGCGGTAGTCGTTGGCAAGGGCTTCCTGGTATGCCTGTTTCAGTAGTTCCGTTCCGGCAAAGGCTGCGGTTAGCATGAGCACTGTGGATCGGGGTGCGTGGAAGTTGGTGAGCAGCGCATCGACGATGCGGAAGGTATAGCCGGGATAGATGAAGATGTCGGCCTCGTCACTGACCTCTTGCGTAAAGCCTCGTTCAAGCAATCCGGAAGAGGCGTGTTCAAGCGCTCTGGTAACCGTCGTGCCAACGGCGACAACCCGACCGCCTGAGGATTTGGTCTGACCGATCTTCCGGACGCTCGCTTCCGGGATGTTATAAAATTCCCGATGCATGACATGCTCTTCGAAGCTCTCCGAACGGATTGGCAGAAAGGTGCCGAGACCGACGTGCAGGGTAACGTATGCGATCTGCACTGCTTTGCTCCGGATTTTTTCAAGAAGATCGTCAGTAAGGTTGAGCGAAGCGGTCGGTGCGGCCACCGAGCCCGGCAGTTCAGCGAAGATCGTCTGGTATCGCTCGCGATCGACCTCTGCTGCATCGCGCCGAAGGTAAGGCGGAATGGGCACGGAACCATGCGCTTCAAAAAGGTCAACGAGACTTGTCCCGGCACCGGAGAGACGCGCGACGCCATCTTCGGGCAGCTCTTCAACCAGCAGCTCATAACCCTGGGTCAGAAGTCGGTCGCCTGCCTTGAGCCGTCCACGATAGAGCACAAGGTTCTGCTCATCTTCGTGCTTTTCAAGCAGCATCAGCTCGATGCGTCCTCCTGTCGGCTTGTGGGCAATGAGACGCGCCTGGATCACCTTGCTGTTGTTGAGCACCAGAAGGTCGCCTGACCGGAGCTGTTCGTCCAGCGATGCGTAGAGGGAATGAACAATCGTACCCGCCCTCCGGTCAAGCACGATCAGCCGCGTCGAGCCGCGTTCGGTTGGCGGCCAGGTCGCAATGCGCTCTTCGGGAAGGGTGTAATCGAAATCGCTGACCCTCATAAGTGCTTCAGTCTGGTGCGTACCGCCTCGGCATGTGCCTGGAGGCCTTCATGATCGGCAAAAAGGGCGATCTTTTCGCCGGAATGGCCAAGCTCCTCCTTTGACCAGGAGATGATCGAGGTGTGCTTGACGAAGTCGCGCACCGACAGTGGCGAGAAGAACCTTGCCGTACCGTTGGTAGGTAGCGTATGATTCGGACCGGCGAAGTAGTCGCCAACGGTTTCACAGGACCACGGCCCCATGAAAATCGCTCCTGCATGACGAAGGTCCGGCAGAATCTCCCAGGGATTGGCTACATGCAGTTCGAGGTGCTCGGGCGCGATCATGTCCGACACCTGGCAAGCCTCCTTCATGGAAGTGGTCACCACGATAGCCCCGTTATCGGTCAACGCACGAGTAATGACGTCGCCGCGCAACATGGTGCCCGCAAGGCGATCAGCCGCCTCCTTGACGGCGGCAGCAAGCGTACCCGAGGGGGTAATCAGCACCGCCGAAGCGTCGGGATCGTGTTCGGCCTGGGCGAACATATCCATGACGATGAATTCGGGTTCAGCGTCGCCATCGGCAATCACCACCACCTCCGAAGGACCGGCGATACTGTCAATGGAAACGTGCCCGAAGACCTGCTTTTTGGCCAGCGCGACATATTTGTTACCGGGTCCTGTGACGATATCGACCTTGGGAATACTCTCCGTGCCAAAAGCGAACGCCGCCACAGCCTGCGCCCCGCCAAGACGATAGACGCTCGCAATACCGGCAACTCTTGCCGCAGCAAGAATATGCGGGCTCACCTTGCCCTCACTGTCGCAGGGAGTGGTCATATAAATCTCCCGGACTCCGGCCACCTGTGCCGGTGCAGCATTCATCAGCACCGATGAGGGATAGGCCGCTTTGCCGCCGGGCACATAGAGCAGGGCTCTCTCCATCGGGGTCACCCGCTGGCCGAGAATGATACCTCCCGAACGCTCGTAGAAAAAACTCCGTTCGGCCTCGTGCCGGTGAAACTCCGTGATGTTTCGGTAAGCCTCTTCAAGAATGGCAATGAATCCGGCATCAGCTTCCGCATAAGCCGCTTCGATCTCCTCCGGAGAAACCATCATACAATCGAGCCTCACACCCTGAAAACGCTCGGTATAGTCGAGTACGGCTTTATCGCCTTCCGTCCTGATCCGGTGAAGAATTTCATCGACCGTTCGCTGGGCATGAGGATCAAAAGAGACCGTACGGTTG
>JAAXWL010000014.1:0-7955 GCA_013334975.1 Chlorobiaceae bacterium
CAGCCCGCCATAGAATGGCACCAAGGAGTGACCGACATCAGTTAAAGAATAGAGTGATGGGAGAGGATAATGGAGAATGAGGAATGGGAAAATTGGGGGTGGGGTTGAAGCGAATATAGCGTTGAGACGTCGATAGGGTTCGGAGTATTAACTCATATTCGACCTATAGGACTTATAAGACCTATATTGAAGAAAAGAAATCGATTTGGATACCGATAGCGATAGCGATTTGGATCGGAGGCGGCGGGAAGGGTTGAGACTGAAATGACGTGAACGCGAAAAGCCGGGGGGTTCCCGGCTTTTGCAATGGTGGTGGATCTCTGGAGGGAGTTGTCAGACCTCCATGATCTCTTTTTCTTTGAGCGTGATCAGTTCGTTGATCTGCTTTTCGAATTTGTGCAGCAGGTCATCGGCATCCTTTTTTCCACGGTTTTTTTCGTCTTCGCTGATTTTTTTCTCTTTTTCCAGCTTTTCGAATTCGTGAATCAGGTCGCGACGGTGGTTGCGCAACGAGACTTTTGCATCTTCACCGAATTTCTTGGTGAGTTTCGCATACTCTTTACGTCGCTCTTCGGTGAGCGGCGGGATGCTGACGCGGATGTTCTGGCCATCAGCCGAGGGGTTGAGGCCGAGATTGGCGTCACGAATGGCGCGTTCAGCAGGTGAAACCATCGACTTGTCCCACACCTGAACGTTGAGGGTGTGGACATCGAGTACTCCGACGTTGCCTACCTGTTTGAGGGGCATCTGCTGGCCGTAGGCTTCAACCTTGACACGGTCGAGAAGCGCTGTGGTTGCCTTGCCGGTTCTGATAGAGGCGATTTCATGCTGGAAAGCTTCGATGGTTTTTTTCATGCGAAGCTCGACTTTCTGGGTAACGTCCCTGACATTCATGGCAGTATCGGATAGTTTGATTCAGTCAATCGTTTACTGGGCGCTGGTCTTTGGGGCAGCTTTTGCGAAGCGTTTCTTGAAGCGCTCAACACGGCCAGCGGTATCGACGAGCACCTGCTTGCCGGTGTAGAATGGGTGGCAGCTGCTGCAAATATCGACCTTGATTGTTGGCCTCGTTGAACGGGTTTCAAAGCTGGTGCCGCAGTTCGCGCAGTTGACCGTAACTTTCTTATACTTCGGATGAATCTCTGGTTTCATGACCTTAAGGATTTCGGTGTCTGAGTGACAATAAACAGTTGACCTGAAATAAACTTCTTTTTCTTTAAAAAAACAAGAAAAGCCGGGAAAACACCATGTCGTCATTTTCATCACTCCAGGGCATCAGGGGGGTCGGCCAGAAGAGGGCGGCAATACTGGCAGATGCCGGGATCAGGTCGGTGGCCGATCTGTACGACTGGTTCCCCCGCCGCTATCTTGACCGAACGACCATAAAAAAAATTGCAACGCTTCACGAAGGTGAGACCGTGACCGTTGTCGGTACCGTGACCGGGACACGGCTCGAGAATGGTGGCCGCGGACGCTCGCGCTTCAAGGTGCAGGTCAGCGATGGGTCGGGTGTGCTTGAACTGACCTGGTTCAGGGGCGTTCACTATTTTTCGAAAGCTATCACGAACGGCGAAATGGTTGCTGTTTATGGTCGCATAAGCTATTTCGGGCGTATGCCGGGGATGCAGCATCCCGACTATGACCGGCTTGGCGGTGGCAGCAGTGGTGGTGATGGAGCGGGGGAGGATCAGCGCGATGACGAACTTTACAAGACCGGGGCTATCATTCCGATCTATCCGACGACTGAGGCTATGAAGCAGGCCGGCCTCAATTCGGCGGCGCTCAGGAGGATCGTGTATCAGGCGTTTCACGACCAGCCGCTTCGCATGACCGAATACCTCGGCAGAGAGCATCTGGAGAGCTTCGGGTTGATTTCGATCGGTGAGGCATACCGGCAGCTCCATTTTCCCGATTCTGCCGAAAAGCTCGAACAGGCTCGTTATCGTATGAAGTGGAGTGAGCTTTTTTTCGCGCAGCTCTATTTTGCCTTGCGTCGCACCGGAGAGCAACGCTGCCGCAATCCGGTTAGATTTGAACATTCGGGCGCGATGACGGCAAGTCTGCACGAACACCTCCCCTTTACGATGACTGGTGCGCAGAAGCAGGCGGTTCGCGAGATTTATCACGATCTCAGGAGTGGACGCCAGATGAACCGGCTCCTGCAGGGTGATGTTGGCTCTGGTAAAACCCTGGTTGCCCAGTTTGCCATGACCCTTGCTGTGGATAACGGGGTGCAGTCGGCGTTCATGGCGCCGACCGAAATTCTTGCCTTTCAGCACTATATCGGCCTGAAACAAGCTTTCGAACCGCTCGGTATCAGGGTGGCGCTGATTACCGGAAAACTGCCGGTCAAGGAAAAACGCGCGCGCCTTGCCGGTCTTGAAAATGGCGAGATCGATATCGCAGTCGGTACCCATGCCATCATCGAGGCCGGAGTGCGGTTCAGGAGGCTCGGACTGGTGATTATTGACGAGCAGCACCGTTTCGGGGTGATGCAGCGCAAGGCGCTCCAGGACAAGGCCGAAAATCCGCATGTGCTGCTCATGACGGCTACCCCTATTCCGCGGACGCTCACCATGGGAATCTATGGCGATCTCGATGTCTCGATCATCGCCGAGATGCCTGCCGGACGCAAGCCGATTAAGACCACCGTTTGCCGTGAAGAAGAGAAGCCGGAGCTGTACCGACAGCTTCGGCGGGAGATCGAAGCGGGGCGACAGGCATATATCGTCTATCCGCTGGTCGAGGAGTCTGAAAAAATGGATCTGAAGGCGGCAACGGAGAGTTATGAACTGATGAAGGGCGATGTGTTTCCGGAACTGAGACTCGGGCTGATTCACGGGCAGCTTCCGGCAGCCGAAAAGGAGTCGGTCATGGAGGCGTTCCGGAGTGGCCAGCTCGATATTCTCGTGGGCACGACGGTTATCGAGGTTGGTGTCGATGTGCCCAATGCCACCATCATGGTGATTGAACATGCTGAACGATTCGGTATTTCGCAGCTTCACCAGCTCAGGGGAAGAGTCGGCAGGGGGGAGCATCGCTCCTCCTGTTTTCTTGTTTCTTCGCAGTTTGCCGGAGATGCGCGGGAGCGTCTTGAGGCTCTCGAATCGACCAACGACGGGTTCCGGCTTTCAGAAATCGATCTGCATCTCCGGGGGGCGGGAAACATGCTCGGCAGAGAGCAGTCGGGTACGGTCAGCGGACTGAAGATTGCTGATCTGCTGACTGATGGCGAGATCATGCGTTCAGCCAGAGCCGCCGCTTTTGATCTGGTCAGGAGGGATGAAACGCTTTCGCAGCCCTGTCATGCCATGATCAGGGAGTACTATCAGAAGCACTTCAGAAAGCGGATTTCACTTGCCGAGGTTGGTTGAGCACGCTGCCGATGAGGCTCTAATCCGGAATATCCAGATTTTGGCGAAGCAGGTGAACCAGGGTCTCGAATATGCCTCTCAATCCCGGAAACAGCGTGTAGGCTTCTGCGATAAAGAGCATCAACAAGGCATTGACGACGTGCATTTTCTCCTGCAGCGCCTCCAGGACTCGTTCAATACGCTTCCGCAAGAACTCCGGCTTGGTGAAGAGAAACACCAGGGCAGGTGCGATAATGAGCGAACCGAGAATATCGGAAGGGTAATGCCAGCCAAGGGCGACGCGGCAGAGACCCGCACTGATTATCGACCAGGTAAAGACCAGGGCGCCTACACGCCGGTTCAGCAGGAAGAGCAGTGTCGAGAGCGAAAAATAGAGCATGGCGGTGTCGCTCGGGAAAGAGCTCTGGTGATCCCAGTTGGTGGCCTGAATGTGCAGGTGCAGGGAGGGATCGAGTACCGGTCGTGTATGGATATGAAAAAGGTATTGCATGGAAACCGAGATGAAGACGGCTATGCAGGTGGCCATAAGCCCGGTCAGTATCCTGCTGCGACTTTCAATGGAGGTATTGCCGAACCAGAAGAGCAGAAGCGTGAAAAAAATCGGGAATCCCCTGAAAAGAGGATTTTCACCGATATTGTAAATGAATATCCGGAAGAGTCTGTTTCCAGTGCCCTCTCCGGAAAGAAAGGCGTCGAGTCCTGTAACAATGGCGCTATCGAAGCTGGGTATGGTCATCTTTGATTTGATGCGATTTTGGGGTTTGAGGGCATAAAAATGAGACACACACAGCCGATTGCAAGCAGGTTATGGAACCTTCAGGAAAACTTAGCAATATTGCCGGTCGTTAACCAGTGAAGAGCGCCGATTCCGGATGATTTTTTTTCTGAAACGCCCCTCGTTTGATTGTCTGATGAGCCGCATGGATGGCAACGGGTAGGGAAATGTGTATATTTTCAGCTTTCCGCACCGGATAAGGCACTTCCGGGGATAATCAGTTTGCCGAATGAAATGAAAGAAACGCTTTCCGGGGTGGTGATACGGGTTGTTGGCGCTTCTTATATCGTCGAAGCCGGCGATGGCAGCCAGCTAAGGTGCCGAACGGTCTCTGGAACCGGGAGCGACAACGATGGGGCCTCCCTTGTAGCTGTCGGAGATCAGGTGCGCTACAAGACAAAGGCGTCCGGTTCCGATATGGCCGAGGGGGTGATTCTTCATGTCGAGCGCCGAAGAAGCGCCCTGATACGCCGGAGGGAGGTTCGCCGCAACCGGAGCAAGGAGAAGGAGCAGGTTATTGCCGGCAATATCGACCAGCTTGTTCTGGTCACTTCGTTCGATGATCCGCCCTTCAACCGTCGGTTGGCTGACCGTTATATCGTTTTTGCCGAATCGGAACAATTACCGCTGCTGATCGTGGTCAACAAGATTGATCTGGATGAAGAGGGGATGGTTGATGAGGATATCGAACCGTACCGTCGCCTTGGTTACCGGTTATGCTTAGTCAGCGCCGCAGAAAACCTGGGACTGGACGAGCTTGCCACTCTGCTGTGTGACCGGCTTTCAGCCTTCAGCGGACATTCCGGTGTCGGCAAATCGACGCTGATCAATCTGCTGATCGGTCGGGATGAGCTGAAGACCGCCGAAACCAGCGGAAAAACCGGCAAGGGGGTTCATACCACCAGCAGTTCGGCCATGTTTCGTCTTCCGGGTGGCGGGTACGTGATCGATACACCGGGTATTCGCGAATTCAACCTCTCCGGTATCACCAGGGAGAACCTGAGATTTTATTTCAAGGAGTTTCTTCGCTACATGCCGGAGTGCACCTATTCTTCATGCTCGCATACGGTAGAGCCAGGGTGTGCGGTCATCAGGGCCGCAGAGTCGGGCGATATAGATGCCGGTCGCTTTGAGAGCTACCTCGCCCTGTACGAGACGCTCGACGAGTGATGCGCGCTTTTGCTTCCCTGCCGGCAGGAAGTTCTTATTTCGTTTACGCACCATTTCAGATTACCAGGTCATGATTGTTACCATCAATCCAGCAACCGGCGAAGAGCTCGCCGCCTATCCGGCCATGCTTGCCGGTGATATCGATGTCCTTTTTCGACACAGCGAACGCGATTTCCGCCATTGGCGGAACAGCACGTTCGATGAGCGCCGTCTCTGTATGAAAAGAGTCGCTGAACTGCTTCGCCAGCAGGCCGAAGAGCATGGACGGCTCATTACGCTCGAAATGGGCAAGCCGTTGGCGCAGGCCATTGCCGAGGTGAACAAATGCGCCTGGGTGTGCGACTATTTTGCCGACCAGGCCGGAGCGTTTCTCAAGCCTGAAGAGCATTCGATTGATGGGGCAAGGGGCCTGGTCAGATTCGAGCCGCTCGGCGTGATTCTTGGGGTCATGCCCTGGAACTTCCCTTTCTGGCAGGTGATCCGTTTCGCAGCTCCTGCCATGATGGCCGGCAACGGTATTGTGGTCAAACATGCACCGAATGTCACCGGATGTTCGATTGCCATTGAAAAGCTTTTCCTCGAAGCTGGTTTTCCGGAATATCTCTATCGGGCGGTTCACATCGATCTCGATGATGTTGACCGGCTTACCGGCTTCATGATCGACCATCCGGTCATCAAGGCCGTTTCCGTGACCGGCAGTACCGGAGCGGGGCGGGCGGTGGCCGCCAAGGCTGGTCGAGCGCTCAAGAGAAGCGTGCTGGAACTCGGTGGCAGCGATCCCTACATTGTGCTGGATGATGCCGATATCAGTCAGGCGGTTGACGTCTGTGTTGCCGGCCGGTTGCTCAATGCCGGTCAGAGCTGCATTGCCGCCAAACGCTTTATTGTCCGCTCGGAGGTTCTCGAAGAATTCACTCGACTGCTTGTCGAGAAGATGGAACGTGCCGTCATGGGTGATCCTTTTGCTGCCGGGGTGGAGGTTGGGCCGATTGCACGCGCCGATCTGCGCGACCTGATTCACTCACAGGTTGAACGCAGTATCCAGGCAGGTGCAAAGTTGCTTTGCGGGGGTGTTCTGCCTGAAGGCGCAGGTAGTTTTTATCCGTCGACCGTGCTTGCCGGGGTACGTCGGGGGATGGCTGCCTATGAAGAGGAGATATTCGGTCCCGTTGCTGCCATCATCGAGGTCGAAGATGATCAGGAGGCAGTCATGATTGCCAACGACAGTGATTACGGACTCGGTTCTGCCGTTTTCTCTGGGGATGCAGAGCGGGCAATGTCGATAGCCGTTCAACTTGAAGCGGGGAGCTGCTTTATCAATGCGATGGTCAAGTCAGACCCCCGCCTGCCGTTCGGTGGTGTCAAGAAGTCTGGCTATGGGCGTGAGCTTTCGCTTCATGGCATCCGCGAGTTTGTCAACATCAAGACCTTTTTTCTGCCAGGCTGATACGGAGCAAGAGGATGGCATTTCGGGGATGGGATCGAATGCCGGTATTGACCGGTAATGGGGAGAAGGTGGATGCTGTGATGCCGGTGATCATTTCGGCAAGCCGGGCTACCGACATTCCGGCATTTCATGCGGCATGGTTCATGGAACGGCTTCGTGAAGGGTATGTGTTCTGGCGCAATCCGTTCAATGCCGCCCAGGTACAGTACCTCTCCTTCCTCAAGACAAGAGTGGTGGTGTTCTGGAGCAAGAATCCAGCCCCCCTGATTCCTTATCTGCATGAGATCGATGCTTTGGGTATTAACTACTACTTTCAGTTTACACTGAATGATTATGAAGCCGATGCTCTGGAGCCGATGGTGCCACCAGTTGCCGGGAGGGTGGAGACTTTCCGGAGACTTTCTGACAGCATTGGCAGGGAGCGGGTGATCTGGCGTTTCGACCCTCTGGTGCGGACTGGCAAGGTGACAACAGTCGTACTGCTTGACCGGATAGCCAGTCTGGCCGAAAAGTTACAGGGATATACCGACAAACTGGTGATCAGTTTTGCTGACATCGACCGCTATCGCGCCGTTCAGCGCAGGCTCGATCGTTCCAGTTCCGGCGCCCGTGAATTCACCCGTGAAGAGAAGGCTTCGTTTGCTTCGCAACTTGTGGCGGCCAACCGTGCATGGGGTTTCGATCTGGCGAGTTGTGCTGAAGAGGCTTGCTTTGAAGGGATTGAGCATAGCCGTTGTATCGATGACCGGTTGCTTGCCTCCTGTTTTGGTGACGATACTGCTTTGATGGATTTTCTTCGTGGAGGCGCCTCCATGTTTCCGGGAGAACGACCTGACCCGGGCATTTTACTGAAAGACCGAGGTCAGCGTAAAGCCTGTGGTTGCATGGTGAGCAAGGATATCGGTCGTTATGGCACCTGCCAGCATGATTGCCTTTACTGCTACGCAACCCGGTAACAAAAGAAAGGGGGGGGGAATGGATAGTGGATAGTGGATAACAGGCAAAGAACGGCGTTCTTCTCAGTGAACCAGAAACTCATTGATCGAGTGAGCCGGTCAGCGACGACAGAAATTGTGGTCGGTGTAGCATTGAATCGAGATTCCAACTGAAATCCGATTTGGATACCGATAAAAAAAAGGTGCTGGCACGTGAATTGTCCAAATCGGTATCGAAATCGGTATCGAAATCG
>JAAXWL010000014.1:8055-38499 GCA_013334975.1 Chlorobiaceae bacterium
AAATCGGTATCGAAATCGGTATCGAAATCGAAAAAAGAAATGTCATAGTACGTCAACAGTACATGATTTTCTCAGTAGTGGATAGTTGAAAAATCGTAGTCGGGGTCGGTATTAATACATGAGTTTTTCTGACATGGGGGAGGGCAAGTACGGGGTTTTGACTCTGCGAATTCGTTGTTCATTGGAAGAAGAGGAGGAATCGATATAGATAGCGATCTGGATTTGGATAAATCAACCTTGCGCATCACACGACACCATAAGGGTGATATGGCATCAGGATGCTGGCGGGTCGGAATGAGATAAAAAAAAGGGTTCCGGAGCGAAGAGAGAGTGCATTCCGGAACCCGGGAAGGAAAGAAAAAACCACTGCTATACCTGTTCGGAAGCGAGTTCCGCCAGATAGGTTTTGATCGATTTGTGCTTGTCCAGGCTGAGCTTGCGATGCATACGGTAACGGATGCTTTCCATGCCCCTGGTTGAAATGCCGATAGAACGGGCAATTTCTCTGGTATCGTAATTGAGCTTGACCATGAGACTGACCCTCATTTCTCTCTGGTTGAGATTTGGGTGCTTCTTCTGGAGTTTTGAGAGGAACTCGGAATCACCGACCGTAAGCTCTGTTTTAAGGCGCTTTTCAGTCAGTTCTGTTTCGATCATGTTGTGGCACTGGTCGAGGATGTTCTGTTTGAGTCCCGTTTCGATGTCGAGGTTTTTCACCTTGTCGCAGATGGTATGCAGGGCAGAGGCCTTTTCGCCGACCGCCGTCGATATTCTGGTCAGCTCCATCTCCTGTGCTGCGATTCGCGATTTCAGGGCCGCTTTTTCCTGTTCGAACCTCACGATCTCTTTTTTACCCAGTTCAACCTGCGCATTGAGCTGGATGATTTTCTGGGTCAGTTTCTGTTCGCTTTCCGATTTGAGTTGTTGCAGTTCCTTTTCATGAATCTCTTCCCTTGCTTTCAGATCCTCCTGCATGTGCTCGATGGCTTTGAAATAGGGGTAAAACTGGCTGTCGGACGGGGGGAGGAATATTTTCTGGTTGAGCATGTTGAGCCATGAAATTCTGGCTATGGAAGCGAGGAACTCGTTTTTCATCGCCGTCTCTTCATCAACCTCCTCTCCTATTTCTTCAGCTGTTTTGCCTGAACGGTACTCCAGAAGGGTTGTCATCGCGTCACGATAGTTGTCTCTGAGGAGCACGGTCATCGTGTTCGGGGCCATTGCTGCGAAGGTTTCGATGATAATTCTGCATGATTCGTCGATGTTGTAAAAAACGACGACTATAAATCCGAGACCCGAGTGATAGACGATGTCGTTGATGCCTTCCTTGTACCTGAAGGAGATGTTGTTGATGTTGTTCATGTCCCACAGAAGGTACAGCGGTGATTTCGGACTTCCGCTCTCTTCGATCACGGTTTGTACCAGTTCTGTGCTCAGCGAGACGAGTGTGACCGGATGATCCGCTTCAATGAAGTGGTGAAAAATGTTGTCGCCGATGAGTTCAAGTTTTTTAACATATCCGGCGCCGGGCTGAACGGCCTTCCAGTTATGTTTTGAGGTGACTGGCAGATTGGAAATTGGGCAGGTTGTCATGGGTGCATCAATTATTTCGTTATGGGAGGCACCTGTCATGAAGTATTATCGTACGGTAATGATGCAGGTGTTACCGTTATTATACGATATTGTGTGCAATTATTCCCAATAATTACGGAGATTAAGTAATCGTATGATGCGTTTTTTTGAAATATTTTGATGATATGACGAATTAAAATAGTGTTTTTTGCAGTAACAGCCCGTTTGGCTTTGCGCAACGGGCTTGTTGTCGTCGATCATGCAAGGACTATGAGTACGTTTCGTGTCAAACCTGGTTGAGTCATGGGCCTTGTGGTTCAGGCCGATTCAGTGGCCAGATCACCCAGATAGGTCTTGAGTGAACGGTGTTTGTCGAGACCGATTTTTTTATGCAGCCGGTATCGAATGCTTTCAATACCCCTGGTTGAGAGTCCGAGGGTTCTGGCGATATCGCGTGAGTGATAGTCAAGCTTGATCAGCAGACTTATTCTCAGTTCGCGCTGATTGAGATGGGGGTGTTTTTTCTGGAGTCTGGAGATGAATACGGAGTCGGTCTCCGTAAGCTCGGTATTGACCAGATTTGCTGTATTGGTGTTTTCAAACAGATGAGCACATCGGCCTGCTATTTTTTCCCTTGCTGATGGGTCGAGTTCAAGGTTCTCGATCAGCTCGCAGATTTCACGTAACGCACCGTTCTTTTCAGCATTAGCCGTGGAGATTCGGGTGGTTTCAAGCTCCTGTGCGGCAATTCTTGCCAGCCAGCTCGTCTCCTCATCCTTGTAAAGCTGCTCGTTCTTTTTGTTCAGTTCTATCTGGGAATCGAGCAGTGAATTTTTGCTGGCCAGGAGAGCCCGGAACTCCTGCTCCATCCGCTCGCTTTTCTGCTTATGCTCATCGTCAAGTGCTTTAAGATTCCGTTGCATGATTTCAAGCACCTGAAAGAAAAGAAAAGAGAAGTGGTTTTTCGGGGGAAAGAAGGGCTCCTGATCGAACTTGCTGAGCAGGCTCAACTCTGCGGATTCTGCAAGAAAGGCCTTTTTCAGTTCCGGTTCGAGAGCGCTCTCACCGCTTGTTTCGAGGCTTGCCGGGGAAACGTTGCCCGATCTGATGTCGAGGAGCATGGTTATGGCGTCATGGTACGATCCGGCAAAGACGACAGGTCTCGATTCTACAGCCAGCGCCTGAAGCATTTCGAATTCCAGCATGATGGATGGCCGGATGTTATAGAGCACCATCAGCCGTATGGCTGACTCCGTATCTGAGAGCAGGGTTGCGAACTCTTTTTTGTAAGCGTAATTCAGTTCGGTGACCTGGGTGCAGTCCATCAGGAGAGAGACCGGAGTGTCAGAAAGATTCTCTTCGCTGATCAGGGACTGAAAGTCATCGGCATAGAGCCGTTCCGGTACGATGTCATGATCGGCTATCTCCTGCACATGAAGAATATCCGCTCCGATCAGGCTGTATTTCCTGACATAGTTCCCCTGGCGGTGTTCGAAACTCCAGTGCTCTTTTTCTGTAACCGGAAAACCTGAAATTGGGCATTGTGTCATGGTGGTGATCTTTAGACATTGCAGAGAAGCGAAACCATCGGTACTCCGTCAGTTACTTTTATAATATCCGACATTGTTATTATAAAAAAAATAGCTATTGAGTATGTTTCTTTTCTGTTGTATAACTTTCAATCAGGAGGATGGTCGAACGACATCCTCTGTTTTCAACGTTTTGAATGGGTATGCCGATCAGGATTCTGTTTGTCTGTTACGAGAATATCTGCCGTTCTCCAATGGCAGAGGGCGCCTTTGTCTCTTTGGTCTCATCGATGGGCGCCAGTACTTTTTTTGAGGCTGAATCGGCCGGTACGGTCGGTTACCAGTCGGGGTGCTGCCCCGATGATCGGGCGGTATGGGCTGCTGGACGCTATGGGATCGATATCTCAACGATTCGTGCCCGTTGCCTTGACGACCTCGATCTCGATCGGTTTGACCGGATATTCGTGATGGATTTCGAAAATCAACGTGATCTGCTCGATGTACTTGGTGATCGCCTGGTACCGGTGCATCTGATGACCGATTTTGCCGAAACAGGAGCAGGCAGGGAGATCGCAGACCCGTATTATGGTGATCAGAAGGGTTTCGACAGGACGATGGAGATCATCATGCACAGCGCCAGGGAAATCCTGACAGCCATGCAGGATGTTTATGGTGGCGGTTGCGAGTAGTGAGGAGTCAGATTTTCAATTCACGGGATACGTTGATGAGCAGTAGTTTTACCTTTATTTTTAATCCTGCTGCCGATAAAGGACGAGCGGCCACCAAGGCTGACTCGATCAGTCGTTCGCTTGGATGTTTCGAGCAGGCAACATTTGAAATGACAGAGTTTGCCGGCCATGCCGGTGATATTGCCCGAACAGCAGCCGTTGCGGGCTCAACGCTCATTGCCTGTGGTGGCGATGGTACACTCAATGAGGTGGTTAATGCCGTGGTCGGCCTGCCGGTGAAGATCGGCATTCTTCCTGTTGGTTCAGCCAATGATTTTCTCAGAAACTTCAACTCCTCATCAAAAAACCATGCAGAGCGCATCAGTGGATTTGCCCGAGCCAAGAGCCGCCTTGTTGATCTTGGAAGGGTCGATTTCAGCGGAGGAGGGTCGCGGCACTTCATCAACTCGATCGGCATCGGCTTTACGGGACGGATCGCGAGTACGGTGAAATCGACGCCGTGGCTCCGGGGTGAACTCTCGTATGCCTGGGCGCTCCTGAGCGTGCTTGTAGGTTATAGCTCTGTAAAAATGCATATTAAACTCGATACCGCAGAGGGAATGATTGAAATCGATGAGCCGGTTTTCGCCTTTTCCGTCTCCAATGGCAGGGTCGAAGGGGGGAAGTTCAGGATTTCACCGGAGGCCGATATGTACGACGGTCTTCTCGATGTGTGCATTCTCAAAGCCATTCCCAAATGGCGTTTGCCCGGATATGTGCTGAAATATCTGAAGGGCAGCCAGATTCACGACCCTCTGGTCATCTACTGCAAGGCAACCTCGGTCGAGCTGTTTATGCCCGAAGATGACGTTATGCACATGGATGGCGAGGTGATCGACAGGGCGGGAGGCGCTATTGGCATCAAAGCTTTACCGCTTGCGGTTGAGATGCTTTACGATCTTTAAAGATTAGTGATTTTCATGCAGGTCATCATATTCGAAGACGAACATATTGCACGGTTCTCGCCGCTTGTCGATCTGAAGCCGGTGTACGAGCTCGTGACGGGTTGCTACTCCCTCCGGGCACGATTTTTGAAGGCAACCGCCGGAAAGCGCGATCTCACCTGGCATCTGCGATCGTCTATCGCTCCATGGTTCCGGAAGAACAATTCCTGCGCGGTGGTCAACGATCTGGTCGATGATGAGCTGCTGCTGGTCAACGGGCGTCTCGTCTGTGAAGGCGAGGTGGCGAGGCTGATCGTGGACGCGGGCATCGGTGCCGGTAAGGCACTTGTGCAGAAAGGCAGCTTGCTTTTTGCCCGCCTGAGCGCCGGACAACTTCCCTTTTCCGGGGCATCGTTTCCCGATTTGCTCGATGGTATGGCGCTCGCCTCAAAAATGTCGTGTGTCGAGGTCTCAGGATTCACGCTGCTTGAAAATCTCTGGGATCCCGTGGCCCTGCATCCGGCGATGATGCAGCACGATGGCGCGGCGTTGGCGCTCGGACGCATCGAAGGCGAGGTGCATCCGTCGGCGATTCTGGTCAAGCCGGAGGCGATCGCCATCGAGAAGGGCGCGAAAGTCATGGCTGGCGCTGTGCTCGACGCCTCGGACGGGTTCATCTACATCGGCGCGGGTGCGATGGTGGAGCCGGTGGCGCTGCTCATGCAGAACGTCTTCATCGCCCCGAAAGCGACGGTGAAGAGCGGTGCGAGGATTTACAGCAACGTCTCTATCGGCGGCGGCTCGAAGGCTGGCGGCGAGATCGAGGATTCGATCATGGAGCCGTTCTCCAACAAGCAGCACGACGGCTTCCTTGGCCACTCCTATATTTCGAGCTGGTGCAACCTCGGCGCGGGTACCGACACTTCCGACCTCAAGAACAACTACAGCCAGGTGAGCATCGAGACCGCGCACGGCAAAATGGCCACCGGCCAGCAGTTCCTCGGTCTCCTGATGGGCGAGCACTCAAAGTGCTCCATTGGCACCCGCTTCAACACCGGCACGGTCGTGGGCACCTCATCGAACATCTTCGGTGACGGTATGCCCTCGAAATACATTCCATCATTCTCATGGGGCGACGGCTACACCGGCAACGGCGAGTACGAAGCAGACAAGGCCGTCGAGACCGCCCGCAAGGTCATGGCCCGCCGCAAAATCGACCTGAGCGCAGCTTACGAGGAGATGTTCCGGAAGGTGGCCCCCGGAGGTTAGAACAATCTGTGAGATTATAGCGTTATACTGTCAATCAGATATTGTTAAGATTCTGGTTTCTTTACAGAGTATGTTACCGGCTTGCTGTTTGTTGGCAACAAATTACTCAGAGCATGAATAAGAAAATTCTTAGCAAAATGAAGGTGCGTACCCCATCCATCGTGGGTTTCGGGAGCGTTTTCAATCTTGCCGGAGCTTCGCATCAAGTGGTCAGGTTAGGTGATGCATCCGACGATTTCAAGGCTCTTCGTAATGACTGGGCTCTTGTGGGAAATGCCATACACAGCGCAGAAAAGAACATGACAGGGCGGGGCACTCACAAAACGTCAGGCACTCATGACGCGAAACGATCTGCCCGATAAACAAAATGGGGATGTTTAACCTCATTCCGGGGTCTCTCTTTTCGAACAAAACCCGGTTGTAAGTCTGGTTCGTCAGGACTTCGTTGGCCCCCTTGCGCACCCCTCAATATTAGCAGGTTACGATCACAAGTCTTGCCCGGTAGCGCGGAGCGAATACTTGTCATGGCCGAGAAACAGCTTGATCACCGAATCAATACTGAATCTCTCATTGCTCATGAGCAGATGAGGCAGTCCAGTCGGGGGCAGCATTATGCCCTGTTTATCTGTTCGCTTGCTCTTGCCATATCAGCGACCCTTGCCATGACTGGTCATGAGGTTACCGCTGCCGTAATTCGGGGTCTTGATTTGATAGGGCTTGCCGCCGTCTTTGTTGCGGGAAGAATTTTCTCACCGAAAAACAGTGATAAGGAGCCTTCAGAGCAAGAATAATGCATTCAGGTTGATTTCTGCAACCACTGGTTGCAGATTTGGTTGTAATGAACAAGCAAGGTAGAAGTCCCTCATATTCCAGAGATTACGTGCTGAAAATCCGTTTCTTTCCGGAAACTCCGCTTGCAAGTCTTGGGAAAGGGTTTCCATGATGCTCTTGCCCCATCCGAGTTGCTGCCGCTTTACATTGATGGCCTCGCCAATTTCACAATAAATGCGCACCGCTCTTGTTTGCTGTGTGTTACAAATTATTTACCTTCATGCAATGTGTTGGCTGAAGTTCAGGGTATAATCACCTTTTTCCCAAAGCAAGTGCTTCACGAAAGCATTTATGCACGGATTACTCCTTTTGAATTCAATGGTGAAAAGCAATATCTATCAGGCGCATCCGGGCAGTATTTGCGAGCAATTGTATATTCAGGAGCAAGCAGAGGTAATTGATCTGATCCTCAGGCAGTTTAAAGGTAAGTCAGCAAATAAAATTTGCGGAAACCGATAAGTTTATTTGAATAGTTGTAATAAAGTCAAAAAGAGGTAAGGCGATAATACCGACTATGTGGAGCTTATAGGACAAATATGGAATGTAAAGTGCAATACATTTTCGTTGCTGAACCGTTAACCGACTATTATAAAAAAAAAATGCCAGAAATATCACAAAATATAAAGGAAATACTTTTCAGAATTCTTTCGGGAGAGATGCTGATTGAAGAATTTGAAAATTGGGTATATAGTTTGAATGAACTTGAGGACAATCTGAATTCTGGTGATTATTTCGACCTTATATCGTTTGATTATAAAAAGCAAGGTGCGATATATGAAGTACAGAATTTGATACGTCACTTTATTGATCCGTCAGAGTTTGAATTATGGAAAATAAGGAATTTGCTTGCAGATGCTTTAAACCGGACGGGAGACTACACTTCGGCTATCAGAAAATTCTATGATTTATATTGTCATGGTTATGAATTTATGGATAATCTTGGCTTAGACTATGGCTTATCACTTGATTGTCCTTCCGGTTTATGTGGCGTGGATAATTTTGAGGATTTGAGCAATGAACAAAAAGATAAAATAGCGAACAGTTTTTATCCTGAGATTAAGGCAGAGATACATAAAGTGCTTGATTGGATAGATTCAGGTTTGATTCTCTTATCAGGAAACAAGGATGAGTATGACCGATATGAGTATCTTGATAACCGATCTGAGTCAGATGCATGACCAGTGTGCCAATAACCTGCTCTTGTTCATTCAATCAGGAAAAAACGAATGAATTAACCCAATTGAAATCGTTTTTTATCTATGAAAAAAGAAAACCTGCATTTTTCTTTAACTGTCAGAATATCAAGTTATGGTGACAATCAAACACCATACTCGGAGCGTTGTGCTTTCGGCTCTTGAAGTGGAAATCGACACTGATACCGACTCCGGCGCCGATTTGGATAGCTCTATTCCCCTGATGGAGTTGTTCGCCCGGAAATGTGGATCTGATTTGAGAGAAGAGGGGTGTTCTTTGGTTGATTTTGGCGGTGGTTTTGAGTTTGGAGAGGAAAGGTAATTATATTAAAGCGTTATGTCTGAGGGGGTGCCAGTGCGGTGTCAGGAAAAAGGTGGGTATAGTTACGGGTGCCGATTGCATTCAGATTTTATTAAGTCTTTTTAAAATAGTCTCTTACGTGCTCTAATGATTCTTGTTATAGATAATTACGATTCGTTTACTTACAATCTTGTCCAGTATATAGGCGAGCTTGGGGCTGAGGTTTCGGTGTACCGGAACGATGAGCTTACCGTCGAGCAGGCGCTCGCGCTGAAGCCGGAGAAGATCGTTATCTCTCCTGGGCCCGGTACTCCGACTGATGCCGGGATATCCGTTGCGTTGATCAATGCGGCCAAAGGCAGGATTCCGCTGCTGGGTGTCTGTCTTGGCCATCAGGCCATCGGCGAGGCGCTCGGAGGAAAAGTCGTCCGCGCAGGTCAGATCATGCATGGCAAAACCTCGCAGGTCTGTCACGACGGGCAGGGGATGTTCCGCAGCATTCCGAATCCTTTTACGGCCACCCGCTACCATTCACTGATCGTGGAGCGTGAAACCCTTCCGGCAACGCTTGAAATCCGGGCATGGACTGAAGACGGGGTGATCATGGCCTTTGATTCGAAGGAGCTTGGGCTGTACGGAGTGCAGTTCCATCCAGAATCGATCATGACCTCCGTGGGGCACGATCTTATCAGAAACTTTCTCGAAATCTGAAAGGCCTCATGGACAATCATGAACCGAAAAAAACGACAGGTGTTGTCAGTCCGGTAGCAAAGGGCATGGGATCGGCGACTCCGGTGGACGGAAGCGAATTTATGGCCGATGGCTGGCGGGTGTTCAAGATTATGGCTGAGTTTGTGAACGGTTTCGAAACCATGTCGAACATCGGTCCGGCGGTAACGGTGTTTGGTTCGACCAGAGTCCGGGAGGGTGATGCCGAGTACCGGCTTGCCGAAACGATGGGTCGGCTTCTTGCCGAGGCAGGATTTGCTGTCGTGACGGGTGGCGGTCCGGGGGCTATGGAAGCCGCCAACAAGGGAGCGCAGAGCCGGGGCGGGGAGTCGGTAGGGTTCAATATCAAGCTGCCCAACCAGCAGCAGCCAAACCGGTATATCGATTCTGACAAGCTGGTCTCTTTCCAGTATTTTTTCGTTCGCAAGGTTATGTTTCTGAAATACTCACAGGCCTTTGTCGTTCTGCCGGGAGGTTTTGGCACGCTCGACGAGTTATCGGAGGCCATTACCCTTATCCAGACCGGCAAGAGTCAGAAGTTTCCGGTGATCATGATGGGATCGGAGTATTGGGGCGAGCTGTTGCGCTGGATACGGAAGAGTATGCTTGCGAAGGGATTCATCAGTGAGGCCGATCTGGATTTCATTTATCTTGAAGACGATCCCGAAAAGGTGATCTCCATCATCAGTGGGTATTACCCTGAAGGGTACAGCGTCAATTTTTAGGTTTATTGCCCAGGTTTCGGATTACAGCCTCCGGTATGGTGCACTCTGATGGACAGGGGATTGACGCCGGATTTTTTTTCGAATCGGGTTGAGACCGGGTGATGACTTTTTTTCACGCACTTTATTTTTATCTGCGTGATGAATTAGTTATTGTACTTTTTCATTCACGATTGTTACCTGACAGCCAGCCGATAAGGAGCATCCGCTCCCTTTCGTTCAGTCTGAAAGCAGAAAATCCGGGAATTTGCCCGTGCTTGTTGATGCCGGCGGTAAGTGCCATGCGGGACAGAGTTGCTGCAAGGCGTTGTCTCTTGACTACTGGGAAGCTATTGTAGCCAGAGAGGTTGAACGCCTGGCGTGCCTGCCGCACTTTTCCGGTCACATACCAGGAGAGCGGGGCAATGTACGCGCTTCGGGGCCAGCGGGTTTCACCGGAGTGGCAGTTATAGCAATGCGTCCTGAGTACCGAGAGTACTTCGACCGGAATGCTTTTCGGTGTTTCTGCAGTGGGTTCGATCCTGTTCAACGGAATGATCTGGCACAGGATCAGGAGGAGGGTGCTCCACCCTGCAATTTCACTGAAGCGTTTTTTCATGAAGGATGCCTCTTGGTGTTGAGGTTATGTAACCAGTACCTTTGTTTATGAAATTACTATAACTTAAGGTCGAACCACGGGGCGTTTTCAGGTTTTTGTTCCCGGTTGAAGCTGTTTTTCTGCGATACCGGGCCGCGCGAACCGGATCGGCGGGTATGCAGCTCAGCCGGAATGCGTTATGGTTCGGTCATAATTTTATACCTTTTTATCGATGATTTTTCCTTGTGAGAAAGCAGTTTGGTATTATCTGCCCCAGATCAGGGCTGATCTTGCCAAAGAGCTGGTGAAAACCGGCATGACGCAGTCCAGTGCGGCCAAAAAACTCGGGGTCACGCCAGCGGCGGTGTCGCAGTATCTTCATAAAAAACGGGGGGGGCAAACGATCAAGTCCCGCGTTTACAAACAGGAGATACGCAACGCCGTAGACAAGATCAGTGAAGGCGCCGAAGGGGATGCTCTGTATGCTATCGTTTGCAAGTGTTGTCAGATACTGAAGAAAAACGATCAGGATGTTGGCGGACAATGTGGTGATGTAACGGATTGAATTCATTATGGCAGAAAAAAAAAGTACCGGAAAAGCCGGTTCAGGTCAGGCGGGTTTCAATGGAGCCGCCTTATTCACCCTTGCGGCTGTTCTTGCCGGTCTGGGTATCGAGCTGATGACTACAGGGGGCGGTCTGGCCATACCAGGCTGGCCGTTTAACCTTGTGTTTCTTCTTTTGTTCGGCGGAGCGATTTTGGCTGTCGGACTGATTTTCAGGGAACATCCCATGGTAACCTGGCTTGGCGGTATTCCTCTGGGGCTGAGTCTGATTGTCGGCCTTGCCCTGCTCTCTTTCGTTGGTGGAGTATTGCCCCAGGAGAGTGTGGTGAACGGTGTGCTTCAGCACGAGAAGTTTCCGACGGGTTCACTGGTAGCCAGCCTGAGGCTTGACGGGATGTTTTCGAGCTGGCCATTTGCTCTGGTCACCCTGTTTTTTCTCTTCAACCTCGGTTTGACGTTGGTGTGGAAGACGTTTCCTTTCAGATTGGCCAATCTTCAGTTCATGCTGTTTCATGGCGGGTTCTGGATTGCGCTCTCCTGTGGTTTGCTCGGCAACTCGCAGCTTCAGCGTTTTGTGGTGCCGATTGACGAAGGACGGGCAACGAACGTGGCTTACGATCGCGACACTGAACGGGCGCTTCACCTTCCGTTTTCCATCTTTCTGAAAGATTTCCAGATTGACCAGTATGCAGCCCGTTTGGCGCTGTATGATCCGCGCACCGATCAGGTCATTGAATCGAATTCGAAGCAGATGCATGACATCAGCAAGGGGGCTACCGCCGAGTGGCCAGGTGTTGGTTCGCTGACGGTGCTTGACTATTTTCCTGACGCCCTTCCCGATAGCCATGGGATTCCGGTGCCTGTCGAGGGGAAAAATGGATTTCCTTTTGCCCGGGTGAGGCTCGAAGTTGGAGGAGTTGTTTCGGAGCATTGGATTACTTCGGGCGGTCCTCAGCTCAAGCCGCAGTTTGTGCCGATGGGGGACTACTACATCGTTATGGCTGAGGGGGAGCCCAAGGCGTTCAGATCGGAGGTGATGGTGATGGGTGAGGGCGGAGAGCGCGTTGCAGCGTTGCTTGAAGTCAACAAGCCCGTTGATTTTCATGGATGGAAGCTTTACCAGATGGGATACGATGAAAAGGCGGGGCGCTGGTCGACCCTGAGCCTTGTGGAAGCGGTAAGGGACCCCTGGCTGCCTGCTGTGTATGTCGGATTCTTTATGATCATGGCTGGTAATCTGCTGTTTTTCTGGAAAGGCATTAAAAAGATGGAGGAGGCATGACACTGGTCGAATTTCCGGCAATGGCTCTTGCCGCAGTGGTGTGCTGGCTGGTAGGTAGTCTTTTGCAGATTCCTGCGAGAACGACGAAAGCCCTCGGATTGCTTTCATGGTCGTTCATGATCTCGGGAACGCTTGTGCTTGTCTGGTTCCTGACCTCATACTGGATAGCTCTCGAACGTCCACCGCTCAGGACGCTTGGTGAAACACGCCTCTGGTATGCGACACTCATTCCTGTCGTCGGGTTTCTGGTTGAGTCCCGTTACCGTATCGGCTGGCTCAAGTATTACTGCATGGGGCTTGCAGCGCTGTTTCTCGGTATTAATTACATGAATCCCGATGTCTTCCAGAAGGCGCTCATGCCGGCTCTGCAGAGCGTCTGGTTTGTGCCCCACGTGGTGGTTTATCTGGTCGCTTATGTGCTGCTTGCGGCCTCTGCTGTGTCAGGGTGGCACAATGTCATCCTCAACTTCAGGGACAAGCGTTCGGCCAAAGCCGAGTCGATGTCTCACTATCTCGCCCTGCTCGGATTTGTCTTACTGACTTTTGGTCTGATTTTCGGCGCACTCTGGGCTAAAGAGGCCTGGGGACACTACTGGACCTGGGATCCCAAAGAGACCTGGGCTTTTATTTCCTGGCTTGCCTATCTGGGGTATCTGCATCTGGTGGCCAGAAAGACTGATCCGAAAACCCTTCAATGGTACCTCGGTCTGTCGTTTTTTGTGTTGCTGGTCTGCTGGTTCGGCGTCAACTACCTTCCCTCTGCACAGAACAGCGTGCATACCTACTCGGGATAAGAAAGGTTGAGTCCCGAAAGGGCCTCAACAGGGAAAGGGACCAAAAGGACGAAGAGTGAATAACGCTTTTTGTCCTTTTGGTCCTTTATGTCCCTTTCTTTTCTACAACTCAACAATCAAATGCGCTTCCGTCGAATAGCCTTGCAGTACCCGGGCGAGTTCGTCGATCAGCGAAGGGCCGTATTTGTTGAGGTAATAGAAGATGTTGATGCTGCGCTCCTGCGGTTTGCCCTCGGGGAAGAGGTTCATCTCTGCCTTGTCGAGCTGCCGGAGCAGTTCGTCATGCTTTCTTCGCCCGGCACGGTAGCTCTTCTCCTTGATTCCACCGATAATTTTGGCGATCTGGCCCGAAGAAGCAGCAAGGAATTGCTGCAAGGTCGGGTCCATTTTCACCAGTGCCGGTTCGAGTGCCGAGAGCGCACCAGCTACCTCCGATTCAACCCGCTCGAATAGTGTGTCGATATTCTCGTTTTCCGAGTCTGAGACCATCGTTTTGCGAAGTTGTTGCAAGTCTTCGAAGACCGCTTCATAGGCCTGACGCCTCGAAAAACTCGGTCTTCCGGTAACCTTGAGCACCTTATCCATGATACGGGCTATTTTCGGCTCTACGAGCGTGAAGCTGCCCCGTGGTATCACGAAAGGCATGACTATGCCGAAATGCTCGTAGGCCTTGAGGTACTGAGCCATATAGCTGATCTCGCCGGGGCCGCTTATCGTGGCGAAGGTGGGTAGCACCGTGTCCTGGACGATCGGGCGGAGGATGACATTCGGGCTGAATTTTTCCGGATGATCCTGGCAGAGTTCGATCATCTGGTGACGGGAGTAGCGATGGCGTTCGGGCAGAATGATGAAGTTGTCGGGAGAGGGGAGTTCAATTTTGAGACGCTGCCCGAGCTGATTGAGGTAAAAAAGGTTGACCGGTCGTGGTTTTGTCTGTGCAGGATACCCCATCGATTCGAGTATTGAACTCTGTGCCACCACCTCGTATGAGCTGGCTGGCGCGGTCTCGATCTCTTTGCAGAGAACCTCTGCGGCCAGTTGCTTGAACCCGGTATCCTGGGTCGAGAGCATGATCAGCGGGTGCTCCCTGAAAAGACGGTTCATCGTCCTGGCGAAGGCTATTTCAAGGGTGACGCCGGGTTCATAGCAGGCGTGCAGGAGATCGGCTATTTCCGGCTTGAAATCGGAGTCAGCCAGGAGGTCGAGGAACTGATGCACGGTATCGCGTATGTCGCTCCCGAGCATGGTTGTTCCGGCCATCTGGTCGTTGAGGCGCTGCACGCCTTCCGTTTTCACCGTTTCAATGCTTTCTCCGGCGAAGATTGAGGTTGTCGATGCCTCCTTGAAATCATGGTCTTCGCTTTCGATCCAGAACACGGGCACGAAGTCATATTCAGGGAACAGCTCCTTCTGTTTTGCAGCCATGACCACAGCCGAGAGTGCTTTGTAGACGGTATAGAGCGGCCCGGTGAACAGCCCGGTCTGCTGGCCGGTAACGATCGCCATGCAGCGTGGGGATCGAAGCTTTTCTATCTCCTTTTGCTGGCGTTCGGAACCGCCGAACATCCTGTTTTGCCGCAAGAGAAGCTCCACGAGTGACTCTCTCCTGAACTTCCGGGACGCCAGCAGGCCAAGGTGCCGGTAATAATCGGCATCCTTGCGGTAATCGAGGTGAAAGCTGCCAGAAACGAGTTTGGTTCTGGCTTCTCCTTCGGAGGTGTAATCACAGAAGAGGCGGGAAAAACCTTTTTTCGGAGTCTGGATACGCTGATAATCGATAATGAAGGTGTTCACGTGATTACTTGTTGAGTCCCCAGGTTTCAAGTTCGTTTCTCAGGTGGTGGTCGGTAAAATCGCAGGAGAGTGGCGTTATGGCAACGTAATTCTGCCGGACAGCATATTCGTCGTGCGCAAGGTCATGGTCTTGCAGAAGGAGTGTTCCACTGAGCCAGTAGTAGGGATTGTTATAAACGTCATGACGCTCGATAGCAGCCTCTTCCCATCGTGATCGTCCCTGCCGCGTGAAGAGAATTCCTTTGATCTCTTTTTCGGGAACGTTGGGAATGTTAGCCGACAGGATGGTATCGGGTGGCAGTCCACGCCGGAGCACCTCTCTGGACAGTTGCCTGGCAAATTTGGCTGCATAGGTGAAGTCAGCGTTTTCATAGGTGGTCAGCGAAAAAGCCAGTGAGGGTATGTTCTGGATCGCACCTTCAAGTGCGGCGGCTATGGTTCCCGAATAGAGGGTATTCATAGCCGTGTTGCTTCCGTAATTGATGCCGGAAACGATCAGGTCTGGTTTGCTTTCAAGGATATGGCTCAGGGCGACCTTGACGCAGTCAACTGGTGTTCCCGAGACGGTATGACCGAAAAAGCGGTTGTTTTTCAGATATTTCCTGATACGCAAAGGTTTTCCGAGAGTCATGGCATGGCTCATGCCGCTATGGGGCTCTGCCGGTGCAACGACGGTTACGGAGCCGAGCTTTTTCATGGACGCGGCAAGGGCATGGAGACCGGGGCCTTCGATGCCGTCGTCGTTACAGACCAGGATATTCGGTTTCTTCGGGTTACTGCTGGTAGTCACTCTGTATTAAGGTTCGCTTGATGTTAAAAATGGTGTCCGAGGCTGAGGTAAAAAATGGTTTCAGAAAAATCGATCCGGGCTGAATCCCTGATTTCACTGCGTTCAAAGGCGAATGGTTTGGCCACGGTAAACTGCGCGGGTCCGATGGGTGTGTCCCAGACGACTCCGGTACCGATGCCCTGGACCAGATGGCCGAGCGACATTTGTGAGCGTCGTTGCCAGACATTGCCAATGTTGTAGAGCAGGATGAACGAGGTCGGAAAGGCGAGTTGTACCGGAGAGCGGTAGCGGAGAAGGGCTCCGGAAACGGCAATGTTGTTGCCGATAAGATCGTTGTCTTTCAGACCGATGAAACGGTAAGAGTAAGCGTTGCCTGTTCCGCCAAGAAAAAATTTTTCAGACAGGGGAACCTCAATACTACTGGTGCCGATAAGAGTGGTTAACTGAAGCGTTGTTGCCGAACCGGTCGACAGGTTCTCTTCGAACGAGGCGACCAGTTGCCAGAATGGTTTGTGGTCATCCTGGATGATGGTCGTTGAACTGTAACGAACATTGATGAGTCGTCCGCCGGAAGGCAGGAATGAGTTGTCGCGGTTGTCGAACGTAAACTGTCCGCCGATCGAGGCCATGTTGATGTTTCCGGTATCGATAGGCTCGGCTCTTTTGTTCCGTGGATACGATTGCGCATTCTGCAGGGTGAAGTCCGCTGTCAGTCGGTCGTTTTTTCTGACTCTTGTGCCGAACGATGTCGTAAATCCATATTTCTGGATGCCGAGCGAACGGGGTTCTCCGGTTGCCAGCAGGCCGGAGTTTCCGGAGAGTGTCAACTGGCGGGTTTCGACGTCGTGCTGGTCGAAAAAAGCTCTGGTGAACATGGTCAACGGTGTTCTGCCGAATCTTGGGACGCTGTATTCGAGATTGACACGGTTGTTTTGCTGACTGAATTTAGTCCATCCGCCGATGGAGTTCCCGGAGCCTTGGAAATTTTCGTTTCTGAAATCGATGAGCAGTTGGGCATTCGCTGTTTCATCGTACCGCACACCGAGGCGCAGGACGGTGGCCGGTTTTTCATCGAGCCTGACCGTGACGGTGTTGCCTTGTGCCGTTTCAGCTGGTTGAAGGTTTTCCATGAAGAGGGAAACCCTGTTGAAGACCCCGGTACCGTAAAGGTTATCGATGGTTTGTTCCGCATCGGCGTAACGGAATGCTTTTGCGGTCTCGAGCGTCATCTCTCGTTTGATGGGGAGCGGTCTGGTGAGCTTTCTGTTCTGCTCGACAGCGATATGGTCGATGGTTCCCGATGAGAGCTGTATGGTGAGTGTCGTGCCACTGATTTTGGTGCTCTCAATCTTCACAAAGCTGTAACCACGCTTGCGGTAAAGATGGATCAGCTTTTCGAGCGACCTCGTTGCTTCGGTGGAGGTATAGAACCGTTTGGTGACGGGTACGAACGTTGTGTCGATCGCTGCCTGGGGAACGGCATTGGTCACACCTCCGGTCACCACGATACTCTCGATTCGCGGGAGGAGTTCGAGGACAAACAGCGCTTTTCTGGTCTGATGGTCGATTTCTGCATGAACCCTGCGGAACTGGCCGGTTTCGAGCAGGTCGCCAAGTATGGTTCTGACGCCGGATTGGCGGCTCACGATGGCTTTGACTCTCTTTGAGAGTTCGGGATCTTCGGTGGTGACCGGGAGCCCCTCCACGCTTTTGCTGTAACCGGTAATATCGATATCACGACGCCCGGTGAAGCGGATCCCCTTTCTGATCAAGGGCGCCAGCAGTCGCCCTTTTGCATATCCGGCATCGATCAGTTGGCGGATGTCTGAAAAATCGGTCGCTTTATGGTTGCCGATATCGGGGGTGATGACCAGATCGGCCAGTTCGAGCTGCCGTGGATACTGTACCTGGGTCAGGATGGTCATGGCCTGGTCGGCAGCCTTCCAGGGAACGTCGATATCATCACTGTCGGTATACATTCGGCCGTGCGTATCGACAGCGATCTTGTAGTCCGTACCGGCAGCATCGAGCTCATCGACGGGCAGGTTGGCCACCAGGCCGCCATCGGAAAGTTTGAGTCCGTTCCGCTCAATAGGGTGGTACAGGATGGGAATCGTGCTGCTGGCGCGCATGGCCTCCGAGAGGGGGCCAGAGACCAGAGTGACCCTTCGCCCCGAAACCATATCCGTTGCAACCGCCCTGAAATTGACCGGAAGGTCTGCAAAGGCATGGCTGGTATGGTAGGGCGCGTTCAGCACGAGCAGGTCGATCGTCCGGGTAAGGGTTTGCGCTGCGCTGAGTGCTTTGGGGACAATCAACCGGAATTTTTCGAATCGTATGGCAATCGAAGCCCGATCCCGGATGTTTTTCTGTTCTAGATAGCTGTTGGTCCGTGGTGCTTCATTGTCGAGAGAGACCAACTTCTGCCAGGGAAGCGCAAGCACGATCGATTCAAGTTCCGTGGCCGAATAGCCTGAACTGTAGAGCCCGCCGACAAGAGCACCCATGCTGGTTCCGGCAATGCAATCAACCGGCACCCCCTCTTCCTCAAGCGCCTTGAGTACGCCTATCTGGGCGATGCTGTTGGCCCCGCCGCCCGAAAGCGCAAGGCCTACGGTTTTGCGCAGGGGACGCATGGCTGGCGTGATCTCATAACGATGCGAAACAGTCGAAAGCGTGTCGGGCCAGACGATGGTTGTGGCACCCACCGGAAGGGTTACGGAGGTCACCGATGCAGCAAACGACAGCAAAAGCGCCAGAACGACGATAAGGCGAGGTCTTGTTAAACGCTTGTATTGTTGTTGATTGCAGTTCACAGAAATCTCCGTGTGCAGCCTGTTTTTGAGTTCTCGTGTTGAGTGTATATCTTGAAATCCAATGTAAACTCTTTAGTCGTAATAATAAACATGGTCTGGTTCAAACGGGCAACCCCCTCCATACGGACAACGGATAAACGCGACACCCCTGAAGGGCTGTGGTCGAAATGCGATTCGTGCGGGGCCGCCCTGCATAAAAAACAGCTTGAAGATCATCTCTACACCTGCCCCCAATGCGGGTTTCACTTCCGCATATCACCTGATCTCTACTTCTCGTTTCTGTTCGATGAAGGGAAATGGGAGGAGTTCGATGGTCATCTCAGAGCTGCCGATCCGCTCGGCTTTGTCGATACGAAAAACTATCCCGAGCGTGTCCGCGATACCATGGCCAAAACCGGAAAAAACGAAGCGTGCCGGAATGCTACGGGCACCATGGATGGCTCGGCACTGGTGATATCAGCCATGGATTTCGGATTCATTGGCGGCTCGATGGGTTCGGTTGTTGGAGAAAAGATTGCCCGGGCTACCGACAGGAGCATTGCGCTCAATGCACCGCTCATCATTATATCGCAATCTGGCGGAGCACGCATGATGGAGGGGGCTTTCAGTCTCATGCAGATGGCCAAGACAGCCGCTCGCCTGAACCGTCTCGGTGAGCGGGGCATACCGTTCATCTCGCTGATGACCGATCCGACCATGGGCGGTATCAGCGCCTCATACGCCATGCTTGGTGACCTGAACGTGAGCGAGCCCCACGCTCTCATCGGCTTTGCAGGCCCCAGGGTCATTCGCGACACCATCAAGCGCGACCTGCCCGAAGGATTCCAGCGCTCGGAGTTCCTCCAGCAGCACGGCTTTGTTGATCTCATCGTGCATCGCAAGGATCTGCGTGTGCAACTGGCCAAACTGCTCGCCCACATGCGGTGAGAGGCGGGAAATTGCGGGAAATTGAAGAAGTGGACGAAGTGTACTGAGTGGACGTGGTGGACAATTGAAGATTTTGACTGTTCACCCTGTCCACTTCCCTGACCGACCAATACCAGTCACTCGTCACTCGTTGCTCATTGCTCATTGCTCAGCATTCGCCCACCCCATCGCTCTGCTTGTCACCGGGAACTGCTCCATGAAAATCGCTTGAACGGCTTCGGCGATGTCGCGATGCTCTTTCTGGGTTGCCGGATCGGTACGTACTTCGAGGTAGTGGATCCAGCTTCTGACCGACCCCTTCATATAGAGCCGGGTCTGCGTGCCGAGCGGCAGCAGCACCCGGGCGCACTCCTTGGCGATTCCTTTTTCAAGCGCCTCTTCATACTTCTCCATGCCGGATTTTGCAATACTCTCCTGTGCTTCCTGGAACCAGGCGACGGTGGCCTCGTCGAGGTCGTCAAGCGAGTTCTGGCGGTTCTTCACATCCTGCCGTCGAGGCTGGTATTTCTCAATGGCTTGTATTTTGGCGTAACGCTGGCTGTTGTGAGTGACGATGCCATTGGCAACGTAATTGTGGGACGAGTGTTCTACTTCCATATCATAAGTCATCATTTCACCCACATATTCCACTGATCGAACTTTTTTCCAGTTGATCGTCAGGGTGTTTCCCCGGCTTTTTTCTCTCCAGGACTTCGCGTCTCCTGCAATGCGGTGCTGTTCACTGTGGCAGTTGTGACAGAGTACTTCAATGTTGCTTTTTTCTCGGGTCAGATCAGCTCTTTCTGCTACGGTCAGTTTGTGATGGAGTTCAAGACGTGTGTGACTGCCACAACGAGTACAGGAGTAGTTCGCCGCTTTGAGGAACTCTGCACGGTGTGCACTGCACCAGTCAGCGATAGCAACTCTTTCAGATCGATCAGCGCCCCCTCTCCAGAGATTCGACTCTTGTCCTCGCTTCGCAGAGCGACGCATTTTTTCAATGGTCTCCATGGTATGTTTAGCATGAGTCCACTTCTTCCCTTTATTCCAGATCGGAGTGTATGAGGCTACCTCTTTCCTTGTGAACCCAAGCTCGTTAACATAGAGCCATTTTCTGATTGTATGAGTAGTTACACCAGCGGCTCGGGCGATACCCTGAAGGCCTGTTCCCTCTTTGATGGCATCTTCCTTTGCTCCAGCAAGCCATTCAGGGCTTTGATAAACAGGGATGCCATTGCAGGCGAAAGCAGCTTCGTGGTTTATCCAGGAGGCTGTCGATCCTGTCAGGCAAAGGCCCAGCGCATCCTCCATGGTCTGAAAACCATTTCGGGTCAGGAACCTGTGCTCCTTTGTTGCTTCGATTGAGCATCCGTTCTCTAACGTTACCCGGAATAAAGGCTTGATACCGGTTTGAAACACCTCTTTGATCGGTGCGGTAATGAATGTTCGGGATTCCTCGTCGTAGATACGGACACAGCCAGGCATTTTTGCCCCTCGCTGTTGCAGGTTGTAAAGGTGTGCTATGGAACGCTTGTAGGCAGCTCGTTTTCCTTTCTTGATCCCGTTCGGGAGTTCGAGCGTGATTTTGGTGTCGCCGGCAATGCAGAATTCCTGGAAACAGAAGGATCTGTGTCTGAGAATCTGGGGGGAGATGGCTCGGGAGGTGACGATTTCCACGGTCATGTCCACCATTTCGAAGACGCTCCAGTGCTTGTTTCTGATGCAGTAGGCAAGCAGCTTTTCATAATCGGGAGTCTCCTGGTTTGGGCTTGAAACCCTTGCACAGTAGGCGATGAGTCCCTCCGGAGTGAGCCGGTGATGGTCGAATTCGATGAGGGGGTTGGTGACGGAGACGAGGCGTACCTGCATGGCGGTCTGATGGTATTGAAAAAGTTCCTGAACCCGAATATATCAAAAGATGGCCGGGGCGGGAGCCACCTCTCCTGAATAAAATGCAGAAAGAGGAACCGGATTTCAGGAATTCTTGTTCAGTCTCTGTATTTTAGGGGTTCATTGCACGACTACGCGGAATTTGAACGTATCTTTCGTTCCTGCATACGGAGCGACAACCAATCAATAAAGCTGGAATCAACGATATGGCTAACATCAATTTCGGATTCGAACATCACGCCAAAAAGCTCTATTCCGGAGCGATCGAACAGAGTATCACCAACCAGCTCGTGCCGATGGTCATCGAGACTTCAGGACGAGGCGAGCGTGCGTTCGACATCTTTTCCCGTCTTCTCAGGGAGCGTATCATATTTCTCGGTTCGGGCATTGACGAGCACGTGGCCGGTCTGGTCATGGCGCAGCTCATTTTTCTCGAATCGGAGGATCCTGAACGCGACATTTTCATCTATGTCAACTCTCCCGGAGGCAGCGTTTCGGCAGGTCTGGGCATTTACGACACCATGCAGTATATCCGGCCGGACATCGCCACAGTGTGCGTTGGCATGGCGGCCAGCATGGGGGCCTTTCTTCTGGCCAGCGGCACCGCCGGCAAGCGGGCTTCGCTGCCACACTCACGCATCATGATTCACCAGCCATCGGGTGGTGCTCAGGGGCAGGAGACCGATATTCTCATCCAGGCGCGTGAAATCGAGAAGATCCGCCGTCTGCTCGAAGAGCTTCTGGCAAAGCATACCGGTCAGGATGTTCAGAAGGTGCGTGAAGATTCCGAGCGTGACCGCTGGATGAATGTCACAGAGGCCAAAGAGTATGGCCTGATCGACCAGATTTTCGAAAAACGTCCGGCACCGACCAAAGAGGAGTGAAGGGAGCTTCAGACATCGGGCGTCCTGAACGACGCCCGTCATCTTTAATCTTGCTTTGAAACGATACCCATGAGTGACCATACCGCCTTGCAGAATCTCGAAAAAACCTATAATCACCACGAAGTAGAGGAGCGTTGGAGAAGCGCGCACTGGGAGGCGCTGGGCACCTACCATGCCGAAAGTTCCAGGGTGCGTGAAGGGGGAGCCCTGCCCTATTCGGTGCTCATGCCTCCGCCGAACGTGACCGGCAGCCTGACCCTCGGTCATGTGCTCAACCACACGCTCCAGGACATCTTCATCCGGTACGCCCGCATGACTGGCCGGGAAGCGCTGTGGCTTCCGGGTACCGATCATGCCGGAATCGCGACACAGACCGTGGTTGAAAAGAGGCTGCGCACGGAGGGGATCACACGTCACGACCTTGGCCGTCGCGACTTTCTCGGCAAGGTGTGGGAGTGGCGTGAGGAGTATGGCGGGCTGATTCTCCGTCAGCTTCGCAAGCTCGGTATCTCCTGCGACTGGCGTCGCAACCTCTTCACGATGGACGAACGGGCCTCCGAAGCGGTCATCAACGCCTTTGTCGCTCTTTACCGCGAAGGGCTCATCTACCGGGGGCGGAGGATCATCAACTGGTGCCCGGTATCGCAGACGGCGCTCTCCGACGAAGAGGTGATCATGAAGTCACGGCGTGACCAGTTGGTCTACGTCGGCTATCCGCTTGCCAAAGATCCGTCGCGCTCGATCATCATCGCGACGGTTCGCCCCGAAACCATTCTCGCTGACGTTGCCATTGCCGTCAATCCGAACGATGAGCGTTATCGCGACCTTGTCGGCGAACTGGTGATCGTGCCCGTTGCTGGGCGCCATGTGCCTGTCATTGCCGACGACTATGTTGAAATCGGCTTCGGTACCGGTGCGCTTAAGATCACCCCGGCGCACGACCCGAACGATTATGAGGTGGCTAAACGTCACAACCTTCCGGCCTTCTCCGTGGTGGGCAGGGATGGCCGCATGACTGACGATTGCGGCTATGCCGGTATGGATCGATTCGAGGCCCGCGAGAAGATTCTCGTTGATCTCGAGGAGCTTGGCCATCTGGTCAGGGTCGAGGAGTACGAACACAACGTGGGCTACTCCGAGCGTGCCGACGTGGTGGTTGAGCCTTACCTCTCCGAACAGTGGTTCGTCAGGATGCAGCCGCTTGCCGAACCGGCCCTCAAGGCGGTCAACGACGGTGAAATCCGTTTTCATCCCGAACACTGGGTCAGCACCTATCGCCACTGGATGGAGAACATCCATGACTGGTGCATCTCCCGGCAGCTCTGGTGGGGGCACCGCATCCCGGCATGGTATGACGAGAAGGGCAACGTCTGGGTCGCCTCCTCGTACGACGAGGCCTGCCATCTTGCCGGAACCGACAAACTCTCTCAGGATGAAGATGTGCTCGACACGTGGTTCTCTTCGTGGCTCTGGCCGCTGACCACCCTCGGATGGAGCGGTCTGCACAGCGACAACGAGGATCTCAGGGCCTTCTATCCGACCAATACCCTGGTGACCGGCCCGGACATCATCTTTTTCTGGGTTGCCCGCATGATCATGGCCGGGATGCACTTCAGAGGCGATGTGCCGTTCCGTGACGTCTACTTTACCAGCATTATCCGCGACATGAAGGGCCGAAAGCTCTCCAAATCGCTCGGCAACTCACCCGATCCGCTCAAGGTAATCGATACCTACGGCACCGATGCCCTGCGCTTCACGATTGTCTACATCGCCCCTCTCGGGCAGGATGTGCTTTTTGGTGAGGAGAAGTGCGAGCTGGGGCGCAACTTCGCAACAAAAATCTGGAACGCCTCCCGTTTCGTTTTCATGCAGCGTGAAAAGCTTTTCGCTACCAGCGAGGAGTTTGTCGGTGCCTACAGTACCTTCACGCCCGACCGCACGCTGATGTCGGATGCCGGACGGTGGCTCATGTCGCGTTACCATGCCATGCTCGAACGCTATCATCAGGCGATGGCGAACTTCAAGGTGAACGACATGGTGAAGATCGTGCACGAGTTTTTCTGGGGCGACTACTGCGACTGGTATGTCGAGGCGCTCAAGAGTGAGCTGACGGGTGAGCTTTCAGAAGAGCGTGCGCGTCATGCGCTCTGCCTGGCGGTTTCGGTGCTGGAGGGGGTGCTCAAGACCCTTCACCCGGTCATGCCTTTCATTACCGATGAAATCTGGCACGCCATTGCCTTCCGTGGCATGGACGAGACCATCGCAAGGGAGCGTCTGCCTGAGCCTGACGCTGTGTGGACGCCTGAGGATGCCGCTTCGTTCGATCTGGTACGCAATATGGTTTCCGAAATTCGCAGCCTTCGCTCAGCCTTCAATGTGCCGCACGATCTGCGCGCCCAGGCGGTTATCAGGGTGGCTTCCGGTGAGTCGCTCGCAGCACTCCAGGCAGGCAGCCGTTTGTTTGCCTCTCTTGCCAGGTGTGAGGTCGAACTTGGCGAAATGATCAGTCGCCCGGCGCATTCAGCCGCTTCGGTGGTTGATGGTAATGAACTTTTTATCAGGCTGGAGGGGTTGATTTCGTTTGAGAAGGAGAAGCTCCGCCTGCAGAAGGAGATCACAAAGGTGACTGCTTACATTGAATCGTTGCAGAAAAAGCTCTCAAATCAGGCCTTTGTCGCCAATGCACCGGCTGATGTTGTGGCAAAAGAGCAGGAAAAACTTGACGAATCGCGCTCACTGGTCAAAAAGCTTCAGGGGAATCTTGAAATTCTCTCGGAATGAAGCAACATATTTTTTACTCAAATAAAGAAATATCCGGTTTTTTTCAGATATTCCAGGTTTGAATTTGTCTTTCCGGGATGCCTTCGCCGGGGTAGACGTAATCCGGTCGGCAGGCAGCAGCGCTGTGATATCCCAGGCAGAATCGAGAAGTTCGAACGAGGACTAAATTCATGAGGCAATTGAAAATAAGTAAGCAAATCACCAACAGGGAGAGTCTTTCTCTCGACCGCTACCTCCAGGAGATCGGCAAATATGACCTGCTGACGGCTGAAGACGAGGTCAAACTTACCAGGGCCATCAAGGAAGGCTATGACATGCCGGTTGATACCACCGAGTACAAACGTGCAAAGCGGGCTCTCGACAAGCTGATTAAAGGCAACCTGAGATTCGTGGTTTCGGTCGCCAAGCAGTACCAGAACCAGGGGCTCACGCTTGGTGACCTGATCAACGAGGGGAACCTCGGCTTGATCAAGGCGGCCAAGCGTTTCGATGAAACCCGAGGCTTCAAGTTCATCTCCTACGCCGTCTGGTGGATCCGTCAGTCCATTCTCCAGGCGCTTGCCGAGCAGTCGAGGATCGTGCGTCTGCCCCTTAACCGGGTAGGCACTCTCAACAAGATCAGCAAGGCGTACAGCCAGCTTGAACAGGAGTTCGAGCGCGACCCCAACACCAAGGAGCTGGCCACCCTGCTTGATATGGATTCGCAGGATGTGGCCGATACCCTCAAGATTGCAGGACGCCACGTTTCGGTCGATGCGCCCTTTGCGCAGGGTGACGACAACCGCCTGCTCGACGTGTTGCAGAACGACGGCCACATGCCCGACCACGGCCTGAACCGCGACTCGCTCACCCTCGAAGTCGAGCGTTCGCTCTCCGTGCTCGCCCCAAGAGAGGCCGACGTCATTCGTTCCTACTTTGGTATCGGTATGGACAATCCGCTCACCCTCGAAGAGATCGGCGAGAAGTTCAAGCTCACCCGCGAGCGCGTTCGCCAGATCAAGGAAAAAGCGATACGCCGCCTCCGCCAGTCCGCCTACAACAAGGTGCTCAAGGAGTATATCGGAAGCTGACAAGAGCAGAGGCAACAGTAGATTTTAAAAAAGTCGGCAGCATGTTCTGTCGGCTTTTTTTATTTGTGAATTGAAGAGATCAGTCCAATCCATCCGATTCGTCTGATCAGTCTTATCTGGTTGCTTTGCTGGCTGATTTCCTGTAATTTCAGGTGAGTTGTTGAAGTTCTGAATACTCAAACGGGAAGAGTCATGAAAAAATCGGTGAAAGGGGTGCTGGCGTCGATTGGCATTTCAACCCTGATCCTTGGTGGGTCACTTCCGCTGATGGGAACGGAGCAGGCTGAAACCGCTCCGGTCAAGGATGGCATGACCGGCAAAAAATGTGCAGGAATGAAGAAGGTTCTTCCGGTGGTCAAAGATGGCACCCTCATCAAGAGTGCGGCAGAGCTGAAAGATCTGCCGGCAGGCCGGAAGTGCGGAGGGCTCAAGCCGGTCACTCTAAAGGACGGCACAGTCGTAAAGAGTGCTGCTGAGCTGAAAGACCTGCCGGCAGGCCGGAGGTGTGGCGGAATCAAACCTGCTGTC
Organism: Chlorobiaceae bacterium; assembly: GCA_013334975.1. Taxonomy (GTDB): domain Bacteria; phylum Bacteroidota; class Chlorobiia; order Chlorobiales; family Chlorobiaceae; genus Chlorobaculum. The sequence goes on from JAAXWL010000014.1 coordinate 34,491, forward strand.
GAAGTCAAAGCTCCAGCAGAGGCCGCCAAATAGTGGCTGTCATTTTTTTCGGTATCAGTTGCTGATGCGAGCCGATGGAGAGTCGCAGAAAAGAAAACCGGTACCGGCTTGCTGATTCGCTCCGGATGGAGGCTCATGGCGGTGAGATACACCTTTCATGGAGGGCGCCCTCCAGTGGGCGAATGCAGCAAGCCGTGGCCGACAAGGATGATCTTCTCGGCCTGAAAATCGTTACCGAACGACTGAATCTGAAGAGCCTCTCCGAAACGCACGCTCTTCCCGTCAGCCGCTTCTACAGGATGCTCTCCTGGCTCGATCGCAAGGGCATTCTCAAGGCCCCGGCAAAACTCTTGCGCCGTGATCCGGAGCTGTTCGGTCACGATCTGAGTGACGATCTGTTCACCCTCGCTCATTTCGGCTTGCAGTGGCATATCACCAATGCCTGTGATCTGCACTGCCGGCACTGCTATGACCGGAGCGAGCGCTCAGTAATGACCGGGGAGCAGGCGCTCCGCGCACTTGATCAGTTCCAGAGCTTCTGCCACGAGCACTGGGTGGTTGGCCATATCTCCTTTACTGGCGGGAACCCCTTTCTCTATCCGGGATTCTTTGAACTCTACCGGGAAGCGGTCAACCGCGGAATCGAGGTCGAGATTCTCGGCAATCCCGTTTCCTCAGAGCAGCTTGAAAAGCTCTGTTCGATCAAGCCGCCGGGCCAGTTTCAGGTGAGCCTGGAGGGGTTGAAAAACTGCAACGACCGCATTCGTGGCAAGGGCTGCTTTGACAGAGCTCTGGCGTTTCTCGATCTCCTGAAGGAGTATAACATACCATCTGGCGTCATGCTGACCCTGCACGAGGAGAATCTCTGCGAGGTGCTGCCACTGGTGCGTGAGCTTGAGGAGCGGGCCGACACCTTCAACTTCACGCGCCTCTCGCAAGTGGGCGAGGGGGCCGCTCTCAGGCAGATCTCTCCTGCGCAGTACAAAACATTTCTTGAAGAGTACCTTGCCTTTGCGGAGAGCCGCCCCGTTGCCTCGTACAAGGAGAACCTCTTTAATCTGGTCCTCCGGGAGCGTGGTCAGGAGACGACCACTGGCTGTACCGGCTCCGGCTGCGGCATCGCCTTTGACGGCGTGGTGCTTCTCCCCGATGGCGAAGTTCACGGCTGCCGCAAACTCCCCTCACGTATGGGCAACCTCTGGGAAGAGACATTCGAAGCGATCTATTTTTCACCGGCAAGCGAAAAGCTCCGGCGAGGCATGAAAGCCTGCGACGGCTGCCCGATTCGTGCTGTCTGCGGAGGCTGCATCGCCGCCTCAACGGTGCCGCCAACCGGCTTTGCCGACACCACAGACCCCTGCTGCTGGCGCTTGTGGGGCGAGTGAGGGGAATAGGAAGAATAGCAAAAAAGCAAGAATAGGTCTTATGGGTGGGGCGACGTGATTCTTTTGTAGGGTCGTTTCGCGAAACGACCCTGTGGGTGCTCATTTCTTTTCGCTTTTTATGATAAATTACGTTCATGGTTGTCTGCTTTTTATTGGCATGTTCAACGAACCACCTCCCTTATCATGCAGGATAAGCAAATCAGGATTCTTATAGCTTCGCCGTCGGATGTTGCGGAGGAGCGCCGAATAGCTGCCGAGGTGATTCGGGAATGGAACGATCCAATACGGATACTCATGCTTTGAACTCAAGGAAAGATTATGGGAGCTGCATTCGTGGCCGTCAAGTGGCAAGAGGCCGCAAGCTATTCTGAATGAGCAACTCGAAATTGTGGATGAATGTGAATTTGCTGTTGCCATTTTCTGGAGTCGGATTGGCACTGATACCGGGGTTGCTCCGGGAGGCGCTGTTGAAGAAGTTCAATTGTTGATGGATGCAGGAAAAGAGGTCATGTTCTATTTCTGCAAGTGGCCTTTTCCTTATGAATCGGACCCGGATCAGCAAAAGGCGGTGAAGCAATTCAGGAAATCATTGCAAACCGGAGCTATGATCGAGGAGTATGTTGAACTGAATGACTTCAGATTGAAGCTTGCCGGTCAGCTTGATCGGAAAATGACAGACCGGTTTAAAAAAGGTCAGACAGGTGTTTCTGTAATGACCTCGAAACCTGTTGGCGATAGACGGTACTTGCAGCGTTATCAGGAGACCCTCAAGAATCATCTGTGCGAGGTAAACCTGTCCGGTTCACCGGCTATCGAGAGCTTTTCGGTCAGGCTTGAAGATACCTTTGTTTCGTTGCGGCTTTCCGATACCTGGCGGAGTGAGCGGCGTTTCGAGAAGGGCTTTGATGATGATGGAATGGATGGGGCGCGGACTAGCAATCCTGAGGAGGTGATGTCGCTGGTGTTCAAACATCATCGATTGTTGCTCGTGATTGGCGACCCCGGTTCCGGCAAAACCACGCTGCTCAAGTATTATGCGCTGTCCTGCATGGATGACGGTCGATATAAGGAGTTCGGGTTCAGTGATCCGGTTTCGGTGTTTTTTTCTGCCGTTGCGTGAACTGAAAAAAGAACAAGACGATCACGAGTCGCTACTGGCAGCGCTTGCCTCGTGGAGCAAAAAACAGTACCTCGACATTTCTGCAAAAGATTTTGAGAACGGGCTTGAACAATCATCAGCGCTGGTGTTGCTGGACGGTCTCGATGAGATCAGCAATGTTGAGGATCGGATAGCGGCCTGCAAATGGATTGACCGGGCAGTCAAACGCTTCGGCAAGGCACGATTCGTGGTGACTTCTCGCAGCACCGGCTACCGGAAAGGGGATTGCATCGAGATCGTGACGCAGCATGTTCGGGCGGACATCATGGATTTTACAGCCGGGCAGCAGGAGCAGTTTCTGCACAAATGGTTTAAAGCGGCATTCCTGAGGGACCTTCCACCTGCGGGCAAAACGGAGTCTCAATGGCCGGAGATTCAGGAAAAGCGGTCGAAAGAGAAGGCAGGAACCATTATTACCTATCTGAATCAGGAGCAAAACGAAAGCTTGCGCGTACTGGCACGCGTGCCTCTGATGATTCAGATCATGGCTTTGCTCTGGAAGGAGAGGGAGTTTCTGCCAAACAGTCGCTTGAAACTTTACGATGCAGCACTGGATTACCTGCTTGATTACCGTGACAAACAAAAAGGCATTTATCCATTGCTTCCTTCGGAAGATGCACGGAGGGTGCTGAGCCCGGTGTCGCTCTGGATGCAGGAGACACTCGGCAAGGACGAAGCTGGCCGGGAAGCGATGTATAGAGAGATGCAGAAGGAGCTCGATACGCTTTCAAAAAAAGTTACGGCACAGGAGTTCAGCGAGAACCTCGTCAAACGCGCCGGGTTGCTTGTGGAGTATGGTGACCGGGAGTATGTCTTCCGCCACAAGACCTTCCGGGAGTACCTCGCCGGGGTACAATTGTTGAAGAACGTGCATCGCACCAGTGGATTTCTTGATGATCTGGTGAAACATTTCGGTGATGACTGGTGGGGGGAAGTGCTTCGCTTTTTCATCGCTCAGCTCGATGATGCCGACCTTTTCGATCAGTTCATGGAGAAGCTGTTTGCATTACCGATGACGGAGTCGCTGACGCCGAAACAGCAGGCATTATTGCTCACTCTTGTCAGGGAAGCGCCGCAGAAAAAGATCGATGCGTTGCAGAAGAAGTTGCTTGACCCGGAAACCTCTTCAAACAAGAAGAGTTACCTTGTTGAATCCCTGAAAGCTATGGAAAGGGAGGATGCATCAGCGGCAATCACTCAATTCGATGCGAAGCGCACGGAAAAAAAGGTTTTCAAAAATCCGTTTGAACTCGATGCCCACTATGTTCCGATCAAGGGCGGAACGTTCATGTATTCCGTGACGAAAAAACCGGAGACAGTTCCTGATTTCTCTATTGCAAAATATCCGGTAACCAACCGGCTGTATCGAAGGTTCATCGGGTATCTGAAAACGGGCAAGCTCGATGGAACAGGCGTTTTATCAGTCAAGCAGTTCAGACATGCTTTGCAAGCCGAGTCAAATAAT
>JAAXWL010000117.1 GCA_013334975.1 Chlorobiaceae bacterium
AGTGTCGAGCTTTCAGCTCGAGGTGCGGATTCCGACCTGTCGGGATTGCGCTCACAGGGTGTTCAGTATCGGGAACCAGTTGGTGAGGTTATCCTGTTCGCCCCAGTAAAGATGCAGGTATGAGGCTATGGTGTTGGCGGTGCGGAAGAGCTTTGTTTCGACCTGTTTGTCGCGGGCGTTGCGGATTTCGGCGATAGTCTGGATGTCGCCTTGTCGGGTGATTCGGGAGTAGTGGAATTCGTGACCGCGCAATTCGACACCGTCGGTTCCTGTGGGGCAGACTTTGCGGTAGCCGAGGGTGAGGCGGGCCTCCTGCATGGTGGTATCGAGGTCGAGGGCGCTGCACATTGGAAATGCAGTGCCGTCGGCGATGGTGAGGGTGTGGCCGAGGTACATGAGTCCGCCGCATTCGGCATACGTTGCACCTCCGTTCCGGCACCAAGTGGTGATGCTCTTGCGCATCGATTCGTTCGCGGAGAGCCCTGCAGCGTGGAGTTCCGGGTAGCCTCCGGCGAGGTAGACGAGGTCGGACTCGGGTAGTTCGGGGTCGTGCAGGGGGCTGAAGTAGCGAACCTCTCCGTATCGGCTGAGGGTTTCGATGTTGTCGTGGTAGATGAAGTTGAAGGTTTCGTCATGGGCGACGGCGATCACTTTGCCCGATGGGGAAACGGGCGCACGAGTAGTTTCGGGTTCGGGCAGGGTGATCGTGGCCAGTTCGAGCAGCCGCGCGATATCGACCGTTTTTTCGATATGGACGGCCATGCGGTCGATGATGCCTTGCCGGTCGTATTCAGCGGAGATGTTCAGGCCGAGGTGGCGTTCGTCGATGGTGATGGCGCTGTTGCGGGGCAGGTAGCCAAGCGGTTCGACGCCCACATCTTTTGCGGCGGCTTCGAGGTAGCTGTAGTGCGAGGCGCTGCCGACTCGGTTGAAGATGACGCCTGCGACGTTGACCGACGGGTCGAAGTTTTTGAAGCCATAGAGAATTGGCGCGGCGGAGTAGGCCATCTTTGAGCCGTCGATCACCATGATGACCGGCAGCTTGAGCAGGGCGGCGATTTCGGCGCTGCTGCCGTCGGAGCGTTCGGCTCCGTCGAAGAGCCCCATTACCCCTTCGACTACCGATATGTCGGCCTTTGCGGCATGGCGGGCGAAGAGCGAGCGGACATGCGCTTTCGAGGCCATAAACGTGTCGAGGTTGAGGCCCGGACGCGACGCTGATTCAGTGGCGGCGGCCATCGAGTGCAGCATGGTGTCGAGGTAATCCGGCCCGCACTTGAAGGGCTGGACGGTGAGGCCACGCCGGGCGAGCAGGCGCAGGAGCCCGAGAGTGATGGTGGTTTTGCCCGAGCCGCTCGACGGGGCGGCGATGAGAAAGCCGCGCCCCGGACGGGATTGTGCTCCGGTGTTACGGCTGCTCATTGCTCTCGATCAGTTTTTTTATTCCGGAGATGCCTTCAAGAATGCGCGGGCCGGGGCGCAGGTAGAGTCGGTTGTCGAACTTATCGTAGACTCGATTGTTGCGCACGGCGTCGATGCCCTGCCAGCCGGGGCGCTGCTTCACCTTTCCGGCAGCGGGGGTATTGTTGGCCATGTACATGCAGGCGATGATCTCCGGATTCTCGCGGATGACCCACTCGGGCGAGACCTCGAAATACTCCTTTTCGACCGAATCAGCGATGTTTCGGCCACCGGCGTAGCCGATCAGGCGCGAGACGAAGCTGTTTTTACCTCCGGTCCAGAGCGGATCGTTCCAGATTTCAAGGTAAACGGTGCGCTTCTCCAGGTTCGCTTCGGCCTCCTTGCGATAGTTAGCCAGACCGGTTTCGATGACCGTTGCGAGGCTGTCGGCCTGTCGGATGTGGCCGGTGAGCTCACCGAGCTTTCGGAGCGCTGCGGGCAGCTCTTCGGGATCCTGGCAGCGGATGTGTTCACGGCGGAGGTGCATGTCGGTCATCTTTCTGGCGACCTGTTCGTCGGCAAGATCGACATCGAGCACCAGATCGGGAGTCATCGAGGCGAGCACTTCGAGTGAGGGGCGACCGAACGAGCCAACGACCGGCACCTTTTCAGCCTCGGCAGGCCAGTCGCAGGCGCTGGTTCTTCCGACAAGCTGGGGGCCGGCGCCTATGGCATAGAGCATTTCGGTCAGGCTGGGTGCGAGGCTGACGATGCGTTTCGGTGTTTCGACGACGGCAGGTGCAGACACTACGTCCTCGGGCTTGCGCGAGCATCCTGAAAGCAATGACGCGCAGAGGGCGAGGAGGATGAAGAGCGATGAAAAACGGTTACTGGTCGAGCGAGCGGGCATAGTGTTGCAGAACGAGGTTATGGGTGAAAGCAAGCGGCATCGAAATCGCTTGGTCGAGCTGGAACCACTCCATGTCGGTAACCTCCTCGGGCTGGCGTTGCAAGGCTCCCGATCCGGCTCCGGTGAAGGCGAGCGCTATGGCATGGAAGCGGTACTCCGGGAATATCTCCTCAAACCATCCGAGGAAGGTTTCCGGGGTGAACTCCAGGCCAGTCTCCTCCTGTACCTCGCGGCGGACGGCGGTATTGACGGGTTCGTAATCGTCGATGTGCCCGCCGGGCAGACACCACTGATCCTTGAAGGGATTGACGTTACGCCGGGTAAGCAGGATGGTGCGACGCTCCCCGGTTGCGGGATGGATGATGGCGGCGACAGTAGCTTTGGGCATGGGTGGAAGCGTTGATGATCTGGCGCAGTGACAATAAATCACCCGCAAGATAGTGCAGATGCCCGTGCAGGCCAAACGCTTTTCTTGGGTGTGATGGTGGTGAACGGGGGCTTGCCGGTTACGGGGTTGTCAGAGGGCACAGGCTTCGACCTCAAGGCGAACCATGCTGACGTGGGTATTACCCTGGGCGTCAACCGGATGCGCATCTGTATAAGCGGCGACAACTTCAGAAAGAAAAGCATTTCGCAGTTCGACGGGCAAGCGGTCTGTATAGGGAAACCAGGTTGTTCGAAGCCAACCCAGCAAGCCTTCCGCTCCCTGATGCTGCATATCTTTTAGAATCAGCTCAGCCCGCACTGTGCGAAAACCGCTCGCGGAGAGCCACGCTGTATATTTTTCCGGCCCGTAAAAATAATAGGGCATCGTAAACCCTTCATAATAGGGCGCCCAGCGAGAAGATTGTATGACCATCTCTAATGCGACAAAGATGTCGGTTGCATTTCCACGACCACCCATTTGCAGCAAAATCCTGCCGCCATAATTGAGGCAATCGCGCAACCTGCGAAGAACCGCAAGGTGATCTTGTACCCAGTGCAGGGTGGCATTTGAGAATGCAACATCGAATCTGTGGCACAAATGAATCTCTGTCGCATCCATGCACAGAAAAGAGAGGTTTGGGTATTTATCCGCAGAAAAAGTCTCCCTCGCAAGAGCAATCATCTCTTCGGACTGATCAATTCCAACGACGGTTCCATTGTTCACAGCCTGCGAAAGCTGGGCGCTGATTTTCCCGTCTCCGCACCCAATATCAAGCACAGATTCATTATCCTGCAATGCAAGCTTTGCAATAAGCTCCTGTGCCCATTGCAGTTGCGCCAAAGAGTTCCTGGCGTAGTCTTCAGCATTCCATCGTTGTTGCATCGATTTCATTTTTTCCGTTCTGGGTGGCTGTTCGTGGAGGTCGGTGGAGTGATGGGTTCGATTGCTTCCATTTGCACAACCTGGCTCTGGCACTCCCATACGGAGCGATGGTGTTTACTTGAATCCACTTTGCCAGAGGCCACTTCTCTTCAGCCCAATGACATTTGCCAATGCCAAAGAGCGTATCTTCGCTGTTTGATTCTATGAAAAGCCGTATTTTTCCGACCAGCGCCTCAAATTGGGCCAGCAATTGTTGAAGCGATTGCTCTTGCTGCTCCCGGTAAAAGGAGCTTGCCAGCAATCCGAGTTGATTCCACCTGAAGCCAGGTGCAGGCATTTCGACAGCTTCACCTCGGGTTTCAAGGTCGTCCCATGACAGGAGAAGATGGCCCCAGCCAATCTGGTAAGCGATAAGGTCACACGGCGAAATACCACCTTCAAGCTCGGGATTGCGCTCCAGTTCCAAGGGCCCCCCCGCAGCCTCTTCGACCAGTTTTGAGTATGCTGCCTGCAAGCTATCCAGAAGTTCGTTTTTGTTGGTTGGTAGTGGCATCAGGATGTTGAAATATGTTTTATGATCGAATACGTTAAAAAAACGTTTTGATCCTTGAGCTTGCCGCAATTTAAACTACTCGAATAACTCCAGCGTTCGCTTGAACAGCTTGTCAGGCCAGAATGTTGTGCAGCGTGTCTACCCCACGGCTGACCTTCTTCGAGCTATTCCTCGTTGTAACAGAGAGTTTGGCAAGCTGGCCGGATTGAGTCCAGGTGGATGGTCTTGTCGGGGATTTTGTTGCCGGATGTGAGAGAGCGCAAGAACATCACAAAGTCCAAAGTTTCATTTACCTGAAAAAGTGGACGTTGTGGACTTGGTGGACAATGTAAGAGAAGAGAGTGACGAGTGACGGGTGATAAGTGAAGAGGAAAAAATGACGGGAAAAACGTCAAGGGGATACTTTTTTCGGTTGTTTGTCGTTGTTGTGATCGAAGCATGTCAAAGAAATCTGTTGGATTCGATGAACCTCCATACCAAAACCTGGGTGCAGAAGATACCGGTGTCGATTGATCGGGCCTGGGACTTTTTTTCGATGCCTGAGAGTCTTGCCAGGATTACACCGCCGGAGATGATGATGAGACCTGAGGGGGGAAACGCCGGAACGCCGATATTCGAGGGGATGAAGCTCCATTTTATCATTTATCCTTTCATGATGGTACCCGTTCGGTGGACGACCGGGATCATGAAGGTCTCGAAACCATCGTGTTTCGAGGATTGGCAGCTTTCGGGTCCCTATGAGCACTGGCATCACCGGCATCTGTTTCGTGAAATCGAGGGGGGCACCGAGATGACCGACATCGTGGAGTACGGGTTGCCGTTTGATCTGTTCGGGGAGGTGGTTGAAGCGCTTATTGTGGGGCGTCGGCTTGATGAGGTGTTTGACTACCGGCGGCGCAAGGTGGCGGAGATTCTCGGAGGGGGAGGAAGTGACAAGTGACGAGAGAAGAGGGGAAGAAGAAGTTCTGAGCAATGAGCAATGAGCAATGAGCAATGAGCAATGTGTAATGGAGAACAGGCAAAGAACGGCGTTCTTGTCAGTGAACCAGAAACTCATAGATTGAGTGAGGCCGTCGGCGGCGACAGAAATTGAGGTCGGTATAGCATTGAATCGAGATTTCAACTGAAATTCGATTTGGATACCGATTTGGATACCGATAGAAGAAAAAAAGCGAACAGGTGAATTGTCCAAATCGGTATCGGTATCGAAAAAGGAGATGATAGTATGTCAATAGTACATGATTTTCTTAGGAATGGACAATAGGGAGTAGGGAGTAGGAAAACCCAGTTCCCAGTACCTGAAAGGGGATGAGGAATGAGGAATGAGGGATGAGTGACGAGAGAAGATGAAGAGGACGTAAATGATGGAATCGCAATCTGCATATTCGGGGGTTCTGCTGTTTGCGGGGGGGCTGGCGCTCTTTCTGTATGGCATGAAGCTGCTTTCTGCCGGGCTTCGGAAGGCTTCGGGGGGACGGATCGCTTCACTCCTGACTTCGATTACCGGCAATCCGCTGTCTGCCATGCTTACGGGGGCTGTCGCCACGACGGCCATCCAGTCGAGCAGTATGGTGATGCTTATCCTGATCGGGCTGGTGCAGTCGCAGATCATCACCTTTTCGCGTGCTCTCGGGGTGATGCTCGGTGCGGAGATCGGGACGACGACGATGGCGCAACTGTTGGCCTTTTCAATCAGTGATTACGGGTTGCCGCTGTTCGCAGTCGGCTTTTTTCTTTCACTCCTGAAACGCCGGAAACCGCTGGCACTTGCCGGAGAGGTGCTCTCCGGTCTGGGGCTGCTCTTTTTCGGGATATCGCTTATGGGGGATGGTGTTGCGCCGTTGAGCGCCACGGACTCTTTCCGTTCCGTGCTGACTTCGTTCGACAATCCTTTGCTCTCGGTGCTGGCAGGCATGGTGATGACGGCGGTGATTCACAGCAGCGGGGCATTCATCGCCATTCTCATCACGCTTGCCGGTCAGAATGTGTTGACGCTCGAAGCTGCCGTGCCGCTGATGCTTGGAGCGAACATTGGAACCTGCGTGACGGCGGCGATCGGAAGTATCGGTAACTTCCGTGCGGCACGACGGGTTTTTCTTGCGCAGCTTTTTTTCAATTTTGCCGGGGTGGTGGTGTTCCTGTCGTTACTGACTCCATATCTCGATCTGGTGCGCAGTATCTCACCACCGCTCTCCGCAGGTGGCTTGCCGAGGCAGATTGCAAATGCCCATACGGTTGCCAACCTCTGCATGGCGTTGTTTTTTCTCCCGATTCTAAAATATTTTGGCCGATTTCTCGAATGGCTGCTTCCTGATGACCCGCAAGAGACGGGCAGAATTCCGGCGGTCAAATATCTTCGCGACTCCGCTCTTTCGTCGCCAATAATCGCCCTCGGGCTTGCGCGTATGGAGCTGTCGCGCATGAACATGATTCTTGGTCGTATGGCTAACGCAATACCTGCTCCGTTTCTCGGAACGGGGAGCGGACGGGACATTATCTATCCAAGGCTGTCGGTGACCGAAGGGCTGGTGATGCGTGAAGAGAAACTCGATTTCCTTGAAAAGCGGGTTACTGAATACCTGATCCGAATCATGAAAGATGCCGGTGATGAAATCCGGATTGGCGAAGCATCGGCGTTGATGTCCATTGTGAAAGATATCGAAGCGGCGGGTGATGTGGTAGAAACCCTTCTCCGGGCTTTTCCGCCCGATGAGGTGCAGAACGGGTTCAGTAAAGAGGGAAAAACGGAGATCAGGAGACTTCATGAACAGCTCTGCACAGAGATTGCGGCCATGACTCCGGCGATAGCGGAGATGAGTGCCACACGAGCCTCCACTGTGCTTGAAGAGGGGCGCAATTTCGACCGTATGTTTTACCATCTGGGGTTTTCACATTTAAAAAGGGTAGGACGCCGACCGGAATCGGACAGTACCCACAACCTGCACATGGAGCTGCTCAGGGCGCTTGAATTGCTGCACCATCTGACCATGTCAACAGCCCGCGTCATTGTGCGTGCTGGCGGAGAGGGGAGCCAGTGATGAGGGATGAGGGATGAGGGATGAGTGATGAGTGATGAGTGATGAGGGATGAGGGATGAGGGATGAGGGATGAGGGATGAGGGATGAGGGATGAGGGATGAGGGATGAGTGATGAGGGATGAGTGATGAGTGATGAGGGATGAGGGATGAGGGATGAGGGATGAGGGATGAGGGATGAGGGATGAGGGATGAGGGATGAGGGATGAGGGATGAGTTGGGAGAGGAGAGGTGGTGGACAATGTTAGAAAAGAGGGGGAA
>JAAXWL010000015.1 GCA_013334975.1 Chlorobiaceae bacterium
TTGTAGCGTTCCTGATCCTCTGTTTTGGTTTTCTGGGTCAGAATGTGTGCCGCTGTAATCCACCCGAAGGCGTTGTCCGAAGCCAGCAGCTCATCGAGCTTCTCTTCGTAATCAGTCAGTTTGGCAATCGGGAAATCCAGCGTATGGCGGCATCCGAGCACCAAAAAACCATAAGAGGTCGGTTTCCAGTTCTTGTGTTCATGGTCGAGTATAGCCAGACTTGCTATCGGTCGATCGTATCGGTCGAAAATCCGATAGTTTTACACAAACATCCGTTTGGCAAACTCAGTTGGCTTTGTGCTCTGCACTTCAACGTGGATATTTTTCAAGCTTTCATCGCTGGAAAGTTGGTTCTGATGCTTCGGGAATTTTCGTATTTTTCCCGATAAGTGTCACAAGCATAGGTTAGCTTACTTGTTCCTTGTACATGGAAGATGCCAGGCAGGGTACGGCGATCCACGGGTTTCCATCCACATCCACCATAAATCAACATCATGCAATCACTGGAAAGCTTTTTGACTCAAATTGCCGATATCGTCTGGGGTATCCCTCTTCTGGTGGCGCTGTTCGGAACGCATCTGTTCCTTACCTTCAGACTCGGCATCATCCAGAAGCACTTGCCTCATGCCATTCGTATCTCGTTTACCCGTTCGCATGAGGGAACGGGGGAGATCAGCCATTTCGGGGCGCTGGTGACGGCGCTGGCAGCGACCATCGGCACGGGCAATATTGTTGGTGTGGCTACGGCGGTGGCGGCCGGAGGGCCAGGCGCGGTACTCTGGATGTGGTTTACTGGCGTGTTCGGCATTGCCACCAAGTATGGTGAGGCGCTGTTGTCGGTCAAGTACCGCACGGTGAACGATGATGGTACGGTTTCGGGTGGCCCGATGTATGTGATCGAAAAGGCGCTTGGCCAGAAGTGGCTGGCCGTGCTCTTTGCCGTGTTTACAGCAGTCGCGGCCTTCGGAATCGGCAACATGGTCCAGGCCAATTCGATAGCCACGATGTTGCAGTCTAACCTGCATGTATCGCCGTGGATCAGTGGCGCCTTGATGACGGTGTTTACGGCGGTGGTCATCATCGGGGGGATCAAGTCGATCGCAAAAGTGTGCGAGTATCTGGTGCCCTTCATGGCGATCTTTTATCTGATCGGCTGCGCGGTATTGCTTTTTCTCGGGCGGGAGACGCTCGGCGAGACGATCCAGCTTATTGTTTCATCCGCCTTCACCGGTCAGGCGGCCCTTGGCGGTTTTGCGGGCGCAGGCATGAAAGAGGCGATCCGGTTTGGTATAGCCCGTGGTCTTTTTTCGAACGAATCGGGTCTGGGCAGCGCCCCGATTGTGGCGGCTGCGGCGCAGACCGATGAGCCGGTTCGACAGGCGCTGATCTCCTCGACCGGTACTTTCTGGGATACGGTGGTTGTGTGCGCGGCAACCGGCATCGTTGTGGTCAACTCCGGAGCGTGGTCTACCGGCCTCAAAGGGGCGGAACTCACCAGTGCCGCTTTCGCCAAGGTACCCTTAATTGGCCCTGCCGTGCTGACCTTTGGCTTGCTTACCTTCGTTTTTTCAACCATTCTCGGCTGGTCATACTACGGCGAGAAGGCGATGGAGTACCTGTTCGGCAAGCGATCGATTATGCCCTACCGCTGGGCCTGGGTTGTGGCCGTCATGGTGGGTTCGGTGGCTTCGCTGCATGTGGTCTGGACCTTTGCCGACATAGCAAATGCCCTGATGGCGCTTCCGAACCTGGTCGCTCTGCTGGTGCTGACCCCGGTTATCGCCAGCGAGACTAAGAAATATTTTTCAAAGCGGGAGCAAGAGGGTTAAAGGCAGTGGCAGCAGGGTTAAGAGCGGCAAACCGTCTGGTTTTTTTCCCGACCATTAAGTCCTGTATGTTATCTTCTGATCTTTTCGTCCCTTTCCTCTCTTAAGCTTGATCTATTCCTTGTGATTAACAATTGTTATCACGTATTTTTCTGGCAGGTTTGAAAAAAAATTCTATTTTGGCTCACCTTTTCAATTAACCATTACAGATCAAAAGACAGGCAACCATGAATTTCAATCCGTGGCATCACGTCGAGATCGGGGATGACTGCCCGAATGTTGTGCATGCGATCATCGAGATTTCCAAAGACAGCAAGACCAAGTACGAACTGGACAAGAAAACCGGTATGCTCAGGCTTGACCGGGTGCTTTTTTCCTCTCTCCTTTATCCCGAGAACTATGGCTTCATTCCCAAAACTCTCGGTGAAGACCATGACCCTCTCGATATCGTCGTGATTTCCCAGTGCTCTATTGTGCCGATGTGCGTGGTGCGGGCAAGGGTGATCGGCGTCATGCGCATGATCGATCATGGCGAAGGTGACGACAAGATCATCGCTGTTGCCGAGGATGACATGAGCGTCAGCGGCATCCAGGATATTCACGATCTCGGTAAGCATTTCAAGATGGAGCTTCAACACTTCTTCGAAGAGTACAAGGCGCTTGAGCAGAAGACTGTACTGGTCGAGGATTTCATGGATGCCGCAACGGCAAAAGAGATTGTGCTCGAATCGATCAGCAGGTATCAGGGAGTTTACGCCTGATTTCGTTTGCGAAGCTGCTGCGATACGGGGATTCACAGGGACGGCCTGAATGAAAAGGTTTCAGGCCGAGCTCTGACAATCGACACCTCTCGGGTTCAGCTGAACCAGTATTCAGTGACTTTTCCATGTTGGACAGGAGCCTCTTATTGTACAGAATGGCTAAGGTATGGGTATTTTTTCCAGAAGCACCGTGCCTCACTGCTGAGCCTCTGATGGAGTGTCTGTAATGTTGAAAAGAAAAAGTACCTGGCTGAGGTTACGGTATTCTGGCGGCCAGATGATTACGGCACAAGTGTGTTGCCAGTTTTGATTCAAGCTCCTCTAAAGGATTTATTCAAAAGACATTAATAACATTTCGCCGTTCAGGGGTGATGTATCCTTTTTTGACGTAACCGGTACCACGCCATAACGTCATGTGTTTTTTATGGTTTTGTGGATGAAATGTTGATAACTTGTTGAATGGTGTGGATTCATCCAGATACTTCGGGTCTTTGGTACGGTTGAATCGATGAAGTGACAGAAATGTGATATATTGATTAATGAATGACTGTTCGTTTGCTTTTTTTCCGGAAAACTCACAATCCTCATGATACTTCTCTCTCCGCAGGAACTGAAATCGAGGGCATCGCGAATCAGGCTCGTCCTTTCTGACAATGACGGGGTCTTCACCGATAATGGTGTTTACTATTCTGAAAGAGGTGAGGAGTTCAAGCGGTTTTCCATCCGTGATGGCATGGGCGTTGAACGGCTTCGGGCCCATGGTCTTGAAACCGGTATCATTACCGGCGAGGTTTCGCCAAGTCTTGTGAAAAGAGCGCAGAAACTTCATATCGAGAGCTTGTACCTCGGAGCAGGAGACAAGCTTTCCAGGCTTCAGGATGTAATGCGCGATACCGGGGTTGACGTGCCGGAGATTGCTTATATCGGTGACGACGTCAACGATCTTGGTATCATGAACGCCATTGCACCTTCCGGTCTTGTGGCCTGCCCCGGTGACGCAATGCATTTCGTTGAGCGCAGCGTTCACTATCGATGCAGTGCATTTGGGGGCCACGGGGCTTTCAGGGAATTTGCCGAATGGCTGATCGCTTTGCGGCCTTCGTAAGCAGTTCCATGAGAACGCCGGTGAACTATTTTCCATTATTTACATTAACCAGGAAGTATGCTGTGCATGCTTTACACTATTTGATCGGATATTTTTATGGCTGAAGTCAAAATCGGAAATACCATGGTCGGGGATGGCCATCTGGTTTATGTCATCGCAGAGATAGGTATCAATCATAACGGTTCTCTGGAAGTGGCAAAAAAACTGATCGAGGGTGCTGCCCTGGCTGGTTGCGATGCCGTCAAATTTCAGAAACGGACTCCGGAGCTGTGTGTCCCCATGGATCAGCGACTCATCGAACGCGAAACACCATGGGGACGAATGACCTATATGGATTATCGTTACAAGGTTGAGTTCAGTTTCGACGACTATACCGAAATCGATGCATACTGTCGAGAGAAAGGGATCGCCTGGTTCGCCTCGTGCTGGGATGAAGAGGCGGTTGATTTCATGGAGCAGTTCAATCCCCCTTGTTATAAAGCAGCATCGGCATCGTTGACCGATCTCGCTTTACTGAAAAAAACCAAAGCTACCGGTCGTCCGCTCATCATTTCGACGGGCATGTCAACCATGGAGGAGATCGACCTGGCTGTTTCGGAACTGGGAAGAGACCAACTCCTGATTGCCCACACCAACTCCACCTATCCCTGTCCGGTTGAAGAGTTGAACCTCAGGATGATCGGCACCCTGAAGCAGCGCTATCCCGACAATCCCATCGGCTATTCGGGCCACGAAGTGGGGTTGGCTACGACCTGGGCGGCGGTGGTGCTCGGCGCCGTTTTTGTCGAACGGCATGTGACGCTCGACCGGGCAATGTGGGGCTCCGACCAGGCTGCTTCGGTGGAAATTTCCGGTATGTCGAGGCTGGTATCCAACATCAGGGACATCGAAAAATCGCTTGGTGACGGCGTCAAGCGGGTCTACGCAGGAGAGGCCGCCGCGAGGAAGAAACTCCGGAGAGTCTGAACCTGTCGTGAAGGCAGGCTGCTTGTTTTTACCTCTCGCGTGGTGTTCGCTCAACGCTGAATTGACATATTGAAGCCTTTCATGTCTTCTACGACTTTGAGGGCTTGCTGACCGGCAGCTTCTCTGAAAGTGACGAACTTTAGTGCCGTTCGTCACTTTCAGCGAGATCGCTTGCGATATTTGGTTTTCACCCTTAAATTTCCCCCGAAAAATCTTCTGTTCGCCAACAATGCAAACTTTATCCGGCAGGCGCCCGGAACAATCCAAACGATGACTGCAATGATTGAAAACAATCCTTCTTCAGTGAAACAATTTGAATACAAGGCCGAAATGAAACAGCTTCTGGACCTCATCGTCCATTCGCTGTATACCCACCCCGAGATCTTTCTTCGTGAGCTGATCTCGAACGCTTCTGATGCCATCGGCAAGGTGCGTTTCAGGATGCTCTCTTCCGATGAGAATATCGACAAATCTACTGAACTGAAAATCTCGATAAACGTCGATCCGGAAAAAAGCAGTTTCGTGATTGAGGATACCGGTATCGGTATGAGCGAAGAGGAGCTGATCGCCAATCTGGGCACGGTTGCCAGGTCGGGGACACTCGGTTTCATGGAGTCTCTGAAGGAGCAGCAGGAGGGGCAGCGACTCGATGCCAGTTTGATTGGCCAGTTCGGCGTGGGCTTCTATTCAGTGTTCATGGTGACCGACGAAGTGACTGTCGAGACCCGGAGCGCGGAGAGCGGTTCGCAGGGATGGTGCTGGAAATCTTCAGGACAGGGTACCTATACGATCGAACCGATGGAACTGGCCTCGCGTGGTACCCGGATTTCGTTCACCCTTAAGGAGGAGTTCAAAGAGTTCGCCGAAGAGTACCGGCTTGAGCAGATTATAAAAAAATACTCCAATTTCGTTGATTACCCGATCTGGCTTGGCAATCGCCAGATCAACAGCGTCAGCGCACTCTGGCAGCGCTCGAAAAGCGAGATGAAGGAGGAGGAGGTCAACGAGTTCTACAAGTTCGTTTCAAACGATTACAAGGAGCCGCTCGACTATCTGCACATCTCGGTCGAGGGGGCGGTCAGTTTCAAGGCGCTTCTGTTCATTCCATCGGAAGCTCCTGTGGATCTGCTCTACAATCAGAGTTCACTCGAAAAACGGGGCCCGCAACTCTATGTAAGGAAAGTGCTCATTCAGCACGAATGCCGTGATCTCTTGCCGGAGTACCTGCGATTCGTCAGTGGTGTCGTTGATACCGAGGATTTGCCGCTGAACGTTTCACGAGAGCTGGTTCAGTCCAGTCCGGTTATGGCCAAAATGCGCCAGATCCTCACCAGCAAGCTTCTTGGCTGGTTCGATACCCTTGCCAAAGAGCAGCCAGACAAGTTCCGCACCTTTTACAAGGCTTTCGGTACGATCATCAAGATCGGTCTGAACACCGATTATACGAATCGCGACAAGCTGATCGATCTGTTGCGTTTTGAAACGACCAGGAGCGCCGAGGGTGAGTATGTGACCTTCCGGGAGTATGCGGATCGTATGGCCGAGGGACAGGGAGAGATCTATTTCCATACGGGTAACAGCCGAAGTCAGATGCTGGTGCATCCCAATCTCGAATATTTCAGAAAGCGCGATATCGAGGTGTTGCTGCTCTCCGATCCGGTCGATGTTTTTGTCATTCCCTCCATTTTCGAGTACGACAAAAAACCGCTCAAATCGATCGAGAAAGCAGAGATCGATACCACCGATGTGGTGCCCGAAGGGGAGCGCCTGAGTGCCGAGCGCACCTCAGGTGTGATCGCGCTGTTCCGGGAGGTGCTTGGCGATCGTATTGCTGACGTGGTCGAGTCAAGGAGGCTTGTCAGTTCTCCGGTGACTCTGGTGAGCGACAAGGATGGCCTCGACAGCCAGATGGAGCGGGTCATGAAGATGATGCATCAGGAGGCACCACCTTCGAAGAAGATTCTTGAGGTCAATGCATCACACCCGATCATCAGGAACCTTGCCGGCAAACATGCCGTGGGTCTTACGGGCGATCCTGTCGTCAGGGCGGCGGTGGTGCAGCTTTTTGAAAGTGCCCTGCTTCTGGAAGGAGACCTCGATTCGGTTGCTGATTACGTTTCGAGAATGAATGAGCTGGTCGAGGCAGCCACAAGGCCCTGAGGGCGCCACTCGTTATTTTCCCTCTCCGGCCCGTTGTTCATGGTAACGGCAACGGGTCGGAGAAAAAAGGTCGTTACCTTCATACGGCCAGTGCAGTAACCCATAACCATCATGATGGCATCAGAGAAGACATTGTTCGATCCCGATATCCGGCAGCTTGTCGGATACCAGAAAAACGAGATTACCGAGCACTACATCTACAAAAATCTTGCCAGGCGGGTCGATGGAGTGAAAAATCGCAGGATATTCGCCCAGATAGCCGAAGACGAGTTGCGCCATTACCAGGTCTGGAAGAAACATACCGGACAGGATGTCAAGCCGGGCCGTATCAGGATAGCCCTTTATTCACTGATCAGTATGCTCTTCGGCTTTACTTTTGCCGTCAAGCTCATGGAGGGTGGCGAAAAGGCTGCGAAACGCGAATATGAAAGCGTGGCGGCGATGGGGGAAGAGATCGGCGGACTTGCCAGGGATGAGGAGGAGCATGAGCAGGCGTTACTGACCCTGCTCGATGAAGAGCGTCTGCAATATACCGGCTCAATTGTTCTTGGTCTCAACGACGCCCTGGTCGAGCTGACCGGTGCTCTGGCCGGTCTGACCTTTGCCCTGCAAAATTCCAGATTAGTGGCCCTGACGGCGATCATTACCGGTTTTGCTGCGGCGCTTTCGATGGCATCCTCCGAATATCTTTCCACCAAGGCTGAACCGGGGGTGAAAAACCCGATCAAGGCATCGTTCTATACGGGCGTCGCTTATATCGTGGCCGTGACCGTACTGATTGTTCCTTACCTCTTTTTGCAGGACATCTACCTCAGCCTCGCCTTTGCTTTTGTCGGAGCGTTCCTCCTGATCGCATTGTTCAACTTCTATGTTTCCGTAGCTCAGGGCGTGCCTTTCAGAAGCCGTTTTCTTGAAATGGCCGGGCTCATTGTCGTGGTCTCCGGAATCAGTTTCCTTGCTGGTCTCGCTATCCGCTACTTTTTCGGTATTACGGTGTAGCTCCGTCAGACGTTCAGGTTTCGAGCGCTGCAAGCAATGCGGCCAAAGAGACTTCGCCTTCGGTGTCGATATCGATGCAGAGGGCTTTTTCATCTCCATCAGGCGGAATGTTGGCATGAATCTGGGCCTGGAGAACCTCAAGATCGGCCTCCGATGCATCGAGGGCTTCGGCATGACGGGCGCGTACACGCTCACGCAGCAGTTCTGCAGGAGCATGAAAGCGCAGGATACGGCAGGGGCTGTTCATCGATGAGGCCAGGCGGATAAAGGGCATTCTGAGGTTTCTGAAGAGGAAGGTGGCATCGACGATAACCGGAAAACCACCCGAAAGGGCCGATGAAGCCTCCGAAAGCATGGTGTCGTAGGTTTTGCCGGTTGCTTCGGGCGTATAGATATCGATCCCTTTGGAAGCGCTGCGTTCCGTGGTTTCAATGCCGAAAAGGCGCTTTCGTTCAACATCGGAGCGAATGTGGATGAATCCGCCCAGGTCGGCCAGTTTTGAGGAGAACCACGACTTGCCGGTTCCGGATACCCCCTGGGTGAGCACCAAGAGTGGTTGATGATGGTGTGTGTAACCCTGGGCAAGAGCGATGTATGAGAGATGTTCGGCAAGCGTCGCCGATTGTTCGGATTCAGAGGACTCCTGACCGAGGCGGATCGAGGTAACCTTTGCACGCACCATGGCCCGGTAGACGCAATAGAATCTTAACACCCGGAGCCCATCATAATCACCGCTTTTTTCAAGCCAGGCATTCAGGAAGTGCCACGCCAGTTCAGGCTTGCTGGAATGTGCAAGATCCATGAAAAGGAAAGCGACGTCGCTCATGATGTCGATGATGCTGAGCGCAGGATTAAACTCTATGCAGTCGAAGATCATGGTCCGGCCATTGCGGATGACCATGTTCCCGGTATGCATGTCTCCGTGGCACTCCCGTACCATGCCGATGGCTTTGCGCTCCCGGAGAACACCCGTGAGTCGTCGCTGCTCGGCGATCGTCCAGTGACGCAGTCGTTCGATTGTGCATCGCTCTTCGATCGAACGGGCAACCTCTTCGGTCAGATCCAGATTTTCAAGCATCGGCTTGATCAGGAGTTCGGGATCTCCGAAGAGCGAGGAAGGATCGGCTCGCTGGATGGACGCATGGAATGCGGCAATCACTGCCGCCGCATCTTCGATCTCACGGGGGCCGGTCTCACCTTTCCGGAGGAGGGTGTCGAGTTCCTGTGTTCTGTCGAACTGCACCATTCGGATGACATAATCGATCACTTTGCCATGGCCTCCGATATGGATATTTTTGCCGTCCTGGGTAACGGGAAGCACCTCGAGATAGAGATCGGGGCAGAGCCGACGGTTGAGACGAAGCTCCTGGTAGCAGAAGTGCTGTCGCCGCCCGATGGATGAAAAGTCGAGGAAGCCCAGATTCACCGGTTTCTTGAGCTTGTAAGCCCAGGCGCCAGTCAGGAAAATCCAGGAGATATGGGTCTCGACCACTTCGATCTCAGGCGAGGTATGATGAGGATATGCCTTCGGATTCCGGAGGGCTTCGGCTGCCGGGTTCATGGTACAGGATTGTTGTTCAGTGCATCTTTGGGAGGGTTATTCCGGAAGCGAGCTCCTCTTTCAACGTAGTGAAAAAAAACGGGAATAGGGAATAGGGAAACCCAGTGCCCAAGTACCCATTACCCAGTCCTGTCGTGTCATGATTAAACTGACGTATGATACAGAGCCATTGATTTTATCCAAATCCAAATCGGTATCGGTATCGAAATTGATTATTTAGTGTAAAAAAACAGAAAACCGGTCTGTGGCTGTATCTGTCGAATTATCAAATACTTATCACAATAAACCACAAAAAATCCAGGTGAGTTATAATCAGCTTTTTCAAGAGGAACTCGATACCGATACCGATTTGGATACCGATTTCGATGATAAAAGAAAATCTGACTATTTACCGTTGACACGCCACTAGTCCTCAGTCCCCATTACCTATTCCCCAGCCCTCGTGTTCATGGTTTGTTAAAAAAAAATGTAAATTCTGTAACTTACTGCCAGCCTTCATTTTTTCGCATCAATATCTGTAATCAGGAGCGTTATCATTGTGATACAGCTTTCCAGGATTCTTTGCCCGACCGATTATTCTGTAGCTTCCGACAAGGCCGTCAGGTATGCTATTGACTTGGCCAGGCGTGTTCATGCGCACGTTCGTTTTCTGCATATTCAGGAAGTCTCATCCAGCACGAACTCGGGTGACGACGACGATTCATCGATGCCTGAAAGCTTCACCCGGTTGCTTATCGCGGAAAAAAAGAGAGGATTGCAGGTCGATGTGAAAGTTATCAGCGGAACCCCGACCGATATGATCATAAGTCAGGCCAGAGTCTGGTTTGCTGACCTGATTGTCATTGGCTCTCATGGCCGCAGTGGTCTCATGAGACTCGTCATGGGCAGTGTGGCCGAAGCGGTGTTTCGTTCCGCTTCAATTCCTGTGCTGATCATCAAGCAGGATGTCATCGACAAGACCCTCGCACTATAATTGTTCAACAATATCGTTCACCACAAGCTTCCCCGTTTATGAAACAGTTCAGGGACTCAATGATCGCTTTGATCACCGAGACCTCCGCCAATCTTCCGAGCGATGTCCGTCAGGCTATTGACAATGCTTTCGGAAAGGAAACGCCCGATTCGAGGGCGGGGCTCGCCATGTCAGCCATCACGCTCAACATCGACATGGCGGTCGATTCCGTCGCTCCGGTCTGCCAGGATACCGGTATGCCCACCTTTTTCGTCCATGCGCCGAAAGGGGCTGACCTGCTTGCTATGAAAAAGGATATCGAGTCGGCCATTATCGAGGCGACCCGAACCGGCAAGCTTCGCCCGAATGCGGTCGATTCACTGACCGGCAAGAACTCCGGTAACAACCTCGGCGAACATGTGCCGGTCATCCATTTCGAACCCTGGGAGCGAGAGGAGATCGAGGTCAAGCTCATTCTCAAAGGTGGCGGCTGTGAAAACAAGAACATACAGTACTCATTGCCTGCCGAAATTCCGGGACTCGGTCGTGCGGCAAGAGATATCGATGGGGTGCGCAAGTGCATCCTTCATGCCGTCTATCAGGCACAGGGTCAGGGGTGCAGCCCCGGCTTCATCGGCGTCGGCATCGGCGGCGATCGTACCAGCGGCTTCGAGTTGGCCAAAAAGCAGCTTCTCCGTACAGTGGACGATACTAATACCGATCCGGCACTGGCCAGTCTCGAAGAGGAGATTCTCGACAAATGCAACCGCCTGAACATCGGGCCGATGGGCTTTGTCGGGCAGGTGACGCTGCTTGGCTGCAAGATCGGCAAATCGCATCGTGTACCGGCCAGCTTTTTCGTATCGGTTGCCTACAACTGCTGGGCCTATCGCAGGCTTGGCGTTCTGGTCGATCCTGCCGAAGGCGCCATCACCGAGTGGCAGTACCGCTATCCCGGCGAGATCAAGCGCATGTCCAGAGGCGCAGGCATACCGCTGACTGGCAATGAGGTGGTGCTCAGGGCTCCGATAAGCGAAGAGACCATCAGGTCGCTCAGCGTTGGCGACATCGTCATTGTCGAGGGTGAAATGCACACTGGACGTGATGCCTTCCACCACTACGTGATGCATCACGATCTTCCCGAAGGGCTCGATACCCGTGGAGGCATCATTTACCATTGCGGCCCGGTGATGCTCAGGAACGAAGCGGGCGAATATACCGTCAATGCGGCAGGCCCGACCACCTCGATTCGCGAGGAGCCATACCAGGCTGATGTAATCGAAAAGCTCGGTCTTCGTGCCGTGATCGGCAAGGGGGGTATGGGTCCGAAAACGCTGGCAGGCCTCCAGAAACACGGTGCGGTCTATCTGAACGCCATCGGAGGTGCGGCTCAGTATTATGCACGGTGCATCGAAAAGGTGACCGGCGTCGATTTTCTTGAAGAGATGGGGGTGCCGGAGGCGATGTGGCACTTGCAGGCAAAGGCATTCCCGTGCATCGTTACGATGGACGCTCATGGCAACAGCCTCCACCAGCAGGTCTATGAAGACTCCTTCAGCATTCTCGAAACCCTCGGGAGCGCTAAGGAGTGAGAGCCGGCAGCTTTCCGGGAAAAGGAAGAGTCAGCCGCTACGTCTGATCCGGGTGATGGATTGATGCGGCGGTTGCAGAGGATCAGTAAATAACCAACGAAAGCGTTTTATGAAAAAAATACGGTTTATGGATGTCTCTTTCCGTGACGGTTTTCAGTCATGTTACGGAGCAAGGGTCAAAACCGAGGATTTCCTGCCGGTGCTCGAAGCGGCAGTCGAGGCGGGAACCGATAACTTCGAGGTCGGCGGTGGAGCTCGCTTCCAGAGTCTCTATTTTTATTGTCAGGAGGATGCCTTCGACATGATGGATGCCTGTCGTCGTGTGGTAGGGCCGGATATCAATCTTCAGACCCTTTCAAGGGGCGCTAACGTCGTCGGCCTTGTTTCGCAGTCGCGTGACATCATCGATCTTCATGCCAGGCTCTTCAAAAAGCACGGTATCAGTACCATCCGCAACTTCGATGCCCTCATGGATGTGCGCAACCTTGCCTGGTCAGGCCAGTGCATCGTCAATGCGGGGCTGAAGCACCAGGTTGTGGTTGCCCTGATGGGGCTTCCGCCGGGCCTGAACGAGTCCTATTGCCATACCCATCAGTTCTACCTCGACAAGCTCAGGGAGATTCTTGACGCAGGCATTCCTTTCGACAGTGTGGCATTCAAGGATGCTTCCGGCACCACCACTCCTGCGGTTGTCTACGAGACGGTCAAAGGAGCCAGGAATATGCTGCCCGAAGGCACGGTGCTTGAATTCCATACCCACGATACCGCCGGCATGGGTGTAGCCTGCAACTATGCCGCCATCGAAGCAGGCATCGACATCATCGACCTGGCCATGGCGCCGGTCAGCGGCGGCACGGCCGAGGTGGACATCCTCACCATGTGGCACCGCCTGCGCGGCACCGACTACACGCTCGACATCGACCACGAGAAGTACCTCAACGTCGAGGCGATGTTCATCGAGCACATGGACAAATATTACATGCCGCCGGAAGCCAAGGAGGTTAACCCCGTCATACCGTTCTCGCCTATGCCGGGCGGCGCTCTGACGGCCAATACGCAGATGATGCGTGATCACGATACCCTGCATTTTTTCCCTGAGGTGATTCGCAACATGCGCGAGGTGGTGGCCAAAGGCGGTTTCGGCGCTTCGGTTACCCCGGTATCCCAGTTCTATTTCCAGCAGGCCTTCGCCAACACCGTGCAGGGCCCCTGGAAGAAGATCGTCGATGGTTACGGACGGATGGTGCTCGGCTATTTCGGTAAAACGCCAGCCACTCCCGACCCCGAGGTGGTGCAGCTCGCTGCCGAACAGCTCGGACTGGAGCCAACCGTGCAGGATGTTCACGACATCAACGATCGCAACCCTGATCTCGGTATCGAGCATAACACGAAGCTGCTCGAAGAGGCGCATCTTCCGGTAACTGACGAAAATATTTTTATTGCCGCGACCTGTGGTGCCAAAGGCATCGCTTTCCTCAAGGGCGACCAGCCCAACGGCATTCGCTACAAGGCTGACATCAAGGCCGAGACAGAAGCCAAAAAGGATGAAGAAGAGCTGAAAGTCACCTCTCACGGCAACTCCCTGCAGGATCGTTTGCAGGAGCTTATCAGGCCTGCCTCACGCGGGTTGTCGGGTAACTATCTCGTCATGGTTGATGGCAAATCCTTTAATGTGGTGATTGCCGATGGCGTGGCCATGGCCCAGTCGGTTGTGCCTGGAGCCCAGCCCTTTGTGATGCCTATGGCCGTGGCTCCGGCTATCGTCCAGCAGCACCGAGGCACACCGGTCATGCCATCGATGCCCGGCACGGTTTTCAAAATGGAGGTTGAAGCCGGTCAGAAGGTGACCGCAGGCCAGGAGGTCGCGGTCATGGAGGCCATGAAGATGGAGTCCCCGGTCAAATCGCCCGTTTCGGGAATCGTCACGGTTGTCCTCTTCAAGCCCGGAGACACCGTCGGCGCCAACCAGCCGCTGCTGTACATCGAGTGATACGTGGTTAACATCTCGTATGTTTCGGGATTTCTCTGTAGGGGCAGACCTGTGTGTCTGCCCTTTTTTTATGCCCCGCCAATCATGGCAGTAGTGTTATATCACCCTTAAGCTGACGTATATTCAGGAGCCCTTATTTTATCCAAATCGAAATCGGTATCGGTATCGAAATCGATTATTTATTGTGAAAACAGAAAACCGGTCTCTGATTTTATTTATTTAATTATAAAATAGTTATCACAATAAGTCACTATTCTGCAGTGAGTTTTTCTTTAGCATTTTTAAGTGGAACTCGATACCGATACCGATTTGGATACTGATTTTGATGATAAAGATAATTGCGACTATTTTCCGTTGACGCGACAGTAGTTTCTTTTCTGATTATGCGCTAATATTTGTGTGAGCTTTTCTGATTTGATAGGTTCGCGTGGCTCATCGCGGGTGATACTCCTGTTAAGACTCAATGATACGAGATGTTGATACTCAATAGAAATTTGTAGATGGCAGAATTTATAAATCCCTCTATTTGCCAAATATATATCCATTTTCCATTCACTCTGTTTAAGCCTTGTTTACGAATTTATGCAAAATACTCGAAATCAACGTCTGGTACGGCAAGCCTTCTCTCAGGGCGATTTTCTGTAGTTCTTTCAGGTCGCGCTCAGAAATACGGATATTTACCCGTTTGTCTTTTCGGATGGTAGCACGCGCTGCGTCTTCAAGTTCCAGCTTTCGCTGTTTCAGGTCTTTAACAGAATGCCATTCATTTCGTTCAAAAGAATCCAGCAACTCTTTTTCATCAGTATCAAAATGATTCATTTTTTACTCTCCAGATATTCTTTTGTCGCTTTTCTGCTTGGAATAATCGTTTTCAGAAAAATTTCATCAACCGTTTCTACATAAGGAACAAGGTGGATATAGTTATCGATATTCAAAACCATCATTCTTTGTCCACCATATTTTTCCTGATTTGGATGTTCAACATCGTCTATCAGGCACTCACTATCCATATAAAAAAGAATATCCTCAAAACAGATACCTCTGTTTTTTCTCAGCCACTCGTTCTTCTCTCTATTCCAGTTTATCAGTTTCATGAGACTAATTTATGGCATGGTGTGCACTTTGGCAACAGATTTATGCGGATTTAGCGTTGAAACACATCACCTGTCCACCCGAAGATCGGGTGGACAGGTGTGTTCGCCCTTCCCCAAACCTCACCATATCAGGCCAGACACACAGATCTGCATCTACAGTTCACTGTTTGTTCAGTGAGATGGCGAAACCTGGGAGCGCGGAGCTCCAGCTCGGCACATTGAGCCAACGGCTCCGGATCATTCAAGCAAATCAGGGAAGCAAGTCTGCGTTCACATTTCTACATATAAAGAGAGAAGATGCTGTCCCGAAAAAGTTCGGGACGGATGCCAAGCTGGAGCTTGGCGTTCCCAGGGGTGGACGTCAGAAAACAGTGTTTTTCATACAAATTGACGAAATGATCTTAAATTTGTATATTTTTCGTTATAATAGAACGTCGTTTAACATCTACCCTTTTACGGTTGGCTGGCTCGTTTCCGGTTATTGTCATGACCGGGCCGCGTCAGTCGGGTAAAACCACCCTGTCGAGAGCGGTTTTTTCCGATAAACCATACGTCAGTCTCGAAAATCCGGATGAACGGGCTTTTGCCATCGAGGATCCGAAAGGATTTCTCAGGCGTTTTGAAAACGGAGCCGTTTTTGATGAGGCTCAGCGCTGGCCGGAAGAGCTGGCATGACGCATCTTTTACCGTTATCGCTTTCTGAGATTCCGGGATTGAAGGAGCAATGTTTCTCTCTCGATACGTTGATTATCACCGGGGGCTACCCGGCCCCATCTATTCTCGTCCGCTTGCACCGGAGGACTGGTTTGCCAGCTATGTGGCGACCTACGTCGAGCGTGACGTTCGGCAGGTGCTGAAGTTTCAGGATTTGTCGGTATTCCAGCGATTTCTGCGTCTGTGCGCCGGCAGAAACGGACAGTTGCTCAACCTCAGCACTCTGGCGGGAGAGGCTGGAATTTCACATTCAACGGCGCGTTCCTGGCTTTCGGTGCTCGAATCGAGTTATCTGGTGCATTTGTTACCGCCCTATTATCGAAACTTCGGCAAACGGTTAGTCAAGTCTCCGAAACTCTACTTTCTCGATGTTGGTCTTGCCTGCGGCTGCTCGGCATCCGCTCCCCCGAAACGCTCGCCCTGCACCCACTCCGTGGCGCTCTGTTCGAATCGCTTGTCGTCAGCGAATTCATCAAGGGGCGCTACAACAGGGGAGTCTCGCCTGACCTCTACTTCTGGCGCGACAACAACGGCGTTGAAGCCGATCTCGTCTTTGAAACCGGCGTAAAGCTCCAACCAGTCGAGATCAAGTCAGGAAGCACAGTCACGTCAGATTATATCAAAGCCGGTCAACGAGCAGGACGATTCGCAAACGGAGACGCAGAGTCGCCCTGGCTGATCTACGGAGGAGATGAGTCCTGCGAGCGCAGCGGTGTAAAGGTCATCGGTTGGCCCGATCTTGGCGATTTGGTGTAGCGCATTATCTCGCCACGTAGGTCTATCGGGTGACCCGTCAGCCATTCTTTGACAGGGGGGCGGTTCCGACCGGTCGAAACCGCCATTCAATTACGATTCCAACCAGCAGAAGATAAGAGCTAAACTTTCAACATGAAACCAGATCAAAAACTCTGCCAGCTTGGCAAGAAAGAAATCGAAGAAAACCTTGCGACCATTGCTGAGGTGGTTTCAAAGCCAAAGCAAATTTGCAAGAATTGTGCACGGGTATCGAAAAAGAAGAAAAATCTCTGCAAGCCGAAGAAGTTGCCTTTGCGTTAAAAGAAATCATTGCATTTCTGTCTCATTCCCCCGCATTGATATTTCCAAAAGATTTTAGAGCTTAATATCTCGTTGAGCCTTCGGCCCAATCTGGCAAGCTGGCGTTAGTGAATAAAAAGCCGTTGATTTTATCGAAATCGAAATCGGTATTAAAATCGATTTTTTTTGTGAATACAGAAAGTCCTGTTGCCTGTATCTATATAATTATCAAATGGTTATCACAATAAACCAAAAAAAACAGGTGAGTTATAATCAGCTTCTTCCAAGTGGAACTCGATACCGATACCGATTTGAATACCGATTTTGATGAAAAAATATATTCCGACCATTTGCCGTTGACGCACCACTACCACATTCAGCCGGGTTTTAACCCGGCGGACATTTAACTCTTCTTTCCTCTTTACGTTGCCCCGGTTTTAAACCGGGGGCGGGGGGGAAGAAATCAGAAAAGGGGATGATGGCATTTCAAACAAGCCATCATCCCCTTTCTGATTATTTCCAACAGCTATCTCACGCTTTGATCACCACGTCGCAGGCCGGATGGAATTGCATGAAACGGTCAATTTCGGATTGTGGTATTCTGCCGGCTGAGAGTTCAAGCTTTTCAAGATTCTTCAGTGGCATCAGTGGAGCAATCGATTCGACATGGGTATTGGTGATGATCAGCTCCTCCAGCTCGAAAAGGGCCGAAAGGGGTTCGAGTTGAGCGATTCCGGTCTCTTCGATGCTCAGCTCCTTGAGGGATACAAGATGTCTCAACGGTTCGAGGCTGGTGATTCCGGTACGGCTGCACCTGAGATATTCGAGCTTATCGAGCCGTGAGAGCGGATCGAGGGAGCTGATGCGGGTGCTGTTGATACCCAGCTCAATCAGGTTTTCCAGATCGCGGAGCGGTTCTATCGAATCGATCTCGGTCTTGTAACAACTGAGCTTTTCCAGATTGATGAGCCTGGCGACGGGTGAGAGATCACTGATGAGGGTCTCCGAACAGTAGAGTTCCTCGAGATTGACCAGAGCGTTGATTGGTTCGAGATCGCTGATTTCGGTACTTGAAACCCAGATGAGTTTTAACGACAGAATATCGCGCAGAGGATCCAGAGAGATGAAATCGCAGTCGAAAGCATAGAGTCGCTTGAGACGCCTGAGGTGCCGGAGTGGTTCGAGGCTCTCGATCGGGGTTTCGTCGCATCGGAGCTGCTGGAGGTTTTCCAGGAGACTGACCGGCACGAGATTGTGAACCCGCATGTTGTCGCACCGTATGCTCGTGGTGTTCAGGAAGTCGAGCAACTCCGTATCGGTGGGCTCTCTCTGTAATTTCAGCGTGTGCCTTACCACCTCCTTCCAGTCTTGTCCCAGTGCTCTGAACCAATTGTGCCTTTTCTGGGGGTCACGCAGCAGCACGGCTCTCGAAGCGGCAAGCGCCTCCTGCTCAGCCGGAGAGAGACGGCTCTTGAAGTCCTCGTGCATCGGGGCGGTATGTTCCTGCGAAAAGGTGATGACCGGTGATCTGCCGGTGTCAAGATTCTCTGCAAGGCACCGGATATACCAGTCGGCTCGCTTGTCTTCGATGATACGGTAGTGCTTTTCGAGATTCTGCTCGTCGAGCGTGTTGATGTCTTCCAGAATGTCGTTGCCGCATCTCGGGCAGATCGCATTCTCCTGTGTCAGGGGAAACCCGCATACAGGGCACTGTTTATAAATGTTTTGCTCCAATGTCACTCTTGCCTTGAGGGGTTATCGAAACCGGTTATGTTTTTGCAAAGTAAGAAAAAACAGCCTCAAACCACAAGGAGGCACAACCGCTGTTACAACATTTGTGTCTTGCCGATTGTATGGCCTCTTCTTCAGGGGGAATTTATTGTGTTGTACAGGTGAACTTATTGCTCTATAACCTTTGTTATATAAAGTGTATAGGCTTCTGGACGCTGCAGTTCGTAATGGCAGGTTCCCTTTGCCATTTTCGAGTCATTGCTGGCTGAATGTTTGTTCTGCCAGCACAACACCGGGCTTCCTGTCCGGGGAGGAATCATGTCCAGCAGCTCTTTGTCATACACGGTACCACAGGTACCTGAAACTGATATTCTTTTCGAACTCTCATCCGAAGAGTGGCTTCTGAGGAAAAAAGGGTTCCGTAAAGGCTCGAAAGCCATTCAGCTCAACGAGACCCTTCTGACTATCGGTAATGGTTATCTCAACATCAGGGGTAGCCTTGAAGAGTTGCCGCAGGGGAATGCTGGTGGTATGTATCTTTCGGGAATTTACGACAAGTCGGAATCCGACGTTGAGGAACTGGTCAAATGTCCGATGTGGACCGACGTATCGGTATGGCATGAAGACAGCAAGTTCTGCCTTTCATGCTGTGATGCCCTTGCGCACGAACAGATCCTCGACATGAAGAAAGGTCTTCTTCACCGCCGGACCACCTTCAGGAACCAGCAGGGTAAAATATTGACCCTCGAAACCACCCGCCTGGCTTTCATGCACGATCCCCACAGGGGTTACATGCGGGTAATAATCACCCCGAAAAATTTTTCCGGCGCACTACGGGTTCTTTCCGGTCTCAATGGTGAGGTTACCAATCGGGGCTATTTTCCCAGGGAGCAGTACAAGCATTTGCAACTCGAAAGAATCGAGCACGGCAGGCACTTCATGTATCTCGAAATGAAGACCCGCGAACAGGGTATCCGCATTGCCGAGTCCGCTTCATGGAAAATGGTCTCCGGTTTCGGCAGGATGCTGCACTGGGAACCGAGGATCTATGGCGAGAAGTTCACCAGCGAAATTACTATCGAAGCTTCGAAAGGGATCTCCTGTGTTTTTGAGAAACTTGCCGTCGTCATGACCAGTCGCGATTTTGCGACGCCTCCTGCCCGCGGCATGTTCAGGGAGTCAATCTGCAATCTCAGGGACTTTGTCCGTATTGGATCGACAGCGGAGATCAAGAGGCATATCGACGCATGGAACCGCCTCTGGGAGCAGGCCGATGTGCGTATCGACGGTGACGATGTCGCCCAACAGGCGTTTCGCTACAATATTTACCAACTGCTTATCAACGCCCCCTCCCGGCCGGGGCCCATCGGGGCCAAATTTCTCAGCTCTGAAGGCTATATGGGCCATGTATTCTGGGATACCGAAATCTTTATTCTTCCCTTCTACATTTACAATTTCCCGTCAATGGCGCGTAACATTTTGATGTATCGCTATAATACGCTGCCGGGGGCGTGCAGGAACGCCGAAAAGATAGGGTGCAAGGGAGCAAGGTTCGCCTGGGAGTCGGCCACAACAGGGGAGGATGTCACGCCACGTTTCGCGTCAAAGCTTGAAAAGACCATCAGGTTCATCTATACGGGAATCGAAGAGGATCATATTGTTTCTGATGTCATCTACGGTGTCGAGCGCTATTTCAGGGTGACTGGTGATCATGAGTTTCTGTTGAAATACGCTACGGAAATGATACTTCTCACTGCGCGGTTCTGGGCAAGCCGGGTGGTTTTTGCGGATGGTCTTTACCAGATACGAACCGTTATCGGCCCCGATGAATTTCATGAGCACATCAACAACAACGCTTATACTAACTATTTAGTCAGTTGGCATTTACGGCTTGCAGCCATGCTGTGCAAACATTTGGGCAAGAGTAATCCGGAGGAGTTCCGGGAGCTTGCAGAAAAGATATCGCTTGAAGGGGATGAACCGGGCCGGTGGCTTGATATCAGCAGGAATCTCAAGTTTACCCGGGATGGTGCGACGGGGGTTGTCGAGCAGTTCGAAGGTTACTTTTCCCTGAAGGATCATGTGATTCTGCGTAACGATCGTTTAGGTCATCCGGTGTTTCCTCCCGGAGTGAACTACCGAAACATTGGGCGTACGCAACTGATCAAGCAGGCTGATGTACTGCTGCTGATGGTGCTTTTTCCGCACGCATTCAGCTTTGCGGAGAAGAGAGCCAATTATAACTATTATGAACAGCGTACTACCCACAAATCCTCCCTGAGCCACTGCGTCCATGCCATGATGGGTCTTGCCGTTTCAGAGCGTGTCAATGCTTACCGGTACTTCATGAAAACGGCTCTTTTCGATCTTGAAAATCTGCATAACAACACGGAACTCGGTATCCATGCAGCCGCGGTAGGAGGGAGCTGGCAAACGGTTATCCATGGCTTCGCCGGTCTCTTGCTCAAGAGTGACCGTATTGTGCTCAATCCCTGGTTGCCCCGGAAATGGGAACGACTCTCATTCAGGGTCAGATGGCGTGAGCGACTGGTGTCGCTTGAAATCACTCATAAGGAGGTGTCGATACGGATCGATGCCGAGACTGAGATGAGCCTGCCATGTACCCTGTACGGTAATACCAGCAAGCTTATGACCAATGTATCCTACACCCTGAGTTATTGTCCAACAAGATCACGAGGAGACCATGTTTATGAAAAAGCTTAGAATAGCGCAGATCGCGCCTCTCATTGAAAGTGTTCCTCCACTCAAGTACGGCGGCACGGAAAGAGTGGTCTACTACCTTACCGAAGGATTAGTCAAGAGCGGTCATGAGGTAACGCTTTTTGCTTCCGGAGACTCGGTAACCAGTGCACGACTGGTGGCCCCGGTAAGCGAAAGTCTTCGGCTTGGAAGTAAGGCTCATTCGACCATCTTCATGCACATGCTGATGCTGTCGAAGGTCTATGAAGAGATGGCGGGGCAGTTCGATATCATTCATTCCCATCTTGAGTACCTCACTCTGCCCTATGCCGTTCGTTCCCGTATCCCGACAATCATGACCATGCATGGTCGGCTGGATGTGCCGGATTATGCCGACATTCTCAAGCGCTACTCTGCTCTGGATTATGTTTCGATCAGCGACTCCCAGAGAGCGCCGGCGCCTGCTCTCAACTGGGCGGGCACCGTCTATCATGGCTATCCGGAAAACCTGTTCAGTTATAATCCGGATCCCGAACGCTATTTCCTTTTCCTTGGTCGTTTTTCAGAGGAGAAGCGGCCAGATCAGGCGATCATGCTGGCCAGGGAGTGCAAAATCCATCTGAAGCTGGCAGCCAAGATCGACCCGGCTGACAGGCTCTACTTCAAGGAGTACGTCGAGCCGCTTCTTGACAGTCCCTACATCGAGTATGTCGGTGAGGTTGACGACATCAGAAAAAGTGAGTTGCTCAGAAATGCGTGTGGTCTGCTCAATCCCATAGACTGGCCTGAACCGTTCGGCCTGGTCATGATAGAGGCTCTTGCCTGCGGCACACCGGTCATCGTTCGTCGATGCGGTTCCGCCTCGGAGGTAATCACTCATGGTGTCAGTGGATTTGTCTGTGACAACCGGCAGGATTTCATCAATGCGATCCAGAATATCGATACCATCTCAAGGGCTGCGTGCAGGCGGGAATTCGAACAGCGATTTACTCTGGAGCACATGACCGAAAAGTATGAAAGGCTCTACCGGAACATCATCTCTTCCGCCTATGCCCGGCACCCGGCATCTCAGGCTTTTGCAGTCAATGGCGCGGCGGTTGCAGTCTGAGCCTTCCGCCAGAGCATAGATTTTCTGGTTGCAGGAACAATTCGATTGGTTATTATGACTGTTGAACTTCTGGCCGGATGACAGAGCATCCGGCCAGAGGTTCTGCGATTGCAACCAGAAAATCAAGGCGCCTTGGAGTTCGTTCATCTTCACACCCATACCCACTATTCGATGCAGAGCAGCCCGATTTTTCCGGGCGAGCTTTTCGCGGCCTGTCGTAAACAGGGCATGAAGTCTGTGGCCGTCACTGACTACGGAGCCATGTTCAATATGCCGGAACTCTTCGGCCATGCCCGCAAGGCTGAGGTGAAGCTGATCATGGGGGCGGAGATTTTTCTTGCCGGCACCGATGCTCGCGACGGGGGGCGTCCAGCTACCCTGGTGCTCTTGATCCAGAACGAAGCAGGGTACCGGAACATGTGCATTCTGCTGTCGAGGGCGGCCAGGGAGGGGTTTCAGAACGCCATTCCGCATGTCGAACGCGCGGTACTGGAGGAGTGCCGGGAGGGGCTGACCTGTCTGTCGGCTGCCCATGCCGGCCTGATCGGTCGTGCCATTCTATGTGGCGACGAGCGTGAAGCCGCACGACTTGCCGACTATTACCGCTCCCTGTATGGTGAGCACTTCTACCTTGAAGTACAGAAGCACGGTATGCCCTATGATGAGCAACTGGTGCCAGCAACGATTCGCCTTGCAGAATCACTCTCGATCCCGCTCGTAGCCACCAACAACGTCCACTATCTCGAAAGACGGGACGCCGGTTGCTATCGGGCCATGATTGCCAACCGCACCAAAGAGCGGCTGAGCAGTCAGAATTTGCAGTGCCTGTCGGGGCAGGAGAACTTCTTCAAGACAGCGGATGAGATGGCCGCACTGTTTGACAACGCCCACGGTGAACTCGACCACACGGTGCGGATTGCCGATGGGTGCACCTTCCGCTTCAGTTATCAGGAGCCCCGGCTGCCCCATTTTCCGATTCCGGAGGGGTTCACCAGCGAAAAGGAGTATCTCAGGCACCTGACCTGGGAGGGGGCAAAGGAGAAATACGCCAATCCCGATGGCTCCATTCCGGAGGAGGTCAGTGCACGCATCGAACTGGAGTTCGGAGTGATCGAAAAGATGGGCTACAGCTCCTACTTCCTGATTGTCAGCGATCTGATTGCCGCATCACGCTCGATGGGCTATTCGGTCGGCCCCGGCAGGGGATCGGCTGCCGGCAGCATCATCGCCTACCTGACGGGCATCACCCGGATCGATCCGCTCAGATACAAGCTGCTTTTCGAGCGCTTTCTCAATCCCGAGCGCGTTTCAATGCCCGATATCGACATCGATTTCACTCCGGTCGGCAAGCAGAAGGTGCTCGAATACACGGTGGAGAAGTATGGCCAGGATAGCGTGGCCAAAGTCGTTGCCATTGGCACCCTCGGCGCCAAAGCGGCTATTCGTGATGCCGGTCGTGTGCTCGATGTACCGCTCAAGGCGGTCGACCAGCTCGCCAAACTGGTGCCCACGAAGCCCGGCACCACTCTCGAAGATGCTTTCAGGGAGGTCAGGGAGCTGAAACGGTTGACGGAAACCGACTCGCAGTACCAGGAGCTCATGCAGTATGCCAGGGCGATGGAGGGCCGCGCGCGCAACGTTTCCATGCACGCCGGTGCGGTGGTCATCACCAATGGAGCACTCGAAGAGCAGGTGCCACTCTACGTTTCCAACAAGATCGAGACCGAAGAGCGCAAGTATGCCGACGAGTTCGATCAGAACGATATCGACGGCACCTCCGGCAAGGCATCCGATGGTATCGACGAGAAGCAGGTGGTAACCCAGTTCGACAAAAACTGCATAGAACAGGCCGGTCTGCTCAAGATCGACTACCTCGGCCTTGAAACCCTCGCCGTGATCGATGAAACCCTGCGGCTCATCAGAAAGCGACACAGCATCGACATCGATCTCGAAAAAGTGCCCATGGATGACCGCCAGACCTTCCGGATCTTTCAGGAAGGCAAGATGGCCGGCATTTTTCAGTTCGAGTCCTCCGGAATGCAGAGCTACATGACCCGTCTGCAACCGACGCAGATCGGAGACATCATCGCCATGAGCGCCCTGTACCGTCCCGGTGCACTCAATGCCGAGATCGACAAGGATCGTAACGCCGTCGATCTGTTCGTCGATCGCAAGCACGGTCGAGAGGAGATCGACTACATGCACCCCATGCTCGAAGAGATCCTCAAGGAGACCTACGGAGTAATCGTCTACCAGGAGCAGGTGATGCAGATATCGCAGGTTATGGGCCGCTTTTCGCTCGCCAAGGCCGATAACCTCCGCAAGGCAATGGGCAAGAAAGATGCCAGTCTGATGCAGAAGTTCAAGGACGAGTTCGTTGAAGGAGCGGTCAGCATCAAGGTCAACCAGGCGCTGGCCACAAGGATATTCGACCTGATGGCCGAGTTTGCCGGGTACGGTTTCAACAAGAGCCATTCGGCGGCATACGGCGTGCTGGCCTACTGGACAGGCTACCTCAAGGCACACTACACCATCGAGTTTGTCACCGCGATCCTGAACAGCGAGATCGGTGACACTGAACGCATGAAGCACCTGACCGATGAAGCCAAAGGGTTCGGCATCTTTACCCTGCCACCCTCCATCAACAACAGCGACGCCCTTTTCTCGGTTGACGAGCACAAAGGACGCTCCTGCATCCGCGTAGGGCTGAGTGCCATCAAGCAGGTGGGCGGGGGAGCCAGGGCGGTCGTGGCTGCCAGGTTACGCAGGAACAGCAAACCCTTTGTCAACCTGTTCGACCTGACCACCTCGGTGGATCTTCGGGCCATGAACCGCAAAGCGCTCGAATCCCTCATTCTGGCCGGAGCGCTCGACGAGATCGATCCAAACCGGGCAAAGTTGATTGCCAACGTTGACAAGGCGATCAGGTTTGGCCAGATACAGAATAAAGCGGTCACGCTTGGTCAGGGAGGCTTTTTCAACGATGACGTCACTGATGGTTCAGCCGGAGTACACTATCCGGATATGGACAATGCAGAGCCGATGCCGGAAAACGAAAAGCTCCAGCACGAAAAAAAGCTGGTAGGCTTCTATCTCAGCCATCACCCTCTTGACCGCTACCGACGTGACTGGGAAGCATTCGCAAACCTGACGCTCGACCAGCGCGTGGTCACTCCGTCACGACTTTACAAAGTGATTGGGGTGATTGTGTCGGTCAAACCCTATCAGGACAGAAAAGGCAAGCAGATGCTTTTCGGTATCATCGAAGACTTTACCGGAAAAGCGGATTTTACGGTTTTTGCCAGCGTCTACGAACAGTACCGCCACATGCTCCAGGCCGATGAGGCCGTCATGCTCGGAGTCGAGGCTGAAGCCAAAGACGGAATCCTCAAGCTTCTGGTGCGGGAAGTGATGCCGCTCAAAAAGGTGCGCTCGGGGATGGTTAAAAAAGTGGTGCTCAGAATCGATGCCGATGACGCAATACAGCTTGAAAAGCTCAAACAGGTGCACCAGCTTTTCGAAAAAAACAAAGGCGGAACGCCGGTCGATTTCGAGCTGCGGGCCACTATTGGCTCATGCATTGAGACCCTGAAGATTTTTGCCCGCAACACTCCGATAGAAGCTGACGATGAAACACTTGAGCAGCTCGAAGAGATTCTTGGGCCCGATAATGTGAAAATATCCGGATAGAATCGTTCGCAACTGTTGCCAACTTGATATTTATTCAAGTATATTGACGTAGAGTGAATTCGTTGCTCTTATCAATTGTTAACCCTTATCGTTATCTACCTATGAGCGGAAAATATTTTACGGCTACTGACGCTAATTTCCAGGCATCAATTCTCGATTCGGACAAAGTGGCTCTGGTTGATTTCTGGGCCTCCTGGTGTGGACCCTGCATGATGCTCGGCCCGGTTATCGAGGAGCTTGCCGCACAGTATGAAGGGCGCGCCATCATTTCGAAGCTCAATGTCGATGATAACCCGAACACAGCAGCAAAATATGGAATTCGCAGCATTCCCACCATGCTGATCATCAAGGATGGAAAGGTCGTTGACCAGATGGTAGGCGCCCTGGCCAAGAACGTGATTGCCAAAAAAATCGACGATCAGATCGGCTGATCTTTTTTCCTTTTTTTATTCTTTTCTGTCCCGGCACCTGCCGGGATGGTTTTGTGCCCCAACCCTACCTCCTGGAGACAAACGATGGATAAAGAAATCAGGGATGTTGTCATTATCGGTACCGGTCCTGCCGGTTATACCTCTGCAATCTATACCGGACGAGCCAATCTCAAGCCTCTGATCATCGAAGGGCACCAGCCAGGGGGACAGCTCATGATCACCACGGACATCGAGAACTTTCCCGGCTTTCCCCAGGGCATTCCGGGCCCGGAACTCATGAGCAGAATGCGTGAGCAGGCAGCGCGATTCGGCGTCGAGTTCGTTTACGGCAGCGTTTCCGAAGCCGATGTGTCCCGCAGTCCCTTCAGCCTCACGCTCGACAGTGGCCAGGAGATTCTCGCCAGAACGCTGATCATCGCCACCGGCGCCAACGCCAAATGGCTCGGAATCGAATCTGAAGAACGCTATCGCGGACGTGGTGTGTCGGCATGTGCCACCTGCGACGGATTCTTTTTCCGCAACTGCCGGGTCTTCGTTGTTGGCGGAGGGGATACGGCCATGGAAGAGGCGCTCTATCTCACCAAATTCGCATCCGAAGTGGTGCTCATTCATCGTCGCGAAGAGTTCAGGGCATCAAAGATCATGAGTCTCAGAGCGAGCAAGAACGAGAAGATCACCACCATGCTCAACCAGACCGTAGACGAGATTCTCGGCGACGACATGAAGGTGACCGGCATCAGGCTCAAAAACGTCAAGACCGGCGAACTCACCGAGCACGCCTGTGACGGCGTTTTCATGGCCATCGGCCACGAACCGAACGCCAAACTCTTCAGGGGCCAGCTCGACATGGATGATTACGGCTACATCCTTACCAAAGGGCACTCATCCGAAACCAGCGTCAAAGGTGTCTACGCCTGCGGCGACGTTCAGGACTTCGTCTACCGCCAGGCAGTAACGGCCGTCGGCACCGGCTGCATGGCCGCCATTGAAGCCGAGCGATTCCTCGAATCGATACGATAAAGCCGGAGATTTTGGGTTTGCTAAAGCGCCGGAGCTGTTGATGTTCCGGCGCTTTTTTGCGTTTTGGCGGGGAAGAGTGGAAGAAAGGACGAAAGGGGGAAGAAGGGGAGAGCTATGGGTGCGTTAACCTTGGGCGCGCCAACCCTGGGAGCGCGGAGCCCCAGCTCCGCAAATGAAGCCAACGGATTCACATCTTCTGAACTTCGTGGTTAAGGCGATGCCGCGTTATTGCTCGAAGGTTCAGCATGTATGATACCGCCCATCCTTTTGGAGGGCGGGAAAAGAGTTGCGAACTGTTACATTAAAAGAAAAGTAACCCTTGACTCTGAATGCCAATGAGTGTCGTGTTGTGGTTGATTCCGGACTGGAGCTTGTTGCTGAGGAGCTTCTTGATGCATGGTGCGGCAGTGAGTATGCAGCACGGGCGGTGGCGAGTGTTGAGCGGGCTTCGTCTTTGTCGTTTCCAATGGGAGAGAAGTACTTAATAATGAAAAACCGTGTGGGTGATTTGCAGCGTTATCGCTTATATGTTGCAGAAAAGAAAAGGAGGATACATCAAATGGGAGATGTATTTGCAGAGATAGAGCTGAGCAATCCAAAAGATTCTGATCTGGAGCCTGTGCGTGTATAAGCGCTGGCTGATACCGGAGCTTTGATGTTATGTATTCCGGAACATATTGCTCTTCAGCTCAAACTCGATACGGAATCCACCCGTGAAGTTTCAGTGGCTGATGGCCGCAGCATCAATGTTCCTTACGTTGGGCCAGTTCACGTCAATTTTGGCAAAAGATCATGCTTCGTAGGAGCGCTTGTGTTGGGGGATGAAGTGTTGCTTGGTGCTGTTCCTATGAAAGATATGGATTTGGTTCTATCACCAGGTCGTCGTGAAGTAACCGTTGATCCAGCCAGCCCAAATATTCCTCACGCACGGGTAAAATCGCAGACAACCAGATCGAACAGACTTTACAAACACACGACAGAAACAAATTGATCAAGCGCATTCCTGACCGGTTGCGTTTTACTCCTGCGGCGCTCAAGCGTTGGGATGCAATCGATCCGACGATACAGGGAAAGATTCTCAGCAACGTCTGGTGCAGATCGTGCCGGAAAGCGGTGTATATCAATATCGAATCAGCCAGAATCGAGACGAAAGAGCTGATATTGTCCGGCACGTGCGCAGACTGCGGCGGCACGGTTGCCAGATTGATCGAAAGCGAATAGCCGCGTAATCCCAATAAAGCACTTGAAAATCAGGCGTATTCTTCGTACCTATAAACTGTAAGCCATGCCGTCGGGTTTATGCAGTGCCCCTTCCGAGACGGTTCCGGATTAACGATGTTCAGTGACGATTGCCACGACCGACCAACGTTGAGTTCAGAACAACTCAACTGACGTGTATGAAATGAGAATGATTCACCACGCTGTTCCTTGAAGGCGTGAGTGAGGGTGTTTTCAAAACCTCTTGAGGCTCTTGTCCCGCAAGTATTCTGAGCTGACCGTTGTTCTCCATCTCTTTCACTATTTGAAGTGTTACCGCTTATGGCTGCAAGAGACTCATTTTATCTTGGTGCTTTGCTGCACGACGTCGGCAAGTTTATCCAGCGAGCAAGGTTGCCTGCCTGGACCCGTGCAGCAAGAGAGAGAGATTATGTCAAGCTCGGAGGGCGTATTCATGCTCACAAGAGGTATTCGGCAGCATTCATCAGACTTTTCCGTAGCAAGCCATTTTTATCAGATTCACATATTGAAGACTATGTTTTGCACCACCATGCCCCCAGAGACAGGGGCGTTAAGGATTTTGGCAGAACAGACATTCCGATTCATCTGATACGGATTGCTGATGTCTGGGCATCGAAAGAGAGGGAAAAAGTCAGGTTCCTTGAGCCGGTAGCCTATTCAAGGGCACGGCTTCAATCGATATTTTCAAGTATACGTTTGAAGACAAAGGCCGGTGAAGATTATACTCCTAATCTTGAGTACCATGATCTGAGGAAGCTTTCGATTTTGCAAGAGGCGCTGTTTCCTGCCGGACAAACCCCACGATATGCTGATCAGGCATACAGGTCAATCATCGATGATTTCATGGAGTCATTCGGCAAGGTGCGGGATGACGATGAGTTTTTGTCGTTACTCTGGAAATACTTCAATGCGGTACCGGCACAGACTCCCAACAGAAAAGAGGGCTCTTTACTTGACAGGCCAGACATCAATCTTTTCGATCATTCAAGGGTAACTGCGGCGATAGCGCTTTGTTTGTACGATGAATGGCAACACGGTGACTGGAAAGATAAAGAAAAGACTATCAGGGATTACCGACCCGGTGGCGAGAATCAGGATACGTTACCTGCGCCTTGCATTTTGATTGGCGGAGATATATCGGGTATCCAGAAGTTCATTTTTAACGTCCCATCGAAGGGAGCAGCTAAAACACTTAAGGCGAGGTCATTTTACGTGCAGCTTTTTGCAGATCTTTGCGCAAGAAAGGTGCTTGAGTATCTCGACCTGAAACCAGCCAATCTGTTGTACAACGGTGGCGCACGGTTCTACATTCTCGCTCCGAAATATCGGGAGTCTCAGCTCGACAAGTGCCGGATAGAGATTATGCAGAGTCTGCTCAGTCGTGAGTTCATTGATGATGAACTGTACCTTTCCCTTGCCTCTGTTGTTGTGGCTCCTGGAGATTTTATGAACAAATTCGGCCAGAAATGGGCTGAGGTTAACCAGACGCTTGACGTTGCCCGGTTGCAGAAGTTCAGGCAATCAGGCTATGGTGATGTGTTTGAGCCAAAAGAGCAACGTCGGGTAAGTGAAGCGCCGGAAAAAGGTGATCTCTATACCGACATTACAACATGCCTGAAAGAAAAGAGCTTCCAGGTATCACGTGCACCTGAAAACGATGTACCGGAGGGCAATTGCTGGAGGAATCTGTTCTGGAAGATGGGATATGTCGTTGATTTTCCTTCCGGTGTTGCAGAAGGCAAGACAACACTCTTCAATAGCACTGATTTTGAAGGGAATTACTCGGATTTCAGATTTGCTGTCAAGGATTTGCCTCTTTGGACGAAACCGACCATCGAGCAATTCATGAAGGATGTTGTGGTGTGTGGTCGTTTGATAGAGGAGTATCAGGATGAGGATGACCGGGGCAACAAGCTGCCGATAATAAAAGACAATATCATAACCTATTCACAGCTTGCCTTCAAGGCTTTTGCTGAAACCGGTACTGAAAAGCTTGGCATTCTGAAAATGGACGTCGATGACCTCGGCCTGATTTTTTCAGAAGGTTTTGATGAAAAGTACAGGACTCCCTCGCGGATGATGTCGTTATCGCGATCATTGCAATGGTTTTTTGAGGGGTACATGAACACCATTCTTCGCGATGACCAGTTCAGGGATTACATCTATCCGATTTTTTCCGGTGGTGATGACCTGTTCATGGTTGGGGCATGGCACAAAGTTTTTGATCTGGCTTTGAGAATCCACGAAGAATTTCAGCGTTTTGTATGCGACAATCCGTCGCTGACGCTCTCGGCCAGTCTGCTGGTTGTCGATGAGCATTACCCGGTATCGCGATTTGCCGTGCTTGCCGAGGAGCGATTGCATGAAGCCAAGTACGGAAGCCTCAATAAAAACTCGGTCAATGTGCTCGGTGAGACGTTGAGTTGGGAGGAGTTCAAAGAGGCTTGTGATGTTAAAAAATGTCTTTTTGAACTTGTAGATGAAACGGGCGTTTATAAGGTTTCTCGATCAGTTATCTATAAGGTTTTACATAGTTGCGAAGGGTTGTCGGAATTGCATGATCGGGCACAATTGCTCTATAAGGCCGAATCTTCAAAGGACATGACTTATCTTTCCCGTTTACGGGATATGCCGCTTGTGGGAGAAAAAATGTGGCGTATGAGTTACATGCTTCGTGATATCAGAAAAGATGAGGCAAAAGAGAAGGCTAAAAGTCTTATAGATAAATATGAATCGGTTGTAAAAAAGGCCATTAAAGGAGAGCCAGTCAATCCCATGTATGTCGCTGTCGGAGCTCGATGGGCTGAGTTGGCAACACGATACAAACAGAAATGTCTTGAAAACCAAAATCAGGAAAATCATGCAGAGTAATTTTTCCCGTTCAGGCGGTGGGCGTTCTGGGGGTTATCAGAAAAGCTGGAACGAAAAAACAGCTCATGAGGAAATACTGATTGCTTTTGGGGAAAATTTTGAAAACATGATTCTTTCCCCAAAGCCGCATGGCTATAACGATTATGTGAATCGTTTAAAAGAATATGTAGAGAAACATGTAAAAGGTATCACCTCTTCTCAGCTTCGGAATGTTTATGCTCTTATAAGGGAGAAAACCAACCCGGACAGTTTGCCTCATATCAGGCCGAGGCTTGCCTATGTGGCGGGGAGAGCAAATAATGATGAACTCAGGACGCTGATTTATT
Source organism: Chlorobiaceae bacterium (assembly GCA_013334975.1). Lineage (GTDB taxonomy): Bacteria > Bacteroidota > Chlorobiia > Chlorobiales > Chlorobiaceae > Chlorobaculum. The sequence continues at coordinate 31,872 of JAAXWL010000015.1, forward strand.
TACTCGATCTTCTTGCTGTTCGAGTCGATGACAAAGCTAAACTGAAAAATTTCAAGTCATTTTTTGAATCGGTGATTGCCTACCACAAATATTTCGGAGGAAACGACAATGCATAAACTCATTGGTAAAGCATTCATATCCGGCAGGATTGTTGTTAAAACAGGGTTGCATATCGGTGGTTCAAAGACGGTGCTTGATATCGGGGGTGTTGATTTGAACGTCATAAAAACCCATCAGGGAGTCCCGTACATTCCAGGAAGTTCATTAAAAGGTAAATTACGATCTATTTTAGCTCGTGAAGAAGGTTCACTCGCAATAAAACGTGAGTTGAATATGCCAGTTGGCATGATCGTTGATAGTGAAAAAATAAACCTTTTGTTTGGAAAAGGGGCCGAAAAAGATACTGAAGAACAAAAGTTGCCAGCCAAATGTCAGTTGACCAGGTTAATTGTCAGGGATGCATTTCTTGATGTCAGACATTTTCAAAAGTATTTTTACGATATTGAACCGGCTGATGAAGGGGTTGAAGATGAACTTGTGAATTTTACCGAGATAAAGACCGAAAATACAATCAACAGAATTACAGGGACGGCACAGCATCCTCGACAGCTTGAAAGAGTGCCAACCGGAGCGGAGTTTGATTTTGAAATCATCTACAACGTTTTTAACGAAGCTGAGAAGGTCATGCATCTCAACGCATTGATGCAGGCGATGAGAATACTGCAGGATGATTATCTCGGTGGGAGTGGTTCTCGCGGTTATGGGCAGATAGGTTTTAAAAGTATGAAATACGAATACTGTTCTGTTGATGATTACAAGAGTGGGAATGGTCGTCGTAATCTTGAGATTAAGGGTATAAAAAATTCTTGATAAATAGATGTAAAATGCAGGCACTCTTGTTGATTCCCGGTGATGGTGGTCAGTTTCACTTCGGGGAAACCGGACTGGATGACAGCAGCGATCTGTTGCACTCCGATACGCTGTTTTCCGCTTTGGCAAATATTTATGAGTACGCATTGAGCGGAGCAAAGACATTTATTGATCTGGCTGAATCGGGGAGGCTTATGTTTTCTTCCGGGTTGTACGCTTTGCTGAAACAGGGGGAGCTGTCGCTGTTGTTTGTACCAAAACCAGTCGTGGCCTACAGCAAGACCGATGACCGGAAGCGCTACAAGAGCCTGAAGTACTTCTCTCTCAAAGTGCTTGAGCAGTTCAGCCTTCATTTCAATGCAGAGAAGCTGGAGTCCGAGCTTGACTTTGCAGCTTTCCCGTCAATCGGCAATGAGTTTCTCTATCTGGCAGATGAGCTTGGAGGGACGCAGGATGAATTCACAAGTCGCTCTTTTCGCAGATTGACCACCAGTCCTAAAGTGAAAGTGCATACTACTCTTGAGGACAATGATCGGTTATATCACGAGACTACCGTGCAGTTCCATTCGTTTTCCGTTGCTGGCGTGGAATACGAGGGGGCGTATTGCGTTTTGTACGAAGCCGACGGACTGAGCCCGAGTGAGCGGCAGGAGTTTCTTGCGGCAGTGCGAATCATGGCCGACGAAGGTGTCGGCGGGCAGCGCTCCTCCGGCAAAGGCCAGTTCCGGCAAGTTCGGGAAGTGACCGTCTCTCTACCGTGTCAGACTGACGCATCAAAATATCTCGGTTTATCGGTTCTTTCCCCTGCCGATGCAGGTGAGTTCGATGCGCTGAACCGCTACGAGCTGTTTGTTCGTGGAGGTGGTTCGATTGGCTGGCGAGGGGAGAGCGAAAAGCATCGCAAGCAGGCGAGATTTATCAGGGAAGGCTGCGTCATGAGCCATAATATCAGCGGCAGGGTAGTCGATCTCTCCCCTGAAACCAAGACGGGTTCAATCAAACGCAACGGTAGAAACTTTGCCATTCCAATCTGAACGACACTCATGCGGCAAACCTTGACAACTCATACAATAAAACTGACAACACTCTCGCCGCTCCATATCGGTGCGGGAGATGAGCACATCCTTTCGCCCTATTGCGATTATGTGCAGCGTGGTGATTCATTGATTTACATCGATACCAAAAAGCTTCAGGCGGCAATGCAGGGCGACAAGGGGTTTGTCGAAGCTTTTGTGAAAGGGATGCGGCAGTTTGAGAACAACCGCTCGACATTCTCGCTTGACCATTTTATTACCAAGATATTGGGGCAGAAAATTGATGATTTTACCGCTCGTGTTGTGAAGATTGAGGGAGACTGCAAGAAAGCTCACATTCGCCGCTTTATTTTCACCGCCGGAAAACCCTTCATTCCCGGCAGCTCACTGAAAGGGGCAATCAGGACGGCGGTGCTGGTCGATTGGTTGTTGAAAAACAAAAAGGGTGAAGAAGAACTCAGCAAAATCAGGGCTGCGGTGAACAATCATGATAAAAAAAAGGCAAAAGAGGCTCTTGAACAAATGAATCCTGAGCAGTCCTGTTACGGTTCGATTGACTGTGATGTTTTCCGGCACCTGAGAATAAGCGATTCTGAACTGATCGACGTTTCACATCTGATGGTTGGGGGTATGAAGCGTGTTGCCTTGCCTTCTGAAAAGAAGAAAAAGCAGCAACAATCCAAGATTCCTCAATGGAGTGAAGTCATTGAAAAGTCAGTTGAGACAGAGTTTTCTCTCTCCATGACAACTCCGTTTGACAAAACCGGTTTTGATTTTCTCGATCATCAATCGGTTACGAAACTGTTTCCGATTGTCAATACAATATTTCGAAAGTCATGCAAACGTGAGCTTGTGAAGCTTAACGGCATTCAATTCTTCAGCTATTTTACCGGCTTTTACCATGATCTTATAGATTGTATTGACGAGTTAAAGCCCAATGAAGCGATTCTTCGCTTGGGGGGCGGAAAGACCTGGTTCGACAACTCTATCGGACTCTCAATCGATAGTAATGAGTTTGGCACGGTCAAGCTGTTTGAACGATACCTTGATTTGTTATTAGGTATAGAGACCAGTTCCTTTCCCGCAACCAGATCGGCCATTATCAAAAACAACCTTCCGGTTTATCCGCTTGGCTGGGTCAAGCTTACACTGCTCAAGAATTAACCACAGATGTACACACCCCTCTCTTCTCTTCGTATTGCCCGGTTTCGTTTCACGATCGAGCCGCTGGAGCTGGTGCAGTTGCCGGATTACAAGGGCTCGGCGCTTCGGGGCGGGTTCGGACATGCTTTCAAGCGGGCGACATGCCTCTCCCGTGATCGGCAGTGCGAGCCTTGCATTCTCAAATCGGCATGTGCGTACCACACGGTGTTCGAGACGAAGGTGTCGCAAGAGAGAGCCGACCGGTTGCGGATCGGGGCTGATGCGCCGCATCCATTCCTGATCGAACCGCCGATGACAGGGCAGCATACCTTCAGACCGGGTGATTCGATCCGGTATGGCGTTACCCTGTTCGGTACGGCCATCGACAAGCTGCCGTTTTTCATTTACGCCTTCATGATTCTTGGCGAGAATCTCGGTCTCGGAAAAGGGCGTGGGCGGTTCAGGTTAGTGAGCGTCGAGGATGATGCGGGTCGGAACATCTATGATAACGGCAATCTCGTCGGCCCCGTCTCCGTTGCGCAATCGAAGGATATTCTTGAATCAGCCGGTACGAGTGATCACGAACTCAGCCTCGAATTCCTGACGCCGCTGCGCATCAGGACGGCATGGAAGCGGCAGGAGCAGGAGCTGCTCACAGGTATTACGGGTGATGGAGATTTCCGGCTTCTGCTCAAGTCGCTCTACCACCGCGCGTTCGTGCTGTCGCAGCTTTACGGCGAAAGATCGGAGACGCAGGCGTTCGACAGCCGCAACATGCCGCTTTTCGATGGTGATGTGCGTCTTGTTGAGTCGAAAACCCGCTGGCTGGACTGGACACGATACTCACAGCGCCAGCAGCAGCCGATGCAGCTCGGCGGCATCATGGGCAACGTCACCTTCACCGGCAAAACCGGACGGTACTATCCACTGTTCCGCCTCGGTGAGTATCTGCACATGGGCAAAGGAACTACTTTCGGTCTCGGAAAGTATCGCCTGACCGAAAACCGGGTAGAACCATGAGTGAGGACTCTCTTTTTCTCCGCACGCTCTACATTCAGGAACAGGGCTCGGTGCTCCGGGTTTCCAATGACCAGTTCAGGGTGACAACGGGCAACGACGATGATGAATCGGAACTGATCGAAATCCAGTCGATCAAGGTCGGGCAGATCGTCATTTTCGGGGCCTGCATGATTACTCCTCCGGCATTGAGGTATTGCCTCATGAAACGCATCCCCATTGTGCTCTTGTCACAGCATGGCGAATATTTCAGCCGGATCGAATCGACCGACGATGTGAACATCATGCTTGAACGCGACCAGTTCAGGCTCTCGACGGATGACGGGTTCGCTCTCGATTGCTCGAAGCATTTCATCAGGGCCAAGCTGCACAATTCGATGGTGCTGCTCAAGCGACGTTTGCCAGAGAGCAGTTCGGCTTCATTGCTTCATGCCATCGGGGAGCTGGAGTCATTGACGGCAGGTCTGGAGAAGGCCAGTACGCTTGATGCTGCTCGGGGTTACGAAGGAAGTGGGGCTGCGGCATATTTCGGTGTGTTTGAAGAGCTGTTCGAAACAGAGGGTTTCTGTTTCAGGAATCGAATCAAAAGGCCGCCACCCGATCCGGTCAACGCCATGCTGAGTTTTGGATACAGTCTGTTGTTCAACAACCTCTTCTCGATGGTGCGCATTCACCGGATGCACCCCTATGTCGGCTTTCTTCATGCCGACAAGCCGGTCCATCCTGCGCTGGTCAGTGACCTCATCGAAGAGTTCAGGACAATCATCGATGGGCTGGTGCTGGGAATCATCAACAAGCACCTGATCGGGCCGGGTGAGTTCAGGATTGTGCATGATGAGGACGGGATTCTCAAGGGATGCTACCTCAGTGATGCCGCCCGGAAGGTGTTTTTGCGGGAGTTCGAGAACCTGATGCATCGGGAAACGACGCATACGGCAACCGGATACCGGGTGAGCTACCGCCGGTGCCTGGACCTTCAGGTCGGTCAGTTCGCCCTGTTTCTGAAAAAAGAACAACCGTACATTCCTTATCTGAGGAGGTGAAGCATGTTTTTGCTCATATCGTACGACATCTGCGATACCAAACGCCTGCCCAAAGTTGCCAAACTGCTTGAAGGATATGGCAACCGTGTGCAGTACAGCGTGTTCGAGTGCATCCTGACGGAACGGCAGTACAGAGAGTTGCAACGCCGGTTGTTGCGACTGATCAGGCCAGAGGAGGACAGCGTGCGGTTCTATCGTTTGTGCGAATCCTGCCGGGCCGATATTGAGATTTTCGGGCAGGGAAAAGTGAGCGAGAACGACTATTATTTTATAGCGTGACAGCCGAAAAGAGCGCGGTTTTGCACGGAGCTTTTCGGAAAACCGCAACTGAATGGTGTGAATTCTGTAAAAATATGATAAATAATGAGTTACAAGGTTAACACTAAAAAAAGCTCCGTGTGAC
>JAAXWL010000016.1:0-4560 GCA_013334975.1 Chlorobiaceae bacterium
TGCCCGCCGACCTCTGCCTTCCCCCGGAGCTGGGGCCTTCTCCCCTCTTCCAGTGTCAGTCCGTGTTCGTCCGTGACTGTCTTCTTCTTCCTTAAACGCCGAAGGAGCGCTCTCTGGCGCTCCTTCGTGACTAACTCTGCATCTCCGAGGCGCTCAACCTCGGCAGTTCGACCTCAAGGGAGAGCTGGCGCTTGCCCCTGGCATACTCCTTGGCTGCATGAACGAAGCCATCAAAGAGAGGATGGGCCTTCTGCACCCGTGACTTCAGTTCAGGATGAAACTGAACGGCTACAAACCAGCGATGATCCTTCAGTTCGACAATCTCGACAAGATCGCCGTTCGGCGAGGTTCCCGAAAAGACCATCCCTTTCTCTTCGAACAGCTTGCGGTACTGGTTGTTGAATTCGTAGCGGTGACGATGACGCTCGTTGATGAGAAATTTCCTGTAGACATCATGGGCTTTCGAACCCTCTTTCAGAATACAGGGATAACTGCCGAGGCGCATGGTTCCCCCCTTCTCCTTGACCTTTTTCTGGTGCTCCATGAGATCGATAACCGGAAAACGGGTCCGTTTGTTGAATTCGGTCGAGTTGGCCTCCGCCAAGCCGCAGACGTTCCTGCCAAACTCGATGGTTGCGCACTGCATACCGAGACAGATACCAAAGAAGGGTATATCGTTCTCTCTGGCATACCGGACAAACTTCACCTTTCCCTCTATGCCACGATCACCAAATCCGGGAGCCACCAGGAGCCCGCTGAGCCCCTCAAAAACAGTGGCACTATCGAATTTGGGATCCTCGGCATCTTCGGCCCTGAGCAGACGTACCGAAACCTTGACATCATTGCTTGCACCGGCATGAATGAAGGATTCAAGTATCGATTTGTAGGCATCGGGATACTCGGTGTACTTGCCGCATATACCAATGGTGATTTCGCCATCTTTCGGGTGCTTCACCTTTTCACAGAAATTCTTCAGATATTCCAGGTTGGGCTCACGGTACTTTTTCAGGCCGAGCTTTTTCATGACCCGGAGGTCGAGCTGTTCCCTGAGCAGCATGAGCGGAACCTCGTAGATGGTGTCGCAGTCGTTCAGGCCGATCACGTCGAATTCATGCACGTTGCAGAAATGGCCAACCTTATTCTTGATCTCCTTCGACAGGGGCTTTTCGCTCCGGCAGACCAGTATGTCCGGCTGAATACCGGTTTCAAGCAGCATTTTGACACTGTGCTGCGTGGGCTTGGTCTTCAGTTCACTGGCCGCCTTGATGTAAGGAACGAAGGTGAGGTGAATGTTGAGCAGATTGCGCTCACCCAGTTCAAGCTTTAGCTGGCGCATGGCTTCAAGAAAGGGCAGCGATTCGATATCGCCAATCGTTCCTCCGATTTCGGTGATGAGCACATCGAGACTGCTGTTTTTGGCCAGGTCATTCATCTTCTCCTTGATCTCATCGATGACGTGGGGAACCACCTGCACCGTACCGCCAAGGTACTCTCCGCGCCGCTCCTTGTCGATCACCGATTTGTAGACGCGGCCCATCGTCAGGTTTGATGCCTGCGAGGTCGGCTCGTCGAGAAAACGCTCGTAATGGCCGAGGTCCAGGTCGGTCTCGGCTCCATCATCAGTCACATAGACCTCACCATGCTGGTAGGGTGACATGGTGCCAGGATCGACATTGATGTAGGGGTCGTATTTCTGGATTGCCACTCGCAACCCACGAGACTTGAGCAGAAGGCCCAGTGAGGCGGAAAGGATGCCCTTGCCAAGGGAAGAGATCACTCCGCCGGTTACAAAAATATGCTTTACATTCTTCGGGCGCGCCATACGTTCAGGTAATAATTAATGATAGCCGTCAACTTTCCTTGCGGAGACCCCTGTCCCCTCCTTTCACTCATATTTTCAGACGTTCGTCCGGGAGTTCGTCCCTGACGTCACGCTCAGAACAGATCGATCTGACCATCATCGACTTCGCCAAGCGGTTCGATGGCGGAATCGTCGTCGCTTTTGGGCACCCTTGCCGTTGCCGATATTTTGTCGCCGGAATCGAGCCTGATGAGCCTGACGCCGGAGGTGTTCCTGCCAAGCACCCTGATGTCGGAGACATGCTGCCGGATAAGGATACCGTTGGTCGTAATGATGATCAGGTCATCCTCGTCGTTGACATCGAGCAGGCTGACCAGGTTGCCGATCTTGTCGTGAGCCTTGATGGTGATCACGCCTCGGGCGCCACGCCGGGTCACCCGGTAATCCTCGACCTTGCTGCGCTTGCCATACCCGTTATCCGTAACGGCAAGCAATGATGTGTCGTTGCGCTTTGTGGTGACCATCGAAATGCATCGTTCGTCATCGTCGAGTGTAATCCCCCTGACGCCCACGGTGTTGCGGCCTTGTGGACGCACCTCCGATTCCGGGAACCTGACGGCATAACCCGAGTTCTTGGCAAGAATGATCTGGTGATCACCGTCGGTCAGGCGAGCATCAATCAACTCATCCCCCTCTTCGATCAGAATGGCCGCAATGCCGTTTCTTCGAGGGTTGGAATACTGTTCGAGGCCGGTTTTCTTGACAATCCCCCTGGCCGTCGCCATGATGATATAATGGGGATCATCGAAGTTCCTGATATTGATATAGGTACGAATTTTCTCACCCGGTTGCAGCTCCATGATGTTGGCCAGTGAGCGTCCCCGTGCGGCACGCCCCGCTTCCGGCACTTCGTAAACCTTGAGCCAGTAACAGCGGCCAACCGTCGTAAAGAACAGGATGTAGTTATGCGTCGAGGCGATGAACATGTGCTCGATAAAATCCTCATTCTTCGCCTGAGCTCCGGCGACCCCTCGACCACCACGGTTCTGGCGTCGATAGCCCGAAACCGGGAATCGCTTGATGAAGCCGTCGTGGGTGATCGTGATAACCACATCCTCCTGGGCAATCATATCCTCGATCGAGAAGTCGCCCTCGTGCGGACGCAGTTCGGTGCGGCGTTCGTCTCCATAGACCTCGCTGACCTTCAGGATCTCAGTTCTGATGATCTCCATCTGACGGGCAGGACTGGCAAGAATCGATTTGAGTTCATCGATGGTGGCCAGCGTCTCGCGATACTCGTCGTCGATCTTCTGACGCTCCATGCCGGTCAGTCGCTGCAAGCGCATTTCGAGGATCGCCTTTGCCTGGAGTTCCGACAGACCGAACCGCTCGATAAGGCGGCCCTGGGCGGTTGCCGCATCGGGGGACTGGCGGATCGTCGTAATGACCTCGTCGAGGTTATCGAGGCAGATTTTGAGACCTTCGAGGATGTGTGCACGCTTTTCGGCAGCCGTGAGATCGTATTTCGTACGGCGAAGCACGATTTCGTTGCGATGCCTGATGTAGTACTGCATCATCTCCTTGAGATTGAGCACCCTCGGCACCCCATCCACCAGCGCCAGCATGATCACCCCGAAGGTATCCTGCATCGGAGTGTGCTTGTAGAGGTTGTTGAGCACCACCTTGGCCACAGCGTCCCGCTTCAGCTCGATCACGAGACGCATACCCTCTCGGTCGGACTCGTCGCGAATATCGGCAATCCCCTCGATCTTTTTGTCGTGCACCAGCTCGACAATCTTCTCGATCAGTCGTACCTTGTTGACCTGGTAGGGTAGTTCGGTGACGATAATGGACTCGCGACCATTCTTCTGCGTCACCTCGACAAGCGCCCTTGCCCGGATCACCACCTTGCCGCGCCCTGTCAGATGGGCCTGCCGGACCCCTTCGTAGCCGTAAATAATACCGCCTGTGGGGAAGTCCGGCGCCGTAACATGCTTCATCAGATCAGCAATCTCGATCTCGGGGTTCTCGATCAGGGCAACGAGGCCGCTGACCACCTCACGCAAGTTGTGAGGCGGAATGTTGGTCGCCATGCCGACGGCGATACCCGATGCACCGTTGACCAGAAGGTTCGGAATCGCCGAAGGAAGCACCGTTGGCTCTTCGAGCGAGTCGTCAAAATTGAGCGAGAAATCGACCGTCTCTTTGTCGAGGTCCTTGAGCATCTCGCCAGCGATAGCCTTCATGCGCACCTCGGTGTACCGCATGGCTGCCGGAGAGTCTCCGTCAACCGAACCGAAGTTGCCCTGCCCGTCGATCAGGGGGTAGCGCAATGAAAAGTCCTGCACCATACGGACAAGGCTGTCGTAAACGGCTGTGTCACCGTGCGGATGGTACTTGCCAAGCACTTCACCGACAATACGAGCCGATTTCTTGTGAGGTTTGCCAGCCTGGAGGCCAAGCTCATGCATGCCGTAGAGCACCCTGCGGTGCACCGGCTTCAGACCGTCACGGACATCGGGAAGCGCACGGCTGACAATGACCGACATTGAATAATCGAGATAGGAACCCCGCATTTCCTCTTCAATACTGATCGGCAATATCTTTTCACGCTGCATAATCGAAATCCTGACTTTGGGTTACCCTGAATAACAATGGCGTAATGTATGAAATAGCTGCTGAAACAGAAAGCTCCGGAACCCGTCACAGCTTCCCGGAAGTACCTGAAGGTTCAGTTTTCCGGCAACGCTTCCGGAGCG
>JAAXWL010000016.1:4660-37155 GCA_013334975.1 Chlorobiaceae bacterium
TTCCGGAGCGATGACCTTGGTAACCGGCGCATCGCTCCAGAGCGATTCGAGGTCATAGAACCGGCGCTCGTCGGGATGGAAAACATGCACAACCACATCGAAGTAATCGATGAGCACCCAGTGCAGCGAGTCGAGCCCTTCGATATGCATCGGACGCTCATCCTCCATCCTGAGTTCATCAACGATATGCTCGGTTATGGCCTTCGCTTTACGCTCCGAGTCGGCTGTGATAATAACAAAAAAATCGGTGACGCTGGACAGGCCCCGCAAATCCAGAATCTTGACATTTTCACCCTTCTTTTCAAGCGACAATTCCGCAACTCTCCTGGCAAGCAGCTCACTCATCGCCACTTCGCGGGCTTCTCGACCTGAAGTGGCTAAAGGTTCCGTAAGGGACATAGGTATCCGTTTTGATAATGAATAATCCTTCACGCGGGATGCATTCCCGCGCCTCAATATAGTAATAATGATCTCTTGAGCACCGTTATTTATCGATGGAATACCTCTGAGCGAACACACACCAGCCTTATGCGAAGCCACCTCGAACGATCACGAACGCCCTCCCGGAACGAATGCCTGGCGGTAATCCGGAACCACCCCGGCCAGAGTCTCGCCAAAGCCTCCTGTAAGCGTCTGTCGAGCAGGCTCAATCAGAGATGAAGCGCTGAACCATGAGGCTTCGATGCAGCAGGGTGCAAGCTGAAGCTCCGCGGCTGCAAGTTCAGCGATCGAGCGCCCTGCAATAACCAGAGGAGCGCCAAAGGAGAGCAAGCGAGAGACAAGGGAGGCAACCAGAGCGCGGGAGCTTTCGATTTCAGTCAGACAATCTCCCTCTCGCTTGCAGATTAAATAGAAATATTCGCCGACCCTCGAAGGAATTACCGTAACGATCCGGGAAGCTCCGTGATGCTCCATCGCCATCCGTGCCATGACCTGCAAGGTTGGCAACGGAACGAGCGGGCAGCCGGCGCCATACGCAATACCTTTGGCTACCGACATGCCGATACGCAGAGCCGTAAAAGAGCCTGGTCCTGATGAAACCGCGATCCCGTCGAGTCCGGAGGGCTGCACCCCTGCCTCATCCATGACCTTGCTAACCAGAGGCACCATCGCCTCGGCGGTTTTTTGCCACTCCTCAAGACGTCGCTCGAACACTCCCTCTGCCGTACTGACCGCGACGCTGGCAAAACCGTGGGTACACTCAATGGCAAGAATCTTCATGAAAGCGGTTCAGTTAATAACGATTTTTCGGACTCCTTCGCCTGCGATGACCAGATCGACCCTGCGGGTATAGCGCAGGGCAAGCGAGTCAAATCGCTCACCCCACTCGACAACCGACAGAAAAGGCCCCGAAAGATAGTCGTCGAATCCCGCCGCGTTAAGCTCCTTTTCGGTCTTGAGACGATACAGATCGAAATGATGCACTTCAAACGGCTGACCCCGCAACCACCCCTCATAAATATTCATGAGAGAAAAAGTGGGGCTTGAAAGCTGCTCCTCACAACTGAACACCTCGGCAATCCCCCGCATGAATTCGGTCTTGCCAGCCCCGAGCTGACCGCTCATGCAGACCACATCCCCCGGCCCCAGCCCGGAGGCGAACCTCCGGGCATAGTCGCGGGTCTGTTCGGCAGATGCCGAAAGGAACTCTCCCCTCATGAATCAGCCTCCAGCGAGCGAAAAACCATACCGGTCATGACCTTCGGGTAGAACCATGTCGATTTCTGTGGCATAACCTCTCCGGACGCAGCAACCGCAACCACCTGGCCCACCTCGGTCGGCTTCATCACAATCCCCAGTTGGGCGCTACCGCTGGCAACGGCATCGAACACCTCTTTCTCGTTCTTCACGTAGACCAGATTGCTCTCCTTCCGGGTCGCCTCGTCGGTGATACCAAGAATCTGGCTGAACACAAGGTCGTGCAGCAGTACGACCCCGAGCTGTTGCATGACCTCAGGCACCGGCCTGGAAAGGGCTTCTGCAGGCTTACAGTCGAGCGTCATGGCAAAGGTCTTGCCTGGCAGAACGATCCCGTAAGCAAGACACTTCGAACATCCCGCAAGAAACTCATCGAGCGCTTTGCGACCCGGCAGCTCCCAGACGGTAAAGTGCCGGTCAAGCTTCGTTATGAAACACTCAGGATCGAATGACGGCAGCTTGTGCACCAGCCGGTGAATCGGCTGCACAAGCAGGCCTTCATCGTGGATGTTGGTCAGATAGGCCAGGATGAAATTGAAGGCTTCATTTCCCGTATGCTCTGGATGTGCAGCGGCACACTCGTTCCGGTAAGCAACACCGGTCTCGTACCGGTGGTGACCATCGGCGATGTAGACCTTGCGCTCCGCCAGCACCGACTGGACAAGGTTCACAAGGGAGGGCTCGGTGATGCGCCACAACCTGTTCTGCACCCCCTGGAACGTGGCCTCGATCAAAGGCTCGTTCGAGCGGCAGAATTCGCTGATCGCCGCATCGGCCATCATTGATTCATCGGCGTAAAGACCAAAAATGCTGCTGAGATTCGCAGCGGTTTTTCTGAACATATTCAATCGGTCAGCTTTCGGCCCCGAAAGGGTTCGCTCGTGAGGAAGCACCTGCTGTTCTGCGAAATCGTAGAGCCGAAGCGCTGCAAAAAAACCGTTTCTGGTATGCTCTTTGCCCGTTTCATCCGTAAACGTCTGAGAGCAGGGATAGAGCGCCGGAGTGCTCTCTTCCGTCAGAACTCCGGAAGCAAGCCAATCGTGAAGTCTCCCTGCCGCTGCCGAATAGGGATCAGCCTCTGTGGGCAGCTCCATCCTGACAGCATTGTACGGAGAAAGATCATAGAGCTCCTGCTGCAGTGCCGGAGAAATGGCATCATAAGGTGGACAAATCAGCTTTGCGGCATCCCCTGCAACAGCGGAAGTATAGACAATGCCCTTGAAAGGCGCAATTTGAGGCATAAACTTATGAAATTAAAAGGTTAATCGGCATGGGATCCCTTTGTGAAATCCAGAAATCGTTGACACCCTCCTTGACGATGACGGAGATTTTACTGTTACGGCAAAGTTCGAGAACGGCCAGAAACGTCACCACAAGCACGATCGACTCGCGGATCTCATCAAACAGGGAGGTGAAGGAGATCTGCACCCGCTCACCAAGCCGCGCCATGATCATGGCGCTCTGCTCTTCGACGGTTACCGGAGCATCGGTCACGTTCTGGGTGCGAACCCTGGGTATATGCTCGATCACCGATTGCCAGGCAAGCATGAGATGATAAAGAGTCGGTCGGTTAACCGGCTCGTCCATTTCGTCGATGACCGCAGCCTCCAGCTCCTCGAAAAGCCCACGGGGAAACATCCTCTCCCGGGAAAGCGACAACGCTGCAAGCTCAGAGGAGCCCTCCTTGATTCTTTTATACTCAAGCAAGCGCTGAACCAACTCGGTTCTCGGATCAAATTCCCCCTCTTCGCCCGACTCGCCATCCTGACGGGGAAGAAGCATCCTTGCCTTGATACTCATGAGCATGGAAGCCATGTAGATGAATTCGGCGGCAACTTCGAGATTCATTCGCTGCATTGCTCTGAGAGAGGCGATGAAATCTCCGGTGATTTTCGAAACGGGAATATTGAAGATATCAAGCTCATCACGCTTGATAAAAAAAAGCAGAAGGTCAAGGGGGCCTTCGAATTCTTCAAGACTTATGCGAAACATGCAAGCCCTGTTGATTTCGGTTTGATCGCGGTGAAAAAAAAATCAACCCCGCTTTTGCCCGGCAAAACCGCAGGTTCTTGATTTCATCTTTCAAGGTAGTGACTTTCTGTTTAATTTTCCGGTTCACGATCGCTATTTTTCTGCTGAAACGTTCAGTTCGCAGCAATACCGCAGCAATCCATTCACCTCCCGTCCCTCATCTCATGAAGCGTCTTGCGATCACCCTCGTGCTTGCCGTCATGGCGCTTCTCCTGCCGGTCTTACGCTGTCCGGCACAAACCGCCAATGACTCTTTCACTGAAGCCCTGTCAAAGCACCATTCCGGCGATCTCCGGGAAGCGATCCGCCTGTACAGCAAATCCATTGATCACGACTCGCTCCATGTCATGGCCTACCTGATGCGCGGCGCCGCCTGGCACAAGCTTCGCCAGTTCGAAAACGCTATCGCCGATTATACGAAGGTGATCGACCTCGGAGATCCCTTGTTCCAGGCCGTCGGCTATTTCAATCGGGGAGTCGTCAGAAATCTTTCCGGGCAATACCAGGAGGCCATACCCGATTTTTCACTGGCCATCAGCCTTGACAAAAAAATGAGCGCAGCATTCTTTCATCGCGGCATTGCGCGTGTCAGGATCGGTGACCAAACCGGAACATTCGATGACCTGAACGAGGCTGCCAGACTTGGCGACCCGGATGCCGAATGCTGGCTCGACACCACAACCCCCGGTTGGAGAGTGATGAACCGATAAAGCGCCTTCCCTTGTCATCACTCCGGATGTACACCACCCGCAGCAACAGAAATCGAGGTCGGTATGGAACTCAATCGAGATTTCAACTGAAATCCGATTTGGATACCGATTTGGATACCGATGGAAGAAAGAAACGAACAGATAAATTGTCCAAATTGGTATCGGTATCGGTATCGGTATCGGTATCGAAATCGAGAAGCTCCGATAAAAAACAGAGCCGCAGGGTTATCACTCCTCTGCGGCTCTTCTGTTGCTTGTGCAAGACTCCTCTTCAGCAGGCAGGCTCAGATGGCGCTGCCTCCGCGTTCGTTGGTTCTGATCCTCACACACTCTTCAAGGGGAGTGATGAAAATCTTGCCGTCACCGATCTCGCCACTGTCATGCCTTGCGGCCTTGGCAATGGTATCGACCGTTATATTGACGAACTGGTCGTTGACTGCAATATCGAGACGGACTTTCGGAAGCAGGTTCGGCGCGATTTTCTGTCCGCGGTAGAACTCGATATCTTCCTGACGTCCATGCCCGGCAACCCTCGTCACGGTAATCCTTGTAATATCAGCCTGGATCAGCGCTTCGCGAACGTGGTCGAGCCGATCTGGCTGTATGATGGCGGTTATCAGTTTCATGCTTGATTATTAGTTAGGGTTGATAAGGCCGTATCCCTGCTCGCCGTGCATGCTGTGGTCGAGACCAGACATCTCATCGTTATCCTTGGCACGAAGACCGATGGTTTTATCGACGATAAAGAGAATAACCAGAGAAACAGCTGCTGCATAGGCAATGGTAATGCCGACCGCTGTTGCCTGAACGCCAAACTGCTGCCAGACCGTCCAGGTACCGCCAACCTTGGCAGCCGCATCGGCCATCCAGGATGGACGAATGAAGAACGTGAGGGCCAGCGCCCCGACAATTCCTCCGACACCGTGTATGCCAAAAGCATCGAGGCTGTCGTCGTAACCGAGTTTGCTCTTCAGCATAATGGCAAGATAGCAAAAAACGGCGGCTATGGCGCCGAGGGCAAACGCACCCGTTGGAGGCACCACACCGGCAGCAGGTGTAATTGCCACCAGACCGGCAAGAATACCCGAAGCCAGACCGAGACTGGTCGCCTTTCCGTGCTGCACAAGCTCGATGACCAGCCAGGTGAAGGCGCCTGCAGCAGCAGCCATCTGGGTAACCGTAAGGGCACGCGCCGTGGCAAGATTACTGGCGATAGCGCTGCCAGCGTTGAACCCAAACCATCCAACCCAGAGCAGACCTGCGCCCATAAGCGTCATGACCAGATTGTTCGGCGACATGACGTTTCTGGGGTAACCCCTGCGAGCGCCAAGGTACAGCGCTGCAACAAGACCGGTCACACCCGAAGAGATATGAACCACCGTACCTCCGGCGAAATCGATAGCACCCATAGCGCCCAGGTTGAACAGGAAGCCGTCACCAGCCCACACCCAATGGCAGATCGGGCTGTAGACCAGAATGCTCCAGAGAGCGATAAAGGCGAGATAGCCCTTGAAATTCACCCTTTCAGCAAAGGCGCCCGCGATCAGGGCTGGAGTGATGATAGCGAACTTGCCCTGAAACATGGCAAAAACATATTCGGGAATCTGTGTAGACATGATCGTATCATCAATGCCCTGAAGCATGAAATATTTCGAATCCCATCCCACAAATCCACCGAGAATGCCGGGCCCGAAACTGAGTGCATAACCGACCATCGGCCAAAGAACACCAATAACGACCATTGCACCAAAACTGTGCATCATGGTGCCAATGACGTTTTTGGTCCTTACCAGACCACCATAGAACATTCCCAAACCGGGCACCATCAGCAGAACAAGCGCTGTCGAGGTCAGCATCCACGAGGTGGTGCCGGTATCGGTAACTACCGGCTCAGCCGTCCACCCGGTAGTGTGGGCCATCATCACTGCAAAAAAAAGCAGCAATGCCGCACTGATTTTTTTCCCCATAACCTTTCTGTTTAATTGTTGTTGCGTTCCTTAATTATTTATGATCACACCCTTATTATAGTTAAAATTTTAAGCACAAACAAGCTTTATAGCCTTTTTTCTTACGAAACAGTAGAATCCTGACAGAATAAAAATGACATACAGGAAACTTTTGTACTCAAAAAAGAGCGCAAAGGGAGGGAAAGATGGCCGAAAGTATTGAATTAGCAGCAAGAAACCGTTCATCAGAAAACGACCATCAAAGGCAAAATCATCATGCCCTTCTTCTGACTTTCAGTGCGTTTTTCTTTTTGAAAACAACTGTTTATTAAGGTAAATTGCACATTAATTAATTAGCCAGTGGTTGGCTGATCGCTATCGGTGTGATGGGTGCTTTGGTTATACCGTAGCGGTTCTTCTCTATCGAAGCACATGTTCACTACCGTCCTACAATGAATATTTACATTGGCAATCTGCCGTACAGCGTTACGGAAGAAGATTTACGCAATGCGTTCTCTCAGTTTGGTCAGGTGCACAGCGCCAACATCATTTCCGATAAATTTTCAAGCCGTTCCAAAGGTTTCGGATTTGTCGATATGCCAATCGACGACGAGGCTCGCAAAGCTATCGATGCCATGAACGACCAGCCCTTCAAAGGTCGTACCATAAAAGTCAACGAAGCAAGACCCCGCGAAGAAAGACCCATGAGAAGGGAGCGCTACTGAAACAACAGGCTGCTCCTGCCGCGAGATAAGGAAAAAAAAGGTGGGCAGGTTTATGAAACCTGACCCGCTTTTTTTTTCATGGAAACGGCGTGATGGTTCACCGTGCCGAGTGGAAAAACTGCTCACCGACCACTGGCGATCAGATCGGCCAGAGCGTGGCTCAATTTCGGCCAGGCAAACGGGAAGAGGTGCTCCTGAAGATATGATGGCATGACCTTCTGGCCCTTCACGGCATAGTCGGCCCCTTCACCCATGAGGAGCTGAACCACGAACTTCGGAACAGCCAGCAAAGCCGGACGGTTCATCACCTTGCCCAGTTCCGCCGCAAAAGTATTCATGCTGACCGGTTCCGGTGCGACCGCATTGACCGCTCCGGTGTAAGCGGTATTATCAAGGGCCTCGAGGATGATCGACACCTCGTCATCGAGATGAATCCATGAAAGACACTGTTTGCCAGAACCAACGGGACCTCCTGCAAAAAAAGAGAACGGCGTCATCATTTTCTGCAACATGCCGCCCTGGGTGGAGAGCACGATACCTGTTCGAAGACGCACGACCCGTATACCGTACTTTTCTGCAGGAAGAGCTTCCTGCTCCCAGTCATGGCAGATTTTTGCAAGAAAATCATTGCCTGCCGGTGCACTCTCCTTCAATAATGCACTATCCTCACATCTCTCGAACGAGCCATAGTAACCGATGGCCGATGATGAAACGAATACCTCCGGTTTTTTCTTCGCCACCGACATTGCCTGAACCAGTGCACGGGTGCTCATGATACGGGAATCATAGCAGGCGGTCTTGTGCTCTTCGTTCCATCGGGCTTCAAGCAGCGGACGACCTGCAAGATGAATGATGCCATAAGCGCCGTCGATCCAATCACTCCAGTCACCCGACAACCTGTCGGCATCCCAGTGTACATAACCGGCAGCACCGGGAACCTTGGCCTCTGCTGCCTTTGGTGAGCGGGCAAAAACGATCACTTTTTTGCCCGATGCAACCAGTCGGCGAGCGACTTCGCTGCCTATGACGCCCGTAGCGCCCGTAATGATGATATGGCCTTCCATGATGCTGCCGTTTGGATAGAGGGATTGATAATAACAATTGTTGATCTGTCCGTCCGATAACAGGAAAAGCCATGGAAATAATTCCCGGACGAAAGAAAACGGAAAGATGAGTGGCTGTCGGGCTGGATTTCCGGAAGCCGCAACCACCTGCGGCTTCCGGATGCCGGACGAACGGCGCGCCGTTACTCCACGGTCACCGACTTGGCGAGATTACGGGGACGATCGACGTTGCAGCCGCGAAGCATAGCAACGTGATAGGCAAGCAGTTGCAGAGGGATAACCGTCAGCAGAGGAAGTACCGCTGATGATGCCTGCGGAATATAGATGACATCCTCAGCCAACCGCTCAATCTCCCGGTCTCCTTCACTGGCGATCGCAATAACCCGGCCTTTGCGGCTTCGCACCTCTTCGATGTTGCTCAGAATTTTTGTATAGGTGTTGTCCCTCGTCGCAATAAAGACCACAGGCATGTCTTCATCGATAAGGGCAATGGGGCCGTGCTTCATCTCTGCTGCCGGATACCCCTCTGCATGGATGTAGGATATCTCCTTGATCTTCAGGGCGCCTTCAAGTGCAACCGGAAAATTGTACCCCCTTCCGAGATAGAGCACATTGCGCGCATCCTTCAGCTTGAGAGCAATCTCCCGGATACGGTCATTCAGCTCGAGTATCCTGGCAACCTTATCGGGTACATCCAGGAGATCCCTCAGGTTAAGGCGGATTTCGTCCTGTGAAATGGTGCGTCCTTTGCTCAGAGCCATCGCCAGCATGAACAGCACAATCACCTGGGCTGTGAAGGCCTTGGTCGAAGCCACTCCCACCTCAGGCCCTGCGTGTGTATACATACCGCAAAGTGTTTCACGGGCGATGGTCGATCCGACCACATTGCAGATACCCAGAACCAGAGCCCCTTTCTCTTTGGCCAGCCGTAGCGCTGCCAGGGTATCGGCGGTCTCTCCCGATTGAGAGATCACGAGCACCACATCGTCCGAACCAACGATCGGATTACGGTATCTGAATTCAGAGGCGTAATCGACCTCTACCGGAATACGGGCAAACTCCTCGATCAGATACTCTCCGATAAGACCGGCATGCCAGCTCGTACCGCAGGCGCAGATAACAATCCGCCTTGCCTGTTTCAGGCGGTCGAGATAGTCCTCGATACCGCCAAGCTGCACCCGCCCCTCCTCCAGACGCACCCGACCGCGCATGACATCGCGCATCACCTCCGGCTGCTCGAAAATCTCCTTGAGCATGAAGTGCTCGTACCCGCCCTTCTCTATTTTTTCAAGACTGAAATCCAGCTCGGTGACCCTCTTTTCCTGCTCGACATTTTCAATAGTCTTGACCGTATAATTGTCTCTGGTCACAATAGCCATCTCTCCATCCGAAAGATAGACGACCTTGTTGGTATGCTCGACGATCGGAGCCGCATCGGAAGCAATGAAGAACTCCCCGTTACCGAGTCCGATGACCAGCGGACTGCCCTTGCGGGCCACCACGATCTTGTCGGGCTCTCGCGAAGAGACAACACAGATACCGTACGCCCCCTCGACATGCCTGAGCGCCTGGCGAACAGCACATTCGAGACCCATCGACGCATCGCTCTTCCAGATGCGGTCGATCAGATGCACCAGCACCTCGGAATCGGTATCGCTGAGAAACTCATAGCCCTCCGAAACAAGCTCCTGCTTCAGGCTCGAATAGTTCTCGATGATACCATTGTGAATCAGGGCGATATCGTCGGTCACATTCATGTGAGGATGAGCGTTCCGGTCACTTGGGTCACCATGCGTAGCCCAACGGGTATGGGCTATGCCGATGGTCGCCCCGATCATGACGGTACCCGAGACATTCAGAAGCTCCTCGAGATTGCTGACGCTCCCTTTCTTCTTGAGCACCTGCATCGAGTCATTCATCACCGCCATGCCCGCAGAATCGTAACCCCTGTACTCCAGACGCTTCAATCCCTGAAGAAGCAGAGGTGCCGCTTCACGCTTGCCGATATAGCCGATAATACCACACATATCCGAAATCCCCTTGTTGCGTTTTCATTCTGCCGATACTTCCGGCTCTCATGCACAGAATCCCGGAAAACCAGTAAATTAAAATTATTCTAAAAAAAATATATATACACCAAATTACAGCATCTCCCTCATCTCGTCATGTAACCGTCCGGCTTCCATGGCAACGGCCTCCTCAAAAAAGGCAATACTTCGGAAATCGCCTTCAGGAAAAATAAGGGATCTGCTCACATTAACCATGGCGCTTCTGCGTTCCGGATCAGCCCCCTGACCGACCGCCTCCTGCAAGGAACCGCCCTGTGCACCAACACCGGGAATCAGAAAAAAAAGATCGGGGGCCTCCTGTCGAAGCTCCTGCAGTAATCCGGTTTTGGTGGCGCCCACCACTACACCGGCATTGCCCTTTCGTTGCCATGCCCTGACCCGGTCAAGCACGACACGGTAGAGCGTGCGTCCATCATCGAGGAGCCGCTCCTCGAAATCTGCAGAACCCGGATTGGAGGTAAGACAGAGCACAAAAACCATTTTCTCCTCATACTCGAAAAACGGTTCAAGCGAATCGAATCCCATGTAGGGAGCCACAGTGATCGAATCAAAAGCCCATGCCTCGAAAAAAGCTCTGGCGTACTGCCGGCTGGTATTGCCAATATCGGCCCTCTTGGCATCGGCAATACTCAGGCACTCCGGAGGAAGCTCCAGAAGCGTCTCTTCGAGATCACGCATTCCCGACATCCCCCGCGCTTCATAAAAAGCCGTATTGACCTTGTAGGCTGCGGCATGACTTCGTGTCGCCCTGATGATGGCTCTGTTGAATTCCAGCACCGGGCGATCCATGGCATTGAAAAAAGCGGGTATTTTCGACGGATCGCTGTCCAGACCAACACAGAGCATCGAACGAAGCGATGCAATCCTTTCGTTTGCCTTGTCCCTTGCTGCACTCATGAGTGATGGTAATGCATAAATAAAAAATCCGTACAAGTGCTCTGAACCATGAACACAACCCTTAATATACGCATAAAGATCGACCAATGAACATTCGGGACATGTTCCATGCAGCACCTTCGTCAGATTTCAACAGAAACTATTAACCGGAAAAATACATTTATCGTTGACAGTTATGTATATTGAAATGCCAAAGCACACTATTTCAGTATTCCCGGGAGCCCGCAACCTCAAGCCGTCAGGACAGAGCGATGAACACTGCGGTTAAACCCGGCGAACGATGGGTATGAATTTCTTCAATCATGAATGTTCTCGATGGCAAACAATCCTTTCAAACTGAACAATCCTTACAAAAACGATCCCGAAAACGGGCCTGCCAGGCCTCGTGTTCCGATAGTTTACTACATGGCGGTCATTCTCCTGATCATCGGGCTCCAGTTCGCCTTTTTCTGGTCCGGCACGACTCATGAGATTCCCTACAGTCAGTTCAAGCGCATGATCGTCGACAACAAGGTCGAATCGATAAAAATAGCCCCTGAGAAAATCTACGTCCAGCTCCGCAAAGATCCGAACGCTCCGGTTCCACCGGCAGAGAAGGCCAGGGAAAAGCAGAAGCTCTTCATGCCAGGAGCCCCTTCAGGATCGCAGGATCTGATGGTCAATCCTATCCGTGACGAAGGGCTGATTCCGCTTCTGGAATCGAAAGGCATCCGCTATGAAGCCATTGCCGGCAACTCGTGGATCGGTGAACTCCTGCAATGGATTCTTCCCTTCGGTCTTCTCATCGCCCTCTATTTCTTCATGTTCCGCAGAATGGGTGGCCCCGGTTCACAATTCATGAACATAGGCAAAAACAAGGCAGCTCTGTATGAAAACCTTGACGAACATACCAGAATCACCTTCAAGGATGTGGCTGGCCTCGACGAAGCAAAAGCTGAAGTGATGGAGGTGGTCGATTTCCTCAAGGATCCTAAAAAATACACCAAGCTGGGCGGAAAACTCCCCAAAGGGGTACTTCTGGTCGGCCCTCCCGGCACCGGAAAAACCCTTCTGGCCAAGGCCGTCGCCGGTGAAGCCGATGTACCGTTTTTCAGCATCAGCGGGTCTGATTTTGTCGAGATGTTTGTCGGAGTTGGCGCAGCCAGGGTGCGCGACCTGTTCAAGCAGGCAAAGGAGAAGGCTCCGTGCATCATCTTCATTGACGAGATCGATGCCGTTGGACGCAGCAGGGGCAAAGGGTTCATGATGGGAGCCAACGACGAGCGGGAAAACACCCTGAACCAGCTTCTGGTCGAGATGGATGGCTTCGCCACCGATAAAGGGGTCATTCTCATGGCCGCCACCAACAGGGCCGACGTGCTCGATACGGCGCTGCTGCGCCCGGGCCGATTCGATCGTCAGATCGTCGTTGACAAGCCCGACCTGAAAGGGCGTATCGACATCTTCAAGGTACACACCAAAGCCCTCTCGCTCTCCGACAACGTCAACCTCAAGACGCTTGCTTCGCAGACTCCCGGTTTTGCCGGTGCTGAAATCGCCAATGCGGCCAACGAAGCTGCTCTTCTTGCCTCCCGTCGCGGCCAGCTGAGCATCGAAATGAAAGATTTCGAGGATGCCATCGAACGGGTCATCGCCGGTCTCGAAAAGAAAAACAAGGTGATCAACCCACGTGAAAAGGAGATTGTCGCCTATCACGAGTCAGGACACGCCATCGTGAGCTGGATGATGCCCGAAAACGATCCTGTCCAGAAAATATCGATCGTCCCGAGAGGGGTCAGTGCGCTCGGCTACACCCTGAACATACCTCTCGAAGATCGCTATCTCATGACCAGAAGTGAACTGGTCGCAAGGATTTGCGGTCTGCTCGGCGGTCGCATCGCCGAAGAGATCATTTTCGGAGAGATATCGACCGGAGCCCAGAACGACCTTGAGAGGGTTACCGAAATTGCCTACAACATGGTGGTGGTCTATGGCATGAGTGAGAAAATCGGGTACCTCTCGTTCCTCGAAAGCAATAATCCCTATACCGGAGGCCCCGGCATCGACAAAAAATATGGCGATGAAACAGCCAGGATGATCGACAACGAAGTCAAAGTGATCGTTGAAGACGCCCGTCGACAGGTTCATGAACTGCTGACAGAAAATCGCGACAACCTCGAAATCCTCGCAAGGGAGCTGCTTTCGAAAGAGATCGTTCAGTACAACCGTATCGAGGAGATTCTGGGTAAACGTCCGTCCGACAAGTTTTCCGAACACCTTGCCCTCAACGGCATCAATGGTGCCGATCTCATGACCACTGAAGAGCGTGATGACACAACGGAGACGACCGGCTCCCATACCGTAGCTGATGAAGACCCGGAACAAAAGCACCTCGAGAAAGCCGTAGAAAATATCCGCAAATCAAGGAACTTCCCCTCGAACTGACTGCCCGGTGAACCAGAAACGGATTCATATCATCGTACGCGGTCTGGTACAGGGGGTGGGCTACCGCATGTTTGTGTTGCGCGAAGCATCCTCCCGAGGTCTTTCAGGATGGATCCGAAACCTGCCTGACGATACGGTTGAAATCGAGGCACAGGGGGAGCCGGAGATGCTGGAAACCCTGCTCTGCAAACTCCGGCAGGGTCCGTCGCGGTCGCGCGTCACCAGGGTAAATGTCCGGGAAACGGACTTGGATGCCGATGCGGAAGGGTTCCTTGTCCGGTAGTAGTTCGTGTTCGTGTCGAAATCGAAATTGATAACCCGTTGGAAGATTCGATCGCGATACCGATACCGATTTGGACAAAAAGAGG
The DNA here is from genome assembly GCA_013334975.1 of Chlorobiaceae bacterium. Classification (GTDB taxonomy): domain Bacteria; phylum Bacteroidota; class Chlorobiia; order Chlorobiales; family Chlorobiaceae; genus Chlorobaculum. The sequence goes on from JAAXWL010000016.1 coordinate 18,593, forward strand.
GGAGATTGTGTGGGTCCCGAGGGATTCGAACCCCCGACCTACTGGGTGTAAACCAGTCGCTCTAACCAGCTGAGCTAGAGACCCGTGAGAAAGGGACATTAGTATAACACACTTTTTACAGGATAACAAACGAATTCAACCGTTTGTACACTCCAGAGCGGTGCTTTGTTTGTACGGCGTGCCGAAAAAGCATAAATTCAGGCCATCAGATTTATTCCTCATCACGCCAATGACATTACCATGAAATCTTTATCCATTCTCGGCAGTACAGGTTCCATTGGACTCAGCACCCTCGACGTCGTCAGGCGACATCCCGACAGGTTCTCAATTGTGGCACTCGCCGAAGGCCACGATGTCGATCTTCTCTGCCAGCAGATCGACGAATTCCGGCCATCAGTGGTCTCGGTGCGTGACGAGGCTTCTCGCGAACGCCTGAAGGGAATCCTCGCGGATCACAAACCCGAAATCCTCTGCGGCATTGAAGGTGCGGCTCTCGTTGCAGCCGTCGATGGAGCCGACATGGTGGTTTCGGCCATCGTCGGTGCGGCAGGACTGGTTCCTACCGTCAGCGCCATCAAGGCCGGAAAACATATCGCCCTGGCCAACAAGGAGACCCTCGTGGTTGCAGGCCAGCTCGTCTCCGATCTGGTCAAAAAGCATAACGTCACCCTGCTGCCGGTGGACAGCGAACACTCGGCCATTTTCCAGTCGATCACCGGACACCGCAGCGAAGATATTGAACGCATCATCCTCACCGCCTCAGGAGGCCCTTTCCGCAAGACGCCGGCAGAAGAGCTGAAACAGGTCAAACCGGAACAGGCCCTCAAGCATCCCCAGTGGTCGATGGGCGCCAAGATAACCATCGACTCGGCAACCCTCATGAACAAAGGACTCGAAGTAATCGAGGCTCACTGGCTTTTCGACATGCCTGCTGAAAAGATCGGCGTCGTCGTACACCCGCAGAGCATCATTCACTCGATGGTTGAATATATCGATGGTTGTGTCATCGCCCAGCTCGGCGTCCCCGACATGCGAGCCCCCATCGCTTATGCGCTGGCCTGGCCCGAGCGTTGCGAAACCGGCATCGGCAAGCTCGATCTGGCCAAAATCGCCACGCTCACCTTCGAAGAGCCCGATATGGATCGGTTCCCGGCGCTTCGCCTCGCCTTCGACGCCCTCAAAGCCGGAAAGACCTACCCTGCAGTACTGAACGCTGCAAACGAAATTGCCGTCGCCGCCTTCCTCAACAGAAAAATCGGCTTTACCGACATCGCCGATACGGTGGATAAAACCATGCAGGCGCACGAGGCCTGGAATCCGGTCGAACTGGACGAGTACATCCAGGCTGACCGCTGGGCGCGCCGAACCGCTGAAGCGCTTATCGGATAATTCCGAACAAACCATAACCAAACCGGTCTACCCGTACAGATACCCATGGAGCTACTGAACACGATACTCTTTTTTGTCATCGCCATTTTCATCCTCGTCACGGCCCATGAGTTCGGCCACTTCATTACGGCGAGAATCTTTGGTATGCGCGTAGACCGGTTTTTCATCGGATTTGACTTCTGGGGCATCAAACTCTGGCAGAAAAAAATCGGAGAGACTGAGTACGGAATCGGGGCTTTCCCGATTGGAGGCTATGTCAAGATCGCCGGCATGATCGACGAGAGCATGGACACGGAGTACGTGAACCATGAGGTGAACCCCTGGGAGTTCAGGGGCAAACCGGTCTGGCAACGACTCATCGTGCTTGCCGGTGGCGTCGGCATGAACATGGTGCTGGCTGCGACCATTTTTGTCGGCATCACGGCCATTTTCGGCGAATCACACACCCCGATCACCACCCCGGCCTTTATCGAACAGAACTCTCCGTTCGCCTCCATTGGGCTCAGAAGCGGTGACCGCCTGCTTGCCATCAACGGCCATACGGTGCGCTACTGGGAAGAGGCCCTCGACCCCGAGCACCTCGGATCAGGCATGTTACAGTATACCGTCGAGCGAAACGGAGCGGTGCTCACCCTCAAAGCACCGAAAGACATCCTGAGCAGACTCAACGAGAGCAAATCGATCGGCATCCGTCCAACCATGCCACCGGTTATCGACCAGGTACTGTCAGGTGATCCGGCATCAAAAGCCGGTCTCCTTCCAGGCGCGCTCATCACCTCCATCAATGGCATTCCGGTGACCGACTGGACCGAGGTGGTCGGCATCATCTCCAAAAGTGCCGGCAGGAAGCTCTCCATCAAGTGGATGCATCTGAAAACAGCGCCGGAAGGTTCGCTGAACGCAGCCATGATCCTCAAAAACGGCCAGAGCTTTACCACTGAGGTAGTACCAAACCAGACGGGTAAAATAGGTATCTCGCTCCGACAGACCGTCGAAACCGACCGAATCATGCTCCCGTTTCCCCAGGCAGTAAGGAGCGGCCTGCAACAGACATGGAAAACCACCGCACTGACCGTTCAGGGGTTTGCAAAAATCTTCACGGGACAGGAGGACTTCCGCAAATCGGTCGGCGGACCCATCAAGATCGCCCGTATCGCCAACCAGAGTGCAGAACAGGGACCGGTCAGCTTCATGTACTTCGTCGCGGTTCTTTCCATATCGCTGGCCGTCATCAACATGCTGCCGGTTCCGGCTCTTGATGGAGGGCAGTTCGTGCTCAACGCCATCGAGGGGATCCTCCGCCATGAGATACCGTTCGAGGTCAAAATGCGCATCCAGCAAGTCGGCATGGCCATACTGCTCTCACTGTTCGCCTGGTTCATGATCAACGATCTTCTGAATCTCTGAGCCTGGCAGCAACGATCAACCATGTTTGACAAACTCCAGTCCATCAAGGACAAGTACCTCACGATCGAGCAGCAGCTCTCGGATCCGGAGGTCATCACCGACCAGAACCGGTTCCGGAGGCTGAACAAGGAGTACAGTTCCCTCAGAGAGATCGTGCAGGCTTACGACACCTGGCTCGACGCCAGACATCAGCTCAAAGAAATGCTGCTCATGCAGAAAAACGAGCAGGATCCCGACATGCGCTCGCTTGCCGAAAACGAAGCCGATGAACTCCAGGCACTCCTGCCCTCACTCGAACAGAAGCTCAGGCTCCTGCTTCTGCCAAAAGAGGAAGCCGATACACGCAACGCCATCCTTGAAATCAGGGCCGGCACCGGAGGAGACGAAGCCGGACTGTTCGCCGCTGACCTCATGCGCATGTACCAGCGCTATGCCGAACGGCAGGGGTGGAGTTGCCAGCTCCTCGATGCCAACGAAGGCTCTGCGCCCGGCAGCCTCAAGGAAGTTGTGCTTGAGATCGGAGGAGCTGACGTCTACGGCATCCTGAAGTTCGAAAGCGGTGTGCACCGGGTACAGCGGGTGCCGGACACCGAAACCCAGGGACGAATCCATACCTCGGCGGCCAGTGTGGCCGTCCTGCCCGAAGCCGAAGAGGTGGACGTGGAGATACGGAAGGATGATCTTCAGGTCGATACCTTCCGGAGCGGCGGCAAGGGGGGCCAGAACGTCAACAAGGTTGAAACCGCTGTTCGCATCACCCATGTACCGAGCGGCATCGTCGTCGCCTGCCAGGAGGAGCGCTCACAGCTCCAGAACCGTGAACGCGCCATGAAGATGCTGCGCTCACGGCTCTATGACATTCAAATCACCGAACAGCAGAAAAGCCGGGCAGACCTTCGTCGTTCGATGGTCACCACCGGTGACCGGAGCGCCAAGATCAGGACCTACAACTTTCCCCAGTCCAGAGTCACCGATCACCGCATCGGCTTCACCAGCCACGCTCTTCCGCAGATCATGCAGGGAGAACTTGAACCGCTTATCGAAGCGTTGAGGCTGCACGACCAGACCGAACGATTGCAGGCCCAGACTGACTGACCGGCAGCCGTGCCTTGTTTTACTCATTTTGCCGCAAAGTCGCTATATTTTCCGGTACCGCACCGTATGCGGCCCAAAGGAGTGATCACACTCTTGTCGATGACGCTACCGAAATAACTAACAAAAAGACAGAAGAGTGCTCAGGCGTCGAACACGTATGAGCCGGAGGAAACAGTATGCTGGAAATGAACGCAACAGGCAAAAGCAAAGGTCAGTGGATTTTTCATGGCTCTTTCGACAGAACCGTGGACTACCTCTCCAACCACTCCAGAATTCTCCGGTACAATCCGTTCTGTCATAAAATCGAGCCACTCGACCATGACGATGCCTGGCGCTGGCACTTCAGGGTAACCGATCCGCAACAGAACCCCTTTGACGTGATCTTCAATATCCGCCAGGAAGCCGAAATCCTCATCGATATCCCTGACGAGATGTCATCGATCCCGCCCGAAGAGATGACCGACGAGATGATCCGCCAGTACACCGTTGGACGGAAAATCCACTGGCGCCACATGCCCGCCAGCCAGACGATCGCCATGCCTGAAAAATACCTCTTCGAAGGCAAGGTCAACGCTGACCTCCTGATTCTGCCCGTTAAAAAAGAGAGGACAAAAGTGGATTTCGATCTGCGGGTCGATGTGAGTTTTCTGCTCTATCCGGCCTTCCGCATCGTACCCGAAAAAGTTGTCCGGACCATGGTCAGCACCGGTATGTCGCTCATCATGCAGACAGCGACCAACAGCATGTTCCAGAAAATCTCGAAAGACTTCGGCACGATTCGCAAACTCTGACACGGCAAGTTAACCTTCATGACGTTCATCGCCCATTGATCAAGGACGCACAACAGTTGTCCGCCATTCGCCGGTTTTCGGTCTCCATAATCAGCGTCGCCCTGCTGATTATGGGGGGCGCGCTCGGTTACGTGTACCTCGAACACATGAGCCCGCTCGACGCCCTCTACATGACGGTCATCACGCTGGCGACCGTTGGGTTCCACGAAGTACAACCGCTGACCGACACCGGCAAGATATTCACCATAGGGCTGATCATCAGCGGTACGGGTCTTTTTTTCTTCACTCTGACCAATGTCGCCGTCTTTCTCCTGTCGGGTGAATGGCGGACCCACTGGGAACATCAACGCATCGAACGCATGCTTCGGAAACTCAATGATCATTTCATCGTCTGCGGGTATGGGCGACTCGGCAGCAACGTTGCCGAAGAACTTCGGCTCAAAGCCATCCCCTTCGTCATCATCGACAACACGATCGACCAGGTACTCCGTGCACGAGACAACGGCTACCTCGCCCTCAAAGGCAACGCGGCCGACGAAAGCGTGCTGGTCGATGCCGGCCTGCATCGCGCCAAGGGGCTGATCGCCGCAGCCGGTAACGATGCCGAAAACGTCTTTATCGTGCTGACGGCACGAAACCTCAAACCACACCTGCACATCGTCGCCAGGGCCGACTGCGAAGAGTCCGAAAGCAAGCTGCTCCGGGCCGGTGCTGAAAAGGTGGTCATGCTCTATCGCTCCGCCGGCAAACGCATGGCAAACCTCCTGATAGAACCGGAACTCGAAGAGTACCTTGACGAACTCAGCAACGCCAGCAACCTGAACCTCAGAATCGCCCAGTTTTTGGTGAACGAACACTCCTCACTGGTCGGCAAAACCTTTCAGGAGATCGATTTCTACAAAAACCACCGGATCAACGTCGTCGGCTACAAGCTTCCGGGAGGAGAGCTGCACACCTCACCACGGCCAGCGGAGATCATCCAGAAAAACGGCGCCATCATCGCCATTGGCCAGGGCGGTGACCTTGAAATGCTCAACCATCTCGCGCAGGGAGAAAAAAAACAATCATGAACTTCCACGATCTTGTTGCATCGAGAAAAAGTGTGCGCGGCTATGACTCCTCCCATCCGGTGCCCGGTGAAGTGCTCGACCGGATACTCGACGCCGGTCGGCTGGCCCCCTCGGCCAAAAACCTCCAGCCCTGGAAATTTCTGCTGGTCAGTTCACCGGAAAAGCTTGAGGAGATCAGGCCATGCTACAACCGTGAGTGGTTCGGCCAGGCGCAGCACCTCCTCATCGTCACCGGCGACCACGAAGCTGCCTGGGTGCGCCCTTCCGACGGATGGAACTCCCTTGAAACCGACCTTGCCATCGCCATGGATCATCTGGTACTTGCCGCCCATGCCGAAGGAGTCAGCACCTGCTGGATATCGGCATTCAACCCCGCCATGCTGCGAGAGTCACTCAGGCTGAAGCCCTCCGAAGCGGTTTTTGCCATCACGCCGCTCGGCTACGGCTCCCCGGACGCCGAAACCCGCCCGAAAACCCGCAAACCACTCGATGAAGTCGTCATCCATCTCTAACCCCGGAGAGATCGCCATGTTGAACAACCGCCCTGCAGCACTCACGCTTGCCTTGCTGCTCACCCTGCCGCTATCAGCGCCTCTTTCGGCCCGTTCCGCTGATCCGCTCATCGACGTATCGGCAGGGAACGTCGATACCGACCATCTTCCCCAGGCAGCAGTCCGCCTCGGAAACGTTACCGTTACCCCCGATATCACCTACTCGATCGCCTCCGGCTACCGCCCGATGCTGCTCGATCTCTACCGATCCGAGGGCAAAGCTCTTCGCCCACTTGTCATTTTCCTCCACGGAGGAAGCTGGAGCAGCGGCTCCAAACGCACAACGGCAAACTTCACCAATTTCCCGGAGGTGCTCGCCTCACTGGCCCGACGCGGCTTTGTGGTCGCCTCGGTGGACTACCGGCTGAGCGGGGAAGCCCAATGGACTGCGGCACTTGACGACATCAAATCATCGATACGCTTCCTGCGCGCCCATGCGAAACAATACGGCATCGATCCAGAGCACGTAGCGATATGGGGGGCCTCCTCCGGCGCCCATCTTGCCGCGCTTGCCGCATTCACCGGCGATGACCTCGACTTCGAAAAACCCGGAATGGAACATGCCGGCCAGTCCGACCGTGTACAAGCTCTGGTCGGCTGGTACGGCCCCTATGAACTGGGTGACCTCTTCAGCCAAAACCTCACCTCCACGGCTCAGCCGCCTGCCACCACGACCTCCGGACCACTCGCCTTCTTCGGCTGTACCGTGCAGGGATGTCCGCCTGGCGTTATCGGGCAGGCCAGCCCCGTAACCCACGTTGACGCCGGAGATCCACCGACCCTGCTCATTCACGGCACCGCCGACACCACCGTACCGGCAACACACTCCCGTAAACTCCAGGAACGCCTGAAAGCCGCCGGGGTAAACTCGAAACTCATCCTCATCGACGGCGTCAGCCACGACTGGATTGGCAAAGAGCCGCAGAGCACACAAAAAGCCTACCGTCAAGCCGTCACAGCCACCTTCGACTGGCTCGAACAGACATTCTGCAAAAAAGGTGACTGAAAGAATAAGAGACGAAAAGGAGCATAGGAACTGAAAGGACAGAAAAGGAGACAGGGCGCTCTCACCGTAGAGAACTGGATCGACGGGAACGACTGAGCCCAATCCAGATCACGTCACAGAGCACAATACTAAGGGCCAGGTGGCTGATCGGTGTTATATTATTGCTATCCCGAAACGCCTGTAAAAAAAGTAAATTCTTCGCAGTAATGGCTTGCAGCATTTAAGGTAACAACAATCCATACAATCCGATATGAACACCGACCTTCAGGTCATGACCGATGAAACGGCTGACGCGACGATTGCCCGCCTGAAGCAGGAGATCAGCGAACTGAAAAAAGAGCTGAACAGGCGCCCCATGTTTTTCGAGGGTACAACCGCCGGAAACTGGGACTGGGAGGTACAGACAGGAAACGTTACCATCAACAATGCCTGGGCCGAAATGATCGGCTACACTGCCGAAGAGCTCGCGCCGCTCACCCTGTCCAAATGGAAAAGCTTCTGCCAGCCAGATGACCTCCATGAAGCGACGGCGCGTCTCGAAAGTCATTTCCGGGGTGAAACCGCCCACTATGAGGCGGAAATCCGGATGCGGCACAAAAAGGGACACTGGGTCTGGATTCTCGACCGTGGCAAGGTTTACGAGCGTGACCGTGAGGGCAAACCGATCCGGATGGCCGGTTCGCATCAGGAGATCACCGGGCGCAAGCACGCCGATGAGGCGTTGCAGCAGGAGAGGAACCTCTTTCTGGAAGGCCCGGTCACGGTGTTCCGGTGGCAGAAAACAGAGGGATTCCCGATCAGGTATGTCTCCCCGAATGTTACCCGCCTGACGGGCTACTCGCCGGAGGAGTTCACTTCGGGAATCGTAGCATATACCGATCTTGTCCACCCGGATGATCTCGAGCAGATTGTGACGGAAATGGCGAGCTACGCCTCCGAGGCAGGGCGCACCTCTTTCGAACAGGAGTACCGGATTTTCCGCAAGGACGGCACCATCTTATGGCTCTACGAATTCACGACGATCATACGTGACGATGACGGCCTTATCACCAGCTTTGAAACCTATGCGCTCGACAACTCGATACGGAAACAGTCTGAAGAAACCATTGCCTTCAACCGGCGGTTTGAACACCTCATTTCAACACTCGCCAGCCAGTTCATCAATATCTCTGCGGAGCACATTGATGAGATGATCAACCATGCATTACAGGCAATCGGAGCGTTCCTCGAGGCCGACCGGAGCTGTATTTTCCAGTACTACAACAATCAGAAAATCATGGAGAAGACCCATGAGTGGTGTGCCGAGAGTATCACGCCATATAACCATATTCTGAAGCAACTGCCCTCCGACAATTTCGAGTGGTTGAATGCGAAACTCGCCCGGAACGAGATGATCATCGTGCCGAAGGTCTCCGAACTGCCGGATGAGACCGATTCGGGAAAAGAGTTTCTCGAAAAAATGGAGATCAAATCCCTGATTTCCATTCCACTCATATCGGGTAGCACCCTATCAGGTTTCATAGGATTCGACGCCGTAAGACAGGAGCGGCAATGGTCATCGAGCATGGTATCGAGCCTCTTGATGGCGGGAGGCATCATCACCAACGCCCTGCAACGCAAGCAGGTCAAGCACCTGATTCAGAGCGAACTTGACTTGGCGCTGAAACTCTCCGCTTCACAATCATTTGAAGAGACCATCCAGCTCTGCCTCCAGACCGCCATAGAGCTGTCGCGCATGGATTGCGGCGGAGTCTATCTGGTGAACGAGGCTGAAAACTGCCTCAAGCTTGTCTACACTCAGGGGGTCAGTGACGGGTTTATAACGGATGTTCACTTAGTCTCGCAGAGCACTCCTGAATTTCTGCTCATGACCTCCGGAGCGCCACTCTATAACGACCAGGAAGCTCCGGTTCAGGAGGGCATCTATAAGGCCATGCGGGAAGAAGGGCTGAAATCATCCGCTATTCTGCCCGTTATCAGCAAAAACCAGCTCGTTGCCGTCTTCACTGTCGCCTCACACTCATTCGGTGAAGTGCCGGATTTTGCCCGCAAAGCCCTCGAAACCGTGGCCTCACATATCGGCGCAGCAATCATACAGGCGCGGCAAGAAGAAGAGGTGCGCTCAGTCAACCGCAACCTCGAAACACTTTTCGGATCGGTCGATGATATGCTCTTCGTCGTCGGTGAAAATGGCAAAATAAAGCACGCCAATTCGGCAACAATAGCCACCCTTGGCTATCAGCTCGATGAGCTGCGGACGATGACGGTACTCGACGTTCATCCACCGGAGCTTCGCGAACAGGCGCAAAAAAGGGTCGCTGAGATGCTTTCCGGCACTGAAACCATCTGCAATATCCCCCTCTTCAGGAAATCAGGCGACAGGCTCCCTGCGGAAACAAAGATAACGCACGGTATATGGAATGGGCAACCGGTGATCTTCGGCATCTCACGGGATATTTCCGAGCGTCTGAAAAACCAGTCCAGACTGGTCGAAAGCGAGAGGAAGTTCAGGGAGCTGACCGAGTTCCTGCCACTGCCGCTCGTCGAGACCAACCGGCAGGGAATCGTTACCTATATCAACAACTCGGGTCTGGAGTTTTTCGATCTCTCTCACGAGGAGCTGCAGCAAGGGATTTCGGCATTCAGTTTCTGCTCTCCGGAAGAGTTCGAGATGGCGCTGGCGAGCCAGACAAAGATGCTCGTTCCGGGTTATATCCCGAAAGGCAACGAGTACACCGTCATGATGAAAGATGGGCGCCGCCTCCCATTGATGCTCTACAGTACGCCCATCAGACAGGGAAATGGTCAGGTTTCTGGCATTCGAACCACGGTGGTCGATCTGACCGAACTGAAACGGGCCGAGGAAGCCCTGCGTGAAAACGCCCTGCAGAAACGGGTCAGCGAAGAGTTCAGGTCGATCATCGACAACATTCCCGGCGTAGTCTACCACACTTCGGACGATGGCGTCATCAAGTTTCTTTCTCAGCCTGCGGATGCGGCCTCCTGCGATCTCTTGTCGCTGCTTTCCGGTACGAATGACATCGCGATGTCATTGGTCTGCCCGGATGACCGCCAGCTCGTGGTCGATACCTACAGGGAACTTCGCGAAGCGCCAGCCTCAAAAGTCGTCCTCTTCAAGATCGTCATGCCCGACGGAAGCATCCGCTGGATCGAAGACCGCCGAACATCACTTTTTTCAGAACACGGCAAATTTTCAGGTATTGACGGAATCCTGTTCGACATTACCGACAGGGTCAAGGCTCAGAAAGAAAAGCAGCAGCTTGAGCAAAACCTGAAAAAAACCCAGCGCATCGAAACCATCGGCACGCTTGCTGGCGGTATCGCTCATGATTTCAACAACATTCTCTCCCCGATTCTTGGCTATGCAGAAATGGGCGTGGTATCACTCTCGAAAGACACCAAACAGCACGGCTATTTCAACGAGATCATGATGGCTGCCGAGAGAGCGCAGCATCTGGTGGCGCAGATACTGGCCTTCAGCAGGGCCGAAGAGCGCGAGCCAGTGGTGGTCAACGTGAAGGAGATCGTCAGCGAGGCGTTGAAGCTTCTGCGGCCATCGATTCCGGTCACCATCACCATAAAGAAAACCATCGACGAGAAGTGCGGCAACGTGCTCGCGGATCCGTCACAGATTCATCAGGTCATCGTCAACCTTTGCACCAACGCCTTTCAGGCCATGGCCGAATCGGGAGGCGAGATGACCATCGATCTCCGGGAGATCAAGCCAGACGAGGCGCTGCTCAAGCGAATGCCGTCGTTGCTGGCGGAAGGGTACATTCAACTCAGCATCGCCGATACAGGGCACGGCATGGATGAGATCACGATGGAAAGAATTTTCGAACCATTCTTCACAACCAAACCAGTGAACAAAGGCACAGGCCTCGGTTTGTCGGTAGTTCACGGCATTGTCACCAGCTATAAAGGCGAGATTACTGTGGAAAGCGCCCCCGGAAAGGGCTGCACCTTCAGGATATACCTTCCTGTAATCGAAAGCGGCGTTGCCTCACCGAAGCATGTCAGTGAGCTTTCGAGAGGCGAGCAGAGCACCCGCATTCTCTTTGTCGACGACGAAGAGGCGACCGTGGCTCTCATGAACGTGATGCTGGAGTATCTCGGCTTCAGCGTGCTGACGGTGAATTCTCCCGTTAAGGCGCTTGACGAGTTCCGCAAGGAGCCCGCGGCCTTCGATATGGTCATCACCGATCTCACCATGCCGGAGATGACCGGCATCGAGCTCGCAGGAGAACTGCATGAGATCAGCCCGAGTCTGCCGGTAGCGCTCATGACCGGATATGGCAGGGATATAGAGAACACCGTGCCGCTCAGTCAGTACGGCATCTGTAAATTTCTGAAAAAGCCGGTCAGCCTCTCAAATCTTTCACAGGTAATCACGGAGGTGATGGCATCGGCCGCTCACACCTGATTTCCGCGTGAAGTGCCGAGCGTCCTGCGAGGCGATCATTCGGCATCTGTTCGACGGGAACGACTGAGCCCAATCCAGATCACGACACAGAGCGCTATGCTCAGTGCTGACCCAGGCAGGGGAGACACCCAGAGATCGGCCATCGGAGCCATCCAGAAAGTACCGTTCAGGAACAACGTTCCAGTGACCGCGTTGCTGACCGTATGCAGCACCACCAGCGGCCATACCGACCCGGTAAGAAGACGCAACTCGCCATAGACGAACGCCAGCGAAACGACACCAGCAACCATCATCACAAAAAAGAGCATCAGACCGTGCGGAGCTATAGCTGCAAAAGTCGCTCTGTCGAGAAAAAAGAGGTAGTAGGGCACATGCCAGGCGGCCCACACCATTCCGGTCAATGCATGATTGGCCATATCCGGCACACCGGCAGCCGCAAGCCGCGGAGTCAGATAGCCGCGCCAGGCAAACTCTTCAAAGAGGTTCTTGATCAACGCAGGAAAAAAAGCAATGACAACCTGACGAAAAAGAGTATCAGCATCACCCACCCTGATCTGCATGAGCCCCGCCCCCATGCCGACAAGCACAGACATGAAGGTACAAACCGGATAGAAGAGCAGCGAGAACAGATACCAGCGCCCGTTGCCGGCAAACAGCAGCCTTACGCCGCTATCCCGCCATCCATCTCCGGCAAGGCCGCGCAGCAACAACCCGACCATCACCGGCAACACGATCCAGAGGAGTTGCTCCGGCCCTTCGTTTGTCGGGCTGCCGGTCACCATCTCCACGGTTCTGCCAATCCACCCCGCTGAAACCGCCACAACAGCGAAAACCGCCACATGACGCCACGAAGCAGCGCGATCTTCACTCCGCCCTGTACGCTCCGGGAAAGTTTTTTCTGAATCGCCGTTCATCTGATGTACATTTGTGATCAGGGGACTATCAGGTAAATAACGAATCGAACCGTTCATCTCCGCAATATTCGACACCGTTTCCCTCTCTGGGCCTCATATTCCCTCGTTTACAACAGAAACAAGGAACGAAAGAACACAACTTGCCGGTAGTAAAAGAAATACTGTAAGGAGTACGGCATTTGCCAAAAGCAGGATCCGCAGAGAAGACTCTCCCTGCGACCCATGATTGCCCCATTTTTCAACGCGGTTAACTCATCGATAATGAACGACGATTCCAGAATCTTTGCAAAAGAAAAGGATAACTCGACGCTCACCCGACTGAAGCATGAGAATACAGAACTTAAAAAAGAGCTGCACCGGCTTTCCATGCTGGTCGAGAGCAGCAACGCCGGATACTGGGACTGGGATATTCAAACCGGAAACATTGCCATCAGTGGCGCCTGGGCCGGTATGACCGGCTACACCCCCGAGGAGATCGCTCCGGTGACCCTGGCAACCTGGAAAAGCTTCTGTCATGCTGACGACCTCCGGGAAGCAACCGTTCGACTCGAAAGTCATCTGCGAGATGAAACCGATTACTATGAAGCAGAAGTCCGGATGAGGCACAAAAAAGGCCACTGGGTCTGGATTCTCGACCGCGGAAAGGTTTTCGAACGTGACCATGAGGGAAAAGCGCTCCGGATGGTCGGTTCACATCAGGAGATCACCGAGCGCAAACATGCCGAAGAGACGATTCGGCAGGAAAGAACCCTCTTTCTTGAGGGACCGGTAACGGTTTTTCGGTGGCTGGTTGCCGAAGGCTACCCGACCGAATATGTCTCCCCGAATGTCACCAGGCTGACCGGTTATCAGCCCATTGACTTCACCTCCGGAATCATAGCGTTTACCGATGTGATCCACCCCGACGATCTTGAACGGATCCTTGACGAGATGGTTCACTACTCATCCGATAGCCAGCGAAGCTCCTTCGAACAGGAGTACCGTATTATCCGCAAAGATGGCAAGATTGCCTGGATTTATGAATTCACGACCATCATACGGGACGAAAACGGGCTCATCACCTGCTATGAAACCTACCTGCTCGACAACACGATACGAAAACAGTCCGAAGCGTCACTGGCTTACAACCGGCAGTTCGAACACCTGCTTTCGGCACTGGCCAACCAGTTCATCAATGCCTCCTCAGAGCGCATCGATGCAATAATCGATAAAGCCTTGCAGGCCATAGGAGAGCTCGTCAAGGCCGACCGGAGTTATATTTTCCAGTACCGTGACAACCTGCGCTTCATGACCAACACCCACGAGTGGTGCACCGAGGGTATCGAACCACAAATTGATTTCCTGCAAAAGCTTTCAACCGATGAGTTCCCGTGGCTGACCGGAAAAATGATCAGCAACGAACTCCTTATCGTGCCGAGTGTCTGTGGAATGCCTGATGAAGCCGCTTCAGAAAAGGTGATTCTTGAACAGCAGGATATAAAATCCCTGATTCTCATTCCTCTCTTTTCGGGCAGCGTTCCATTCGGCTACATCGGCTTCGACGCCGTAAGGCAGGAGCGGCAATGGACTTCCGATTCTGCTTCGATTCTCGCACTGGCCGGAGGTTTTATCACCAACGCCTTGCAGCGCATACAGACCGAACAGCTTACCCGCAAAGAACTTGAGCTTGCGCTGAAGCTCAGTGCCTCGCAATCATTTGCCGAGACCCTGCACCACTGCCTCCAGACCGCAATGGAGATATCGGAGATGGATTGTGGCGGAATCTATCTGCTCAACGAAAACGATGCCAGCCTGGATCTTGCCCACAGTCAGGGAGTTTCGGAATCATTTGTTCAGCAGGTCATGACCTTCAAACAGGACTATCCGGATTACCGGCTGATGACCTCCGATACCGTCCTGTACAGTGACCAGATGCCCATGATCAGCGAAAGTCTGAGTAAAGTCTTGCTGGAGGAGTCGATGAAAGCTTTTGCGATGGTGCCGGTTATCAGCAAAAACCGCGTCATCGCCCTCCTCAACGTAGCCTCCCATACCATCGATCAGGTTCCGGAGTTTTCGAGAAAAGCGCTCGAAACTGTTGCATCGCATATCGGCGCGGCCATCATGCAGGCCCGTCACGAAGAGCGGGTCAGCTCCGTAAACCTCAATCTTGAGACCCTTTTCAACTCCATCGATGACATGCTGTTCGTTATCGGCGGCAACCTCGCCATTGTGCACGCCAACGCAGCCAGCATTGATGCGCTGGGCTATTCCCTCGATGAATTACGGCAGATGAACCTGCGCGACCTGCATCCTCCCGAGTTCCAGGAAAAGGCTCTGGAAACGGCAAAACAGAGAAATGCCAGCACCAGATCGGTTTGCCAGATGCCCATGCTCATGAAATCGGGTAAAACGATCCCCGTGGAAACGAAGATAACTCCCGGAATCTGGGACGAAAAACCGGTGCACTTCGAGATCACCCGCAATATTTCAGAGCGTCTGAACAGCCAGTCCGCCCTCATCGAAAGTGAGAGAAAATTCCGGGAACTCACCGAATACCTGCCGCTCCCGCTTTTCGAAACCGACCTTCGGGGAATCGTAAACTATATCAACCTCTCTGGAATGGAGTTTTTCGATCTCACTCCAGAGGATATCGAGCGGGGAGTTTCAACATTCAGCTTCTGCCTGCCGGAAAATATTGAACTTGCCGTAGCGAACCAGCAGAAAATCCTCGATCCTGGCTATATCCCCAAGGGCAACGAGTACACCATTGTCATGAAAGATGGGCGACGTTTGCCCTTACTGCTCTACAGCACGCCCATCAGAAAAGAGGGCAAATTTGCCGGGGTACGCACCACCGTGGTTGATCTTTCCGAACTGAAACGCGCTGAAACCGCACTCCGGGAAAACGCACTGCAAAAACGGGTCAGCGAAGAGTTCCGATCCATTATCGATAACATCCCCGGCTTGGTCTATCACCTCTCGTCTGACAACACCATCAGGTTTCTGTCGGAAACCAGTCAGGCGTGGCTGACAGAAGCACTGTTGCCCGATGGTTCAGGTTCGCTCGACAAGGTACTATCGTTGATCCATCCCGAAGATCGTCAGGCTGTTGTCACTAACGGTAAAAAAATTCGCCGTAAACAGACATCGATGGTGAGCGTGTTCAGACTTTCGATTCCCGACAAAGGGATGCGATGGATTGAAAACCGGAGCACCTCCACCTTTTCGGATAACGGCCATTACCTGGGCGTTGACGGCATCCTCTTCGACATTACCGACCGGGTGACGGCACAGGAGGAAAAACGGCAACTTGAAGCGAATCTGAACAAAACCCAGCGCCTTGAAACCATCGGGACACTGGCCGGTGGTATTGCGCACGATTTCAACAATATTCTTTCTCCGATCCTCGGTTACGCAGAAATGGGCGTCACCCAGCTTCCGGAAAGCAATCCGCTTCGGGAGTACTTCACCCAGATCATGCTGGCCGCCGAACGAGCACAGCATCTCGTTTCGCAGATTCTGACGTTCAGCCGTGCTGAGGGCTACAAACCCGTGGCCGTCAGCACCCAATCGGTCATTGATGAGGCACTGAAACTACTGCGCCCCGCCATACCGGCAACCATCTCCATCAACATCATCAAGAGCGACTGCGGTAACGTGCTCGCCGACCCCTCACAGCTTCATCAGGTCATCGTCAACCTCTGCACCAATGCATTCCAGGCCATGGCAACTTCCGGAGGCGAGATGACCATCGACCTTCGGGAGGTCGAGCCGGACAGCGAGTTTCGCAAAATGCACCCAACCCTGAAAGAAGAGCGCTACGTCCAGATCAGCGTCACCGATACCGGCCGCGGCATGGATGAGGCCACCATGGAAAGAATATTCGAACCTTTTTTTACAACCAAACCCGTCAACAAAGGCACCGGACTCGGACTTTCGGTGGTTCACGGCATCGTCTCAAGCTTCCACGGCACCATAGTCGTCGAGAGCACCCCCGGCAAAGGGAGCGCCTTCCGGGTTTATCTCCCCGTCATCAGTGACGACTTGCAGCATCAGCACAATGAAAACACAAAAACCGAGAACCAGCAAGGCAAACGGGTACTTTTTGTCGATGATGAACTGGCCGCCATAGAGGTCATGCGGGTCATGATGAGCCATCTCGGCTTCAAAATCCATGCATTGAACTCGCCGGTCGAGGCGCTTGCCGAATTGCGCAAAGATCCTGAGGCCTTCGACCTGGTCATCACTGACCTCACCATGCCCGAAATGACCGGCATTGAACTTGCACGCACCCTGCACGAACTCAACCCGCAACTGCCAATGATACTGATGACCGGATATGGCAAGGAAATTGAAAGTATCGCTTCGCTCAACCGCTTCGGTATCCGGAAACTGGTCAAGAAACCGGTGCGACTCTCCCTGCTCGCACTGGCCGTCCGGGAGGTACTGGGCGACGGTACGCATCCATAACATCAGTGCGATACCGTTCCTGAATCGGCACAACCTCCGTTGCACGAAGAAAAGAAATGACAAAACGACTAAAAAAGGAGGGACATTCAATCACTCGATACAGTCAGGCGACCTTTACCATAAGGGTACTGCCGCTTTTTTCCCAACAATCATCAGGAGAACATCATGGATGACGGATACCTCACCCAGATCATGCTTTTCGCAGGCAACTTCGCACCGCGGAATTGGGCATTCTGTGCTGGCCAGATTTTGCCGATAAACCAGAACACGGCTCTTTTCTCCCTTGTCGGCACCATGTACGGCGGTGACGGCAGAAGCACCTTTGCGCTTCCCGACCTGCGCGAAAAAGACGAGCAGGGCAATCCGCATATCGGTTATGAACTGGGCAAGCCCTCCTGGATCATCTGCACACAGGGCATGTACCCGACACGCGAATGAACAGGCTTTTCTGAATCGAAGGGGCGGCATTTCTGATGGCGCCCCGCTCTTTCACCAGTACCGGCCCTTACGCCACAGGCGTTTCGAACAGCTTTCGCTCGCTTGCCCGGCGGCGAACCAGACCTTCGAGTTTTTCGCCACCGCCATAGATCCATTTTCCGAATTGGTTGGCTGCATCGGTATAATTCTTCTGATTGAGCAGCTTGAGCAAAGTACTGGTACGAAGGTTCTGTGCTCCTGCGTTGTAGGCGAAATCAACAAGAGCGTCAAACTGGTGCTGGTTGAGTGGCACAGTCACATAACGATTTACCGCTGCTTCATACTGGCCGAGTGTGGCGCGCATGATCTCCTCTGCCTTCGCCTCGGTGATTGGCGGGTCGGTGAGTTTTACAGGCGTCCCATTTTCATACCGGGTCGAACCGTAGCCAATGGTAAGCACCCCTGCGGGGCAGCGATAAGGCTTTGCGCTGAATCCTTCGAATTCCCTGATAATCTTCAGACAGTTGCCGGATACCTGCATGGTTGCTCCTGTTTATGTGGGAAATAGAATAATCGGTGGCATCGCCCGAAAAACTTTGGCGCATCGGGTCGTCCTATATGAGCTATAATATACGTAATACATTCTATATTCAAAAAAACCGAATGGAACCAGATTCCCTGCTCTCATCCCTCGCACCCTTCTGAAAACAAAAAAAGCCCTGAACACTCAGCGGGGAGAGCTGAGCACCCAGGACTTTAACCAATCTTCCGCTGAACTACTTCCTGAAGCTCAGGAGTGGCCACCTGCGACGATGCGGATCATCTTGATGTTGAGGATAATGAACCTGAACAGTTGCCACGGCACAAACTTGCGCCAGAAAAGGGTTGTCTTGTCCGGCACCGGAGGATACGCCTCGTCGTAATAAGCCTTGAATTTATAATTTCCCATGATTCCCCAGTGTTATTGTTTCAACAGTTCCCGTCCCCATCCAAATCGGTATCGGTATCGTATTTATCCGATTTCGAT
>JAAXWL010000118.1:0-3672 GCA_013334975.1 Chlorobiaceae bacterium
GGGAGAGTAGGTCGTCGCCGAGTTTTTAATCAAAAAAGCCCACAGTAGTTCCGTGGGCTTTTTTGTTTTAAAGAAAAACACACGGACTGGCATGGACGAACACGGACGAACACGGACGAACACGGACGAACACGTGACGAACATGGACGAACATGGACGAACATGGACGAACATGGACGAACACGGACGAACATGGACGAACACGGACAAGAAAAATAATCTTGACACCACTGCTCTCTTACCCCTATCTTTCACTTGTCACTTGTCACTTGTCACTTGTCACTTGTCACTTGTCACTTGTCACTTGTCACTTAGCACTTGTCACTTAGCACCCAGTACCCATCTTTTTCTGAATGAACGCTACCCGTGAGATTTTCTGGAATATTGGTCAGGAAATGGTCGTGCTCATGTACCTGCTTGCCTTGCTGTCGGTAGTCGGTCTGGTGCAGGGGTTTCGGCAGCGTCTGGCAATCTGGCGGAAGGGCAAATCGCTCGACCGGTTTGATCATCCGGCAGAGCGATTTTCAAGTTTCATTGCCGATGCCCTGAGCCAGAGAAAGGTCTCGAGGGATGGTGAAGGCGGGCTCGCCCATGCCATACTCTTCTGGTCTTTTCTGCTGCTTTTTGTTGGTACGCTCTTGGTGATGGTGCAGATCGATCTGCTTGCTCCCTTATTCCATGTCAATCTGCTTAAAGGCAGTTTCTATCTTTTTTTCTCTCTTTTTCTCGATCTTGCGGGCCTTCTGGCCATGCTGGCGCTTGTGCTGCTTGCCGCCCGGCGTTATATCATCAGGCCTCCATCTCTGGAGAGTCGCCCTGCTGATGCAATCCTTCATCTGCTGCTCTTTGCCATACTGCTCACGGGGTTCATGACCGAAGGGTGCCGGATGGCCGTTACGGAAATGCGTGATAATCCCATGCTTGCCTTATGGTCTCCGGGAGGTTATTTTTTTGCCCAACTCTTCACCTCCCTGGGCGAACGGCAGGTGAAGGTTGCGCATACCTTTTTGTGGTGGGGGCATCTGCTGCTCGGACTTGGTTGTATTGCTGTTGTTCCGCGAACGAAATTGCGTCATCTGGTGACGACAGGCGGAAACAGTTTTTTCGAGCCGCACGAGCCCAAAGGTTCGTTACCTCCGGTTGATCTCGAAGACTATACCCAAGAGCGTTTCGGTCTCACCCTGACAGGGGATCTGAGCTGGAAAGATATTTATGATGCCGATGCCTGTACCCGGTGCGGGCGTTGTCAGGAACGATGCCCAGCATACCTCACAGGCAAGCCGCTCTCTCCCCAGAAGGTGATCAGTCAGATCGGCGAGCTTGCCGAATCCTCTCAGGAAAGAGGGTTGATCGACGTTGTTACACGGGACGCACTCTGGGCATGCACAACCTGCGGCGCCTGTGAGGAGATTTGTCCGGCAGGTATCGAGCATGTTTCGAAGATTGTCGGGATGCGACGAAGCCTGGTACTCATGTCGGGAGAATTCCCCGGAGAAGAGGCGAGAATTGGGTGCGAAGGCATTGAAATCAATGGTAACCCGTTTGGACTCTCCGGTTCAAGGAGGGGCGACTGGGCACAAGGGTTGCCGGTGAGCCTTGACGATGGGAAAAAAGAGATCGATATCCTCTATTTTACCGGTTGTTTTGCATCGTTCGATCCGCGTCATCGCAAGGTTGCCGAGAGCTTCGTCAGGATATGTTCCGCTGCCGGCATCAGGGTCGGCATTCTAGGCAATGCTGAGCGATGCTGCGGTGAGCCGGCCAGAAAGCTTGGCAATGAATATCTTTACCGGATGATGGCGGAGAGCAATATTGCTGCATTTCGTGCTTCCGGCGCCCTTCGCCTCGTGACCGCCTGTCCGCATTGCTTTAATACGCTTGTCCGTGATTACCGTGAGTTGGGGTTTGAGGTGCCGGTTGAGCACCATTCGACCTTCATCGCCGGGCTGATCGCCAAAGGGAGGCTGAGGTTGAAGCCGGAGTTTTTTTCGGCCACTTTTCACGATTCATGCTATCTTGCACGCTACCGGGATATTGTCGAAGAACCTCGTTTCGTGTTGGGTGCAGCCGGTGTAAAGGTGCTCGAGATGGCGCGTTACGGAAGCGAGGGCTTTTGCTGTGGCGGCGGCGGTGGTCGCATACTTGTCGAGGAGCGGCTGGGGCGCCAGATAGCAGACGTCCGAACCGAAATGGCCAGGGCTACCGGTACCTCGACTCTGGTGACGGCCTGTCCGTTCTGCCTGACAATGCTGGAGGAGAGCTTCAGTCGAAATGCTGCTGAATCCGGCTCTCCTGGAGTGTATGACCTTGCCGAGATTGTTGCCGCCGTTATCGATCGGCAGTAGCAGCCCTTGCAGTAATTAACCGTATCAAGACAACAAAGATCGATCTATGCCGAGTCGTAGTGAATCACAACAACGGATCAGCCGCCTGCAGGAGAAGCTATTGGCGAGTGGTGTACAGGCCGCGCTGCTTTTGATGCCCTCCGATATCTACTATTTTTCCGGTACCCGCCAGAATTCGGTGCTCTGGGTTCCTTCGGAGGGCCCCCCCATGCTCTTGGTGCGTAAAAGTCTCGTTCGAGCGCGAGATGAGGGCATGATCGACGATATCCGCCCTTTTCCTTCAAGCAAGGAGCTTTCGGGGCTTCTCGGCATGGAGGGTGACAAGGTAGGCATGACCTTTGATGCCGTGCCGGTACAGCAGCATTTGTGGTATTCGAAAGTGCTGCCGTGCCGGAGTTTTACCGATGTCTCCATGATGGTTCGTGAGTTGCGATCGGTCAAATCTCCTGCTGAGATTGAATTGCTTCGCAACAGCGCCGACAAGCTGATTTCGGTGTTTCGCCAGGTGCCCTCTTTCCTGAAGGCAGGGATGTGTGAACTCGACCTTGCTGCCGGGATGGAGTACCGGTTGCGAAGGATCGGCCACGAAGGGTATGTGCGCATGAGGGCCTTCAATCAGGAGCTGTTCGGAGGTATGGCTGTATCGGGCGGGGCGGCAAGTTATGGATTTTTTGACGGTGCCGTTACCGGCAAGGGGCTTTCGAGCGCATCTCCGCAGGGGGCCTCACTTGATCTGATCAGGGAGAACGAGCCGGTACTCATCGATTTTGCGGGCGTCTTCGACGGTTACATTATCGATATGACCCGTATTTTCGTTATCGGTTCGCTTGATGCAGAACTCTTGAGAGCTTTTGAACGCTCTCTTGCCATTCAGGAGGCCGTGCGCCGGGCCATGGTGCCGGGAGCGATTGGCGAGGAGATTTACCGTCAGGCTGCCGCGATGGCTGATGATGCTGGGCTTGGCGGTTATTTCATGGGTATGCCTGGCGAGCAGTCGCGATTTGTCGGCCATGGTGTCGGGCTCGAACTCGACGAGCTGCCGGTGCTGGCCCAGGGCTTTGCCATGCCGTTGCAGGCGGGTCAGGTGGTGGCTGTCGAACCGAAATTCGTGCTGCCGGGAAAAGGGGCGATCGGTATCGAGAACACCTTTGTCGTGACCTCGATGGGTGGCCAGAAGCTGACCGACATGCCTGACGATATCGTTGTGCTCTGAGAGTCTGCACCAAAGGACGGTCAGGTCAGGCTAAAGATGGTGTATGTTAAAGTGCCATTGACTTATCCGGATCGAAATAGATTACTTGATACCGATACCGATACCGATACCGAT
>JAAXWL010000118.1:3772-7331 GCA_013334975.1 Chlorobiaceae bacterium
GATACCGATACCGATACCGATACCGATGATATGGGAAAATCCGACTATTTATCGTTGACGCAACACTACTCCGGTGATGTGGTTTCCATCAATTCGTATGATTTCCTGGATGAATATTCTTGTCTGCGTAAAACAGGTGCCCGATATGGAGGGGCGGTTCGTTCCGAATACTGACGAGAGCTGGCATGAAGAGAGCGGCCTTGCGTGGCGGATGAACGACCATGACACTTTTGCTGTTGAGCAGGCTCTTCTGCTCAGGGAGCAGCTCAAGGGTGGTGCAACCGTAACGGTGCTTTCAATCGGAGCGGCAAGGGTTGTCGAAACGATCCGCAAATCGCTCGCCATGGGTTGCGTTCATGGCGTGCATATCGAAGACCCGATGGCCTGCGAGCGTGATCCGTGGCAGATCGCCTCGATGATCGCCGGCTTTGCCCGACAGAGAAAATTCGATCTTGTCTTCACCGGTATGCAGTCAGAAGACCGCTGTTCGGCCCAGGTTGGAGTGCTGGTCGCCGAACGGCTCGGATATGTTTGTGTGACCGGGATCATTGCCTTTGCCTGGCAGGATGCCGCCATAACGGTTGAGCGTGAGCTCGAAGGGGGGCGGCGGTGTACTGTCAGACTGAAGGTTCCGGCTCTTCTTACCTGTCAGCCAGGGCTAAATACGCCTCGATACCCAACCCTGCCTTTCATCATGAAATCGAAACGAGCGGTGATTGAGGTGCTGCTGCCCGAATCGGTTGGTCTCGATGAGCCGAAGGTCTCGTCCAGAGGATTCCGTGCCGCAGAACGAAAAGCTCCAGTAGTGGTGCTTGAAGGGGAGAGCAAGAGGCTTGCCGTCGAGGTGGTATCGCTTCTTGAACAGCGGGGCGTGGTGACTGGACGGGGAGGCGTGCGATGAAGCTGCTGCTGGTTGGAGAGTATCGTGACGCTGGGCTTGCCGCAGAGGTCGCCGGACTCTTCGGGTTTGCCCGCCTTCTTGATGCGGAGGTCTCAATGGTGCTGGTTGGCAGGGAGGCCGATCTTCCCGCCTTCGAGGGGCGGTTGTGGCTGGCCGATGTTGATACCTATGGCGAATATGCACCCGATCGACACAAGTCGCTGGTGCTGGAAGCAGCAAGACGGGAGGCTCCCGATGCAGTGGTGTTGCTGCACTCCTCGTATGGCTGGGATCTGGCTCCCCGGGTGGCGGCGGCTCTCAATGCTGCGCTGGTTTCGGGGGTGACCGGGCTGGATGACGGGGGCTATGTTGTGGAGTGCTGCAATGGTAAGATGCGTCGCACGGTCAGGCCGCTGACGGAGCCTGTCGTTCTGACGCTTCAACCGGGAGCTTTCGGTCAGGATGCATTGAACGGTTCCCCTGAGATTCGATACCTTGAAGCCGATGGTGAAACCTCGATCGAGTGTCTTGGTTTCAGCCGACCGGAAACGGGTATCGATCTGTCACATGCGGTGGCGATTGTCAGTGCAGGTCGCGGTATTGGAAGCAAGGAGCATCTCGGTCTGGTCAGAGCACTTGCCGATGCCCTCGGCGCTGAAGTCGGTGCGAGCCGTCCGGTGGTGGATGCCGGCTGGCTTGAGCGTGCCCGCCAGGTGGGTATGAGTGGCCAGAACGTGTCGCCAGGGCTCTATGTTGCTTGCGGGATTTCCGGATCCATCCAGCATCTGGCGGGTATGAAGGGTTCCGGATTTGTCCTTGCGATCAATACCGACAGCCAGGCTCCCATCGGCAATGTTGCCGACGTGCTTGTCGTGGCTGATCTCGTTGATTTTCTGCCTCTTTTGACGGCACAGCTTGCATCGAGGTGTTAAAAAACAGTAGAAACTTTAAACCCAAAGGCCGTGACTCAAAAAGAATATTCGTTTACCCTTGAGATGGAGGTGCGTGACTACGAGTGCGACATGCAGGGGATAGTCAACAACAGCGTCTACCAGAACTACCTCGAACATGCCCGGCATGTTTATCTCAAATCGGTCGGGATCGATTTCAGGGAGTTTACGGAACGAGGCATCAATCTGGTGGTCGTGCGTGCCGAGCTGGACTACAAGTCTCCTCTGAAGAGCGGCGACCGCTTCATGGTCGGCCTGAACATGGTTCGCGAGTCACCCCTGAGGTTCGCCTTTTACCAGGATATCCGGCGTTTGCCTGATATGAAGCCAGCGGTCAATGCCAAAATCACCGGAACAGCGCTCAATGGCCGGGGCCGTCCTGAGATTCCGGCAGAACTCGAACGGCTGATGAAGGTCGTCGCGTGATCCTGGCGTTCACGAATCGAATCCGTGCAGATTCAGGGCGAAACGCCCTTTTGTATCGGTGGTGAGCATCTTCTTTTCGAGCAGATTTTTCAGGTCACGTCGTGCAGTCATTTCCGAGACTTTTTGGTACAGTAACGAGTAAGGCATGGAGTGCCGAAGCTCTTGCAGCGTGAACGGTTTACCGGAGGCATCATCGAGCAGAAGCGTGAGCAGATCGCCTTGCCGCTTCGAGATCGATTTCTTGCTACTGAGTATGTGGATGTGCTCTCTCATGACCAGCATTCTGATGAGGATAGCGATGCGGGTTTTCATCTGCTGCAACGACTCGATGACGCCGCGCAGGTTGAACTCAAGGAATGGCGTGACCTCTTTTTTTGCCCTGATGGTATCGGAAAATGCACGGTAATAGTCGTCTACATGCCGGTAATAGTAGTGCGAGAGCATTTTGGGTACGTAACGGATGCCTGCTGACTGGAGAAGTAGCGCTTCGAGTAGCCGGGCGACACGTCTGTTACCGTCCAGGAAGGGATGGATCAGCGAAAAGTGGTAGTGCGCCAAAGCCGCTCTGATAAACACGTGTTCGTTGATGAGATCATCACTGTTCATCCATTCGATGAATTCATCCATGAGTTTCTGGACATCTTCGAAAATTTTCGGTGGCTTATAGATGCCGCCATGAGCTTTATCTCCAACCATGACCTCTTCGTTACGATAGGCGCCAGGGATGTTGTCCTTATACGGCAGGTCAGAAGTTACGTGCTTATGCAGTTCTTTGATATGTTTCTGACTGAAAATCAAAGGAATCGGTTTTTCTGGAAGTGTGTCAATAGCTCGATAAGCACTGATCAGGTTGGTAATCTCAAGCCTGTCTTTTGCCGTATGGCCATCATCAGCTATTTTCCCCTCGTCGAGTGCTCGTACCTTCTCTGCGTTGAGGGCGTTTCCTTCAATGGCGGCTGTACCTGCAACCGAACTGTACAGAAGCTCCGGATCGATCTGCGATGACCACTTTGGTAGAATCGGCAGATCATGAATGGCCTCACTCAGTGTTATAGCTTCGACAAGCAGCTTTTCGATGCGGTGCTTGTCGTACTGGTCGCAGAAGACGAATCTGCCTGGAGATTTAAAGAGAGGAACCTCTTTGATCATGATGCCAGAAATGTAAATGATTTTGTTACACTCAATGAGTTATATTATAAACCATTAACATGAAAGTGCCTTTCATTTTTGTTACACTTTTTTACAGAATGTAAAAAATTTTTTACACGACCGTGTAAAGGGTACGAGACTCTTTTTTTACTTC
>JAAXWL010000017.1:0-9257 GCA_013334975.1 Chlorobiaceae bacterium
TGCGAAAAGCTCCCTCGCGGGAGCTTTTCTGTGAAAAACGGGATCGTGGGTGTTATTTTGCTGCAAGGTAGTTGTCGTTGACGAACTGCCAGTTGATCAGGTTTTCGATGAGTGCCGCAGCATGGTCGGGTCTGCGGTTCTGGTAATCGAGGTAGTAGGCATGTTCCCATACATCGATGCACAGGAGGGGAGTCTGGCCGCTGGTCGTGGGGTTCTGTGCGTTGCCGGTTTTGGCTATTTTGAGCGTTCCGTTGTCGAGTACCAGCCAGGCCCAGCCACTGCCGAACTGGGTTACGGCAGCATTCTTGAACTCCTCTTTGAACTTTTCGATAGTGCCGAAATCCTCGGCAATTTTTGCGGCGATCTCTCCGGAAGGTTCGCCTCCACCGTTTGGTGTGAGGCAGTTCCAGTAAAAGGAGTGGTTCCAGGCCTGAGCGCCGTTGTTGAAGATGCCGATCTTTGAAGGATCGGTGGCCGTCTGGAGGATGACCTCCTCAATACTCATGGCGTCGAACGCAGTGCCCTCGACAAGAGCATTATAGTTCTTGACGTAAGTTGCATGGTGCTTGCCGTAATGAAAACCGATGGTGTTGGCCGAAATATGCGGCTCAAGGGCGTTTTCGGTGTAGGGGAGCGCAGGTTGCTGATATGCCATGGGACAGTTTGGTTATTTTGTTGAGCAGGCTACGTTAAGAATTGCGAAGTAATCCTTTAACCGGGCTCCTGACCTTTTTAGTTTCAGCGGGCGGAAAATAATTTGAAACAGTTGAACAGAACTTTTGTATCCCTCACGAGGCCTCTGTCGCTTCTTGTGCTGGCAGGGCTCCTGATAACTGGTTGCGGTTTGCAGAAGCAGAACCGGCTTGGTGCAGACGATCATCGTTTTGCTGCGTTTTACAGTGACTACCTTGCCCGTTCCGGCGTGGGTTCCCGGGAGGGGCAGCCTGCTAACGATATGGAGCTGAATGCAGCGGGCCTTGACTCTCTTTTTGCCAGGCACGGTCTTGACCGCATGCGTTTCGATGCAAGGCTTCGGATCTATTCACAAAATCCGGAACTCTGGCGCAAGGTTCTGGAAGAGGTTCGCACCAATCTTCGTTCAACACCATAACCGCTATGGGAGGTCTGCCTTTGCTGGTCGGGGTTACCGGCGGAATCGGGAGCGGGAAAAGCACGGTGTGCTCGATGCTTCGGGAGATGGGTTGTGAGCTGTTCGAGGCCGATCGCGTTGCCAGAGAGCTGCAGGTCGAAGATGGTGAGGTGATCAGCGGCATCAAAGCGCTTTTCGGGGGGGCCGTCTACTCCCTTGATTTGTCGGGAGAGCTTTCGATTGACCGCAAAGCCATAGCGGCGGTCGTTTTTTCCGATCCGGAGAAGCTGGCAGCATTGAACCGTCTCATCCATCCAAAAGTGAGAAAAGCCTTTCAGCAGGAGGTGCTTCGTTGTGCCAGGGAAGGCAAAGCGGTGCTTTGCAAAGAGGCGGCGATTCTTTTCGAATCGGGCATGGCCAGCGAACTGGATCGCATTATCGTGGTTGCAGCAAATCATGGCCTGAGGATCGAGCGGGCTGTTGCTCGCGGTCTTGGCAGCCCCGAGGAGGTCAGACGTCGTATGAAGGCGCAGTGGCCCCAGGAGCGGCTCATAGAGAGGGCACACTACGTGATTTTTAATGATGGGACGCTCGATGAGCTGAGGGCGCAGGTACGGCAGGTATGGCAAAGCCTCATGAGCCTGGTTTCGTCACCCTGAGATCGCTTCGGCCAGAAGTGGCAGCGATATCCGGTACCGGTAAGAGGTGTCGGTATGGGTGTCGGGAAATTCTTCGTACCGGTGTTGAATGCCGGCTCTGCAGGCCATATCGGAGAAGCGTCGGTGACCGAACTGCAGATGGTATTCGTCCAGGGCACCACAGTCCAGCAACAGCAAGCCGAGCGACCCGAGAGCCTCCTGGTATCTTGGCTCTTCAAGCATCGTCAGCGGATCGAAGCCTTTCCACTGCTCCCATACATCCGGGATGAGCTGGCAGGTGCGGGGCTCGAAGGGCAGTCTCATATTGCCGGGTGCGGGTCTGGAGGGATCGGGCGAGTAGGCCGCAGCCATGGCCATACAATCGAGCAGGGCGAACTCTCCTCGCGGCTTTTTGTCGAGCGTTTCCCATCGGTTGAAAAATGTGGCGATGTCTCCGTCATGTTTTTCGAGGATTCGTGCGGCTGCGGGGAAGTTCGGGCGGTAACAGAGATCGAAATCCATGTCGCCGCTGTGGCAGGCCACTGCCGAAAAGAGCTCGGGATGGCGCATGCCGAGTCGGAGAGCACCGAAACCACCCGAGGATTTGCCGGCTACAGCCCGGTGCCGGGATGAAGGGAGCGTGCGGAACCGCCGGTCGATGCAGGGGATCAGCTCCCCGGTCAGGTAGGTTTCGTAGGCTCCCGTAGCCGTGGAATCTACATACTGCGAACCACCGTATCGGTTCATACAGTCAGGCATCACCACGATCGTTTCGGGCATGGCTCCCTGCACGATCAGTGCATCGAGCATCTCTGGCACTGTTTGGCGTCCAAACCCGTAATTCAGGAAGCTCATGCCGGTCGAGGCGAATCCGGCGAGGAGGTAGATGACCGGAAAGCGTTTGGTATCGTCGTATGATGGTGGAAGATAGACCGGAATGTGACGTCGTGAGGGATCACCAAGGGGATTGTTCTCGAGAACCGGGCTGTCAATAGCTTCAAACACCACTCTCGGCATGGCAACCGTATCCCGACTCATGAGCGCTGCTCCTGCATAAGCTGTTTGTTTCTGTTTTTCTGCACGGCAGCCGAGATGTAGATGCTTACCTCGTAGAGGAGGATCAACGGGATGGCGATGACCATCTGCGTGACCATGTCGGTCGAAGGTGTGACGATGGCGGCGATGACCAGCAGCGTGATGACGGCGTGGCGACGATAGAAGCGCATGAACGCCGGTGTCAGAAGACCGGTTTTTGAGAAAACGTAAGAGATGAAGGGTAACTCGAAGACGATACCCGTTGTCAAAAGTGCGCCGAGGAAGAAGCTGATATAGTCCTGAACGGCGATATTGTTCCTGATGAGAGTGGAGCCGAATCCAGCAAAGAAGTTGAGCGAGATCGGAAGAAAGACAAAATAGCCGAACGCGATACCGGAGAAGAAGCAGATCGAGATGAAGAGGATCACGAACCGGCTCGCCTTGCGCTCCGTTTCATGCAAACCCGGTTCGACAAATTTCCAGATTTGCCAGGCAAGAAAAGGAAAAGCAAGCACGAAAGCCGAAAAGAGAATGACCTGGAAATAGATCGAAACCTGGCCGTAGGGTACCAGGTTCTGCAACTGGATATCAGGGCTGCTCCTTTTGAGTGGACCGATGAGCACCTCATTGACCAGAAAATCGGCCTTCAAGCCGCTGGCAATGGCTCCAACGAGGAGTGCGATGGCCGATTTGATGAGTCGCCAGCGAAGCTCTTCCAGATGATCGAGAAAGCCCATCCCTTCCGGCTCACGTTCGTTTTCCGGTTCCGGTTTTTCGTCATCTCCGGTTCCTGTCGGCTCACTCGTGACGGGGATAAGTTCATCGGCTTCAGGCGGGAACTCAAGGCTCTCCGTCGCTGATGAGGGGATGGTGGCAGGCAGAGTTTCATGTTCGGGCTCTGGGCTTCCGGTCGTTGGTATGATTGGTTCGCTGTCGTTGCTCATATCGAATTAAGGCGCAGGGTTGCCTTCAAAGGCATCTGTGGTTCATGAAAATTCGGGAAAGGTCAGGAGGATGTTGGGCAATGCGCGGTTACCGATGTGCCGGGAGAGCCTGTAATCCGTATCATAGTAATAAAGTTGTCAGGAAATATACAACATCATTATGAGTGTGACCTTCGATTTCGATACCGATACCGATTTGGATTTGGATGAATCAACTGCACTGCTGAACAGGTCAGCCTGAGCATGATGTGACGCAACCGGCAAGAGCGTGGAACGTGCAGACCATTCCAGACAGGAACCGGTGTCGCTGATGAGCGAGCACCCATTCGGTTCGCGTTGTCGGGTGCCGGAAAAGAGCCTCTGCTGTGGTTACCTGGAGCCGATTTGTTCAATCATGGAAATATCGATAACTTCCCACGGTTTTGAATGGAAGCTGCCAACACGCAGGGAATCGACGAAGCATACAAGAAAAGAGGGGTTGTGGATATCAATCTGGTTACATCTTCCGTGAAGGAGGAGCTGAAACAGTTTCAGGAACGCTACAAGACGGTGCTCCATTCGAGTAACAGTCTGGTGGACAAGGTCTCCCGTTATGTCCTCAGGCAGCAGGGCAAGCAGATACGACCGTTGCTGGTCATTCTTGCCGCCAAAACGTGCGGAGCGGTTCACGACAAGACCTACCGTGGCGCCATCATGGTGGAGCTGCTGCATTCGGCCACACTGATTCACGACGACGTGGTTGACGGAGCTGAAATGAGGCGTGGTATTGCCTCGATTAACGCGCTCTGGAAAAACAAGATTTCCGTTCTGATCGGTGACTATCTCCTCTCCAAGGGGTTGCTCTATTCACTGGAAAATCAGGATTACCGGTCACTGCATCTGGTTTCCGATGCTGTCAGGAGAATGAGCGAAGGAGAGATTCTGCAAATCCAGAAAACAAGAAGTCTCGATATTACCGAAGAGGATTATCTGAGCGTCATTGCCGACAAGACAGGTTCGCTGATATCGACCTCCTGTGCTATCGGGGCGGCCAGTTCGACAGACTCCGAAGAGGATATCGCCTGTTTTAAAAACTATGGCGAATATCTTGGACTGGCGTTCCAGATAAGGGATGATCTGCTCGACTACACCGGAGATTCAAAAAAAACCGGCAAGCAGCTCGGCATTGATATCAAGGATCGAAAGATCACCCTGCCGCTCATCTATGCTCTCCGCCAATCGGACAAGGCGGAGCAGAACCGGATCAAGACCATTCTGAAGAGCTCCCGGAAGCGTTCAGTCAGAAGTGGAGAGGTGATCGAGTTTGTTACCCGCAAGGGTGGGCTCGATTATGCCGCCACCGTCGCTGAAGGTTTTGCCGACAAGGCGCTCGAATCGATTGCCCGTTTTCCTGAAAGCGATGCCCGACGCTCCCTGCAACTTCTTGTTGATTTCGTCATGAAGCGTCAGCACTGAATCATCCAAACCTCTCAAGCATCACCAGCTCTCTTTTCCAGCGATGAAAAAAGTACTGATACCCTTCTTTTTATTTCTTGTAGCAATCATAGTTATCGATAAACTTCTGCTGCCATACTATATCGGAAAAGGGAGAACCGCCACGGTTCCCGATGTCAGGAACCTGGCCTATGATGATGCTGTCGGCGTGTTGCGCCGATCGAAGCTGAACGCGATGAAAAATTACAGCATGCGCTATCTGCCCGATGTCCCCTCCGACAAGGTCATCGATCAGGTTCCCGCCCCCTCTTCGATAGTCAAACCGGGACGCTATGTGCTCCTTCTGGTCAACAGAACGGATAAGCCGGGCTATCCGGTACCCGATCTGACCGGTCGAACCGAAGCCGAGGCGCGTCAGGAGCTTGAGCGGCTCGGGATGATCATTTCCGCCGTGCAGAGCCAGGCGGTTTCCGAATCGGAGCGGGATGGCCGGGTGCTCAGCCAGTCTGTTCCGCCAAACGTTATCCTCAAATCCGGCAGTCCGGTATCTTTCATTGTAGGCAAGCTTGAACAGGAGTCCCGGGCGATGATTCGGATCGTGGTGCCCGATGTGCTCGGCATGTCGCTCGACCAGGCAAGGGCAATGATCATTCGCAACGGTCTTGCCGTAGGTCGGATTCGTTACGAGCGATCGTCGCTGCTGGTGCCCGATACCGTGGTAAACCAGAACCCATCACCCAACGCCATGGTTCCCTCCAGCCAGCCGGTAGAACTGACGGTAGCAACAGGCCAGGACTGAGAAGGAAGAACACGAACTGACACGGACGATCCTCTGTTCTTACATTGTCCACAACGTCCACATCCCACACTACATTCGTCCGTGTTCTTACAGGTCCGCCTGCGGCATGGCCTGCACTTCGGCGGCGGTAAATACCGGGCCCTCTTTGCAGATGTAGACTGAACCCACGTTGCAGCGGCCGCATTTGCCGACGCCGCACTTCATGCGGTTTTCGAGGGTCGTGTAGACGTTCTCCGGGCTGAAGCCGAGCCGCTGGAGGGCCGCAAGGGTGAACTTGATCATGATGGGCGGCCCGCAGAGCACGGCGATGGTGTTGTCGGGCGAGGGGGCGGCCTGTTCGAGAATGGTTGGTACGAAGCCCACGTGATCCTGCCAGTCCGGGGTTTCTCCTCCGGGATCGACCGTGAGCACGAGACGGACGTCGTCACGCTTTTTCCAGTCGTCAAGTTCATTTTTGTAGACCAGGTCAGCCACGGTTCTCGCTCCGTAGACAATGGTGACCTCCCGGTACTTCTCCCGCTGGTCAAGGCACGACCAGATGACGCTGCGCGTCGGGGGCAGGGCGATGCCTCCGGCGATGAAGAGCAGGTTTTTTCCCTCGAACTCTTCGATCGGGAAGCGGTTGCCGTAGGGCCCGCGAAAAGTCACGATGTCTCCCGCATCGACGTTTGCCAGCGTTCCGGTTACTCTGCCCGACTGGCGGAAGGTGCATTCGATGTACTCCTTCCTTGTTTCCGGGCTCGCCACGCAGAAGGTGCTTTCGCCTTCACCGTAGATGCCGTACAGACCGAACATGCCGGTCTTGAAGTTCTGCCTGAAGAACTCGTGATCCTCCTCGCGAACGAATTCGAGCTTGAGGGTATTGACGCCGGGGGCCTCCTGGCGTTTCGATACGACCCGCATCGGGAACGGGTTGTAGATCATGTTGCTGCTGTTGTAACGGTCTTGTGTCACCTCGGTAAATTTGATATCGCTTGCAAGGTTTCGGTAATACCCATATCAACCGGGCACTGGCGGGTGCACCGGCCGCAGCCGCTGCAACTGTTGACGCCGAACTTGCCGCGGTAGTAGTTGAATTTGTGCATGATGCGCTGGCGCCACCGGGTCGATTGTGTGTTCCTCGGGTTGTGGCCGGAGGTGTGCATGGTGAAGTTCGCGAAGGAGCAACTGTCCCAGTTTTTGCGGCGGATGCCGTTGTAGGTGTCTCCTTCGTCCTGGATGTCGAAGCAGTGACAGGTTGGGCAGAGGAAGGTGCAACTTCCGCAGCCGATACAGCGAAGGGCAATATCTTTCCAGAACTGGCTCTCGAAGCTGGTGGGATTGGCCAGCCACTCCATCACCTGTTCGACATTGAACCTCACGGGCACTTGCGCCAACGCGGCAGTTTCGGCTTTCTCGTCAGAGAGATGCACCGAGACGCTGTCAAAGAGCGCCTTACCCCGTTCGGTGATGGTTTCGACCTGCCATCCGTTGCCGTTCGAAAGCGGGCGCAGCATAACATCGGAGCCTTTGGTGCTCTCAGGCGAGAGTTTCACCGAGGTGCACATGCAGAAGTCGTCGGAGGCGGTGCAGGTGATGGTCACGATCACCGAGTTGTTGCGGCGTTTGAACCAGTACTGATCCTTGTAGTCCCAGCCGAAGAGCGGATCGTCAATTTCCAGGCCTGCTGCATCACAAGGGCGAACGCCGAAACAGACGCTCTTTGTGTCGGGCGGGGTCATGGTTTCGGTATCGATCTGTTGTTTGCTGATTTTGTAGCGGATCATCGGTTCGGTCTGCGGAAAGAACCTGTCCTTGATGGTGCGTTCCGGCAGGATGAGGTCGAGCGACATGTCGGAGGCCTTCTGCACCTCGCTGA
Source organism: Chlorobiaceae bacterium (assembly GCA_013334975.1). Lineage (GTDB taxonomy): Bacteria > Bacteroidota > Chlorobiia > Chlorobiales > Chlorobiaceae > Chlorobaculum. Next base: position 7,799 of record JAAXWL010000017.1, read on the forward strand.
AGCTGCCCATCTCGTTGCGCTTTACCGGCGCGAGCACACTGTAACCTGCGTTTCGCCAGGTGACAATGCAGTCGTCGAGTTTGTTCTTGAGAAGTATTCTGGTCATGCTTGTCCGGATGCTTAAAGAATGAAGGTCTCGGGATCGTCCTTGCTGAAGCTGGCGAGCACGGGTTTCTGGTCGGTGGATTCGCCGGCGAAGTAATCGAAGGCTTCGCGTACCTCACGCCCCATGCGGGCATTGATCAGCCTGAGCGGGATGTTGACAGGGCATGCCCGGTCGCAAGCCCCGCAGGCCGCACACCTTCCGGCCAGATGGAAGGCCCTGACGATGTTCCATTCGAAATTGCCGAGGGTGTGCGAAGAGGTATTGACCCATTGCGGCTGGTTGACATCGACGATGCAGCGGCGGCAATAGCACATCGGACACGCCTGACGGCATGCATAACATTTGATGCACTTCGAGAACTGATCCTGCCAGAACTGAAAGCGCTCCACAGGGCTCATCGCTTCAAGCCGTTCAATATCCTGCTGAACGGCAGGCGGGAGAGCAAGGCTTCTGATCTTTTCGTTGACACCATTAAAATCAGCGACGGAGCGTCCTTCGAGAGCGGTGAGCTGGCCGTTTTCTATGGCGTAACCCAGAATCACCACCTGATCAGGCTTGAGCTGCGCTTCGGCGATGAGAATGTTGATGCTTCTGATACCGTCCGGCTTGAGGAAGATGCCAACTTTTTTGCCGTCCGAGAGCAGCCCCTCGGTGAGCAGATAGGTAGAAAGATTGGCAATGCAGCTCGCATCGAGCACGAAACGGTTCGCCTCTTCCCCGGTACGGGCGAACAGTGGACGACGCCGGTCGGCGGTCGATCCCGCACCGAAGCCGATGACCAGCTTGACCTCACCCGACGAGAGCAGCGATGCTGCTTCACTTCTGTATTGTTCCTGTATTCCCATTGATGGTTCCTTAATACGTCGACTGGGTTTCAATGATTGTCTGCAACTCCTGGTACTGCGTGAAAGGGCCGAGTTTCCGGGTATCTTCGGTGATGGAGTTGATCAGTTCGGCAAACTTGGCTCCTTCAGCAGCGCTGATCCACGAAAACCGGATGCGCTCTTCGGGAATGCCGGTGAAGGAGAGCAGGGCGCGAAAGACGGTCCAGCGGCGGCGGGCATGGTAGTTGCCGGCGGTGAAATGGCAGTCACCCGGATGGCACCCGCTGACCAGCACGGCATCGGCCCCTTTCTGCAAAGCTTTCAGGATGAAGAGCGGGCTGATTCGCCCGGTGCAGGGCAGGCGCACGATCCTGACGTTGGTCGCGTATTTCAGACGGCTTGTTCCGGCAAGGTCGGCACCGGCATAGGTGCAGTAGGTGCAGACGAAAGCCACTATTTTGGGTTCGAATGGTTCGCTCATCGGCTGGGGTTCGGTCGCTTGACTGGTTACTGGTTACTGGTTACTGGT
>JAAXWL010000017.1:9357-30112 GCA_013334975.1 Chlorobiaceae bacterium
ACTGGTTACTGGTTACTGGTTACTGGTACAGGGCTTCTGTCAGAGAGCCATCACTTCGGCAAAAATCTGCTTTTCGGTGAATCCGGCCAGATCGATGCTGTTGGAGCGGCAGAAGGTCACGCAGGTGCCGCACCCCTGGCAGAGACCCGGATTGACGCTGGCCACCTGTTTGATGACCTTGCCGTTCCTGTCCTTGATGTCCTGTTTTTCGATCGCATTGTACGGACAGGCCATGACGCAGCCCCAGCATCCGGCACAGGTCGATTCGGTGACGGCGGCTACCACCGGTTCGCGTTCGAGCTGCTCGCGACTGAAGAGGCCGAGTACCTTGGCTGCCGACGCGGAGGCCTGGGCGACCGTATCAGGAATGTCTTTGGGAGACTGGCAGGCTCCGCAGAGATAGATGCCTGCGGTGGCTGTTTCGACGGGGCGCAGCTTCAGGTGAGCTTCATTGAAGAAGCCGTACTCGTCGTAGCCGATGCCGATGCGCTTGGCGAACTCCTTTGCGTCCGGTTGGGGCACCATGGCCGTGGCGAGCACCACCATGTCGGCGGCTACCTCGACCGGTTTGCCGAGCAGCGTATCGACGCCGCGAACGATCAGCTTGCCGTTCTCCTGAAACACCTTGCTGACGCGCCCGCGAACGTAGCCAGCCCCATCCTCTTCGATGGCCCGTCGGGTGAATTCGTCATATCCCTTGCCGGCGGCGCGGATATCCATGTAGAATATCTGGCTGTTGCCGTGATGATGTTTGTGGGCGTAGAGCATGGCGTGCTTGGCGGTGTACATGCAGCAAATCTTAGAGCAGTACTTCACCCCTTTGGAGGGGTCGCGCGATCCTGCGCACTGGATAAAGACAACCGTTTCAGGCTCCTTGCCGTCTGAAGGGCGCAGGATTTTGCCAGCCGTCGGACCGCTTGCCGAGGCGAGACGCTCGAATTGCAGGCCAGTGATCACATCCTTGTACTTGCCATACCCGTACTCGCCATAGACGCTCGTGTCCTGTATCTGGAAACCGGTGGCCACCACAATGGCGCCCACTTCGATCTCTTCGTAAGTGTCCTGCATATCGAAATCGATGCAATGCTCGATCTGGCAGGTTTTCTGGCAGATTTTGCACTTGCCGTTCTTGAAGTAGGTGCAGCGGTTACGATCGATAACCGGTTTGTTGGGTACTGCCTGGGCAAACGGGGTGTAAATGGCCGACCGGTTGCCGAGACCGCACTCGAATTCGCTCGGAATCTTTTTCTGCGGGCACTTCTGGATGCAGTCGCCGCAGCCGGTGCACTTGTCGATATCGACATAGCGTGCCTTATTGCGTACCTTCACCGTGAAGTTGCCGATATAGCCAACAACCTCTTCCACCTCGGAGTAAGTCAGCACTCTGATGTTTGGGTGCTGTATGGCCTCGACCATGCGCGGCGTCAGGATGCACTGAGAACAGTCGAGTGTCGGGAAGGTTTCAGAAAGCTGCGACATGTGGCCGCCGATTGATGGTTCGCGTTCAACCAGCACCACTTCGCGGCCTGCCGAAGCGATGTCGAGCGCCGCCTGGATGCCGGCGATGCCGCCACCGATGACCAGCGCCCGACGGGTGACCGGCACTGAAATCGGTTTCAGTTCATTGTTGCGTTTGACCTTCTCGACCAGAGAACGGGTGATTTCAATCGCTTTTCCGGTGGCCTGCTCCTTGTTCGAATGCACCCAGGAGCACTGCTCCCTGATGTTGGCCAGTTCGAGCATGTAGGGGTTCAGGCCGGCTTCGGCACACGCCTTGCGGAAGGTCTGTTCATGCATTCTCGGAGAACAGGCAGCAACAACCACCCCCGTGAGGTTGTGCTCACGTATGGCGCGTTTGACCGTTTCCTGACCGGGGTCGGAACAGAAATACTTGTATTCGTTGCAGACTTCCACGCCGGGGTGATCGGAGAGGCTTCTGACCAGATTACCCGTATCGACCATCGAGGCTATATTTTCACCGCAATGACAGACGAAAACACCTATTTTTGCCATCCTGAAGTCCTGAGTTTATGAGTTTTCCGGTAAGGGAGCGCCCCTGCGTCTCCGTGTACCGCCACACCAAGGGGACAATCAGTCCCTGAAACCGCTGTTTCCAGCGATGTTTTCCAAGATTTGCGTAAGAGATTCTGTTCGTGCCCGATGTCCGCTTTTTCAGACCGTCATTCGCAAAGAACGATGCCCGAGGCAGGAATCAGACGATCAGCCAGTCACTCTGCCGGATGAGGTGAGGTGCTGACCTCATGGAACCAACGATCTGACGAAGACCCTCAATGTACGAATCAAATGCTCTTTTTTCATACGCCAGGAGCATATTAAAGGTTTCTGACCATATCGGCTGCCTGAACGAAATGTTTGTCGAGCGCTACCTCTTCGGGGGTCGCACCGCAGGCCAGGGCGACCAGATCCGATATGTAGTACACCGGCATCGAACCCACGTCATTGTATCGCTTCCGCATACCCTCTTGTCGCATGTCAAGGTTGGTATGGCAGAGCGGGCAAGCGACGACGAAGGCGCCTGCACCATTGCTGGCGGCGTTTCTGGCGATCTTGTGGGTCAGATCCTCGATCATCTCCTGCTGGGCCATGGTCAGGCCGGCGCCGCAGCACTCGACCTTGTAGTCCCAGTCTACCGCTTTGGCGCCGAGCGCCGCGATGATCGCCTCCATCCTGGTCGGATTTTCCGGATCGTCATAGCCCATGCTGTCGACAGGCCGCAACAGCAGACAACCGTAATAGCAGGCGAGTGGCAGATCCTTCAAAGGTTTGGTGACGCGGTTTCTGATCGCTTCAGTGCCGATGCCTTCAAGTAGTTGCATGACGCCGATATAACGCGCCTTGCAGGTTGTTTGGCTGCCCATGACCGTGTTCAGTTCGGAACGGAGCGTTTCGGACTCCATGAGCGCCTTGCGGGCGGTCACCTGTCGGTTCAGGCAGGCTGCACAAGGGGCCAGTACGTAATCGAACCCCTGCTGGTCGGCCAGCGCCTGGTTTCTTGCCGGAAGCAGCAGTGAGAGTTTGTGGTTGGTCGCATGGGCTGAGCTTGCACCACAGCAGTTCCAGTCCTCGACTTCGCGCAGGGTGATCCCGAGGTGCTCGCACATCCGCCGGATGGAAATATCGTAATCCTTGGCCGTACCGGAGAGCGAACAACCGGGGTAGTAGCCAATCGTCATGCCAGAGGTGAACCTGACTGGTGCGTCAGGCCTGAAGGTGCGCTTTTCCGGTTTGCGTTTTGTGGCGACCGTGTGCTCTTTGCTTTCTGAAATGGTGAAAATCTTCTCGATCTGCTCCTTGTGCTCGACACTCTCTTTGGAGATGATTGCCTTGAGAGGATTGATCTTGCCCTGTTTCATCATTTTGAGGCCCGCTCCGGCATCCTGCATAAAGGTGCGGGTGCGCAGCTTGTAGCTGTTGACCAGAGCGAGTTCCTGTAAACGGCCGCTCTTGCGCACGGTATTCAGGAACGAGGTATGGAAAGCCGTTACCAGCTTTTTGGAACGATCCGAAGAGACGATGCTGCTTTTCAGGGCCATCTCCCTCAGCGAGTCCATGGTGCCGGCGATCTCCATGTTCTGGGGGCAACGGGCGGTGCAGGTCATGCAACCGATGCAATACCAGAGTGAGTCGCTTTGCATGGCCTCCTCGACATAACCGGCCTGGACAAGGCGCATGATTCTGGCAGGAGGATTGTCCATAAATCCTCCTGCAGGACATCCGGCGGTACATTTACCGCATTGGTAACAGCAGGCGTAGTTATTGCCGGTTGTCTGTTCGAGTTGCTGCTTCAATGAATCTGTACGAATAGTATGCTCCATCGATTGATGACTGCCTGATTTTATGACATCCCGGAAACCGCGTTTTGCTGCTGACCGAAGTGCAGTTGCGTCACTGCGTCCTGATCGTTTTGCGTCAAGGTTTCTGAGGTGTCGTCTCTTTTGGATGATTTCGTGAGGGCTGAACAAGGGCATGAGCATTGATCTTAAAAAAAAATACATTAATGTCCAATCAAGGGGGAGTATTTTGTTTACAATCCTGTAATTATCTGCATCAAGAGATGTAGAATATCCGAAAATCAAGAATAAAAGTCATGTTTAAAGAGTTCAGGGAGTTCGCTCTCAAAGGGAGTGTGGTCGATATGGCTGTCGGTATCATTATCGGAGGCGCCTTTACCGGTGTAGTCAATTCGCTGGTCAACGATATCATGATGCCTCCTCTCGGGTTGCTGCTGAAAGGGGTCGATTTTATGAATCTTTTCATGGTGCTCAGGGAAGGAGTGCAACCTGGCCCCTATCAGGCTCTTGCCGATGCGAAGAGCGCCGGAGCGGTAACACTCAATTTTGGCATCTTTTTCAATGCCCTCATCGGTTTCATCATCATGGCTTTTGCCGTATACCTGCTGGTGCGAGCACTGAACAGGTTGCGTCGTGTTGAGGATAAGCCTGCGGAAACGGTTGTGGTGCCCCATGGTAAGGAGTGTCCTTTCTGCTGCTCGATCATTCCCGTCAAAGCCGTCCGCTGCCCGAATTGCACCTCGCCGCTATGAGCTGCCAGTGGATCACAGAGGATTTTCGGCACTATTTGGTACTTCTTTCATGGAGTTCATCGACATTTTGTTTATGATTGATTTTGCGGTTCGCCACCATTCAGACAACCGTTATTTCAACGAATTTCCTGAACTTACCACCCTATGTTTGACGAGATAGAATTTGACAAGATCAAGAGACTTCCCAAATATGTTTTTGCCGCCGTCAACGAGCTGAAAATGGCTGAGCGCCGGGCAGGAGAGGATGTTATCGATTTTTCGATGGGCAATCCTGACGGCCCGACTCCACAGCATATCATAGACAAGCTTGTTGAAAGTGTCAACAAGCCCAAAACGCATGGTTATTCGGTTTCGAAAGGCATCTATAAATTGCGCGGAGCCGTCGGCTCATGGTACCGGAAAAAATACAATGTCGATCTCGATCTCGATCGCGAGGTCGTGGTGACCATGGGTTCCAAGGAGGGCTATGCTCATCTGGTTCAGGCCATTACCAATCCCGGCGATCTGGCTATCGTGCCTGATCCCTGCTATCCGATCCACTCGCAGGCATTCATTCTTGCCGGCGGGAACGTGCATCGCATGAAGCTTGAGATGAACGATGACTACACCCTCGACGAGGAGGCGTTTTTTCATAACATTGAGACGGTTTTTCGCGAATCCTCACCCAAGCCCAAGTATCTGGTGGTCAATTTTCCGAACAATCCGACAACAGCGACCGTTGAACTTCCATTTTACGAACGCCTGGTCGAGCTGGCCCGCAGGGAGCGGTTTTACATCATCAGCGATATCGCCTATGCCGAAATCACTTTTGACGGTTATGTGACCCCCTCCATCCTGCAGGTGCCCGGCGCCAAGGATGTTGCCGTCGAAAGCTATACCCTTTCAAAAACCTACAATATGGCCGGATGGCGTGTGGGATTCATGGTTGGGAATGCCAAGCTGATTGGCGCACTTGAAAAGATTAAAAGCTGGCTTGATTACGGCACCTTTACACCCATTCAGGTCGCCTCGACCATCGCTCTTACCGAAGACCAGAGCTGTGTGAGGGAGATCAGTGAAGTGTACCGCAAACGTCGCGATGTACTCATTGCGAGTTTTGCCAACGCAGGCTGGGATATCGTCACTCCGCGGGCTTCGATGTTCGTCTGGGCCAGGATTCCTGAACCAATGCGCAGCATGGGCAGTCTTGAATTCAGTAAAAAGCTGCTTGTCGAAGGCAAGGTGGCTGTCAGCCCCGGTATCGGATTCGGCGCTTATGGCGACGAATTTGTTCGGGTCGCCATGATCGAAAACGAAGAGCGCATCCGCCAGGCCGCAAGAAACATCAAAAGGTTTTTAAAGAGCAACGGCTGAAGCAGGGGAGTTATGGGACTTGTGGGAAGAATAGGTCTTATAAGTCCTATAGGTCGTATAGGTTAAATCAGGAAGGGTTCACCACTCAGCATTACATTGCTTAGGACTCTCTTTTCCTGCATTGTCCACAAAGTCCACATCTTACATTACATTCCTCCCTCCCCGCTCTCAGCTCATAGCTCAGCACTGATTGCTCATCATTACCCCCTTTTCTCGAACAGCTCCAGTACGGCTTGGGGGATGGCCTGAAGGACGTCTACGGAGGAGACCAGGCTTGAGACGTTCGAGGCAAGGTCTCCGGCGCGTCCGTGCAGCCAGGAGGCTGCTGCTGCGGCTTCGTGGGTGTCGAGTCCTTTGGCGGCCAGAGCGCCGATCATACCCGAAAGCACATCGCCCGTTCCAGCCGACGCGAGGGCTTCTGTACCGGTGTCAGCGATGAGTACCATACCCGACGGAGAAGCGATGAAGGTCGGATTTCCCTTGAGCAGGAGGTTGATGTTCCATGTCGAGGCGAGATTCCGGGCTGTATCGATCGGGGCGCCCCGTATCTCTTCGACCGTGAGTCCGGAGAGATGGCTGCACTCTCCGGCATGAGGGGTTATGACGGCATCTTCGAGTCCGGTTAAACGCTCGAAAAGGTTGCGTTCGGCAATGGCGTAAAGGGCGTCAGCGTCGAGCACCAGCTTTTTACCGGCAATTTCGGGGGTGCACAGCAGCTTTTCGACAAGATCAAGGGCCTCGTCGCTGCGTCCCAGGCCGCAACCGATAACAATTGCATCGGCCCATCGGGCCTTTTCGGTGATGGCAAGCAGATCACGACCGATCACCACCACCTCAGGGGCGAAGCTGTGCATGACCAGGGCATGGCCGTCGGGCAGGGAAGCGCAGACATAGCCAGCACCTGTCTTGACGGCTGCGCGGGCCGCAAGGAGGGCCGCACCAAGCATTGACCCGCCGACGTCGGCAGAGCCGGTGACGAGCAGTACCTTGCCGTTCAGGTGCTTTGCGCTGGACGGGTCGCGCAGCAGATAGCTTTCCGCAGCAAAGGTATCGTCCACCAGAAGGCAGGAGGTTGGTTCGACAAGAAATTCCGGAATGGAGATTTCAGCCGTCTGTACCTCTCCGGAGAGCTCAGGGCCGCGGTTCTGAAAGAAACCGGTTTTGAGAAAAGCCATGGTAACCGTCAGATCGGCTTTCACACAGGGATACGAGCAGAGGCCGCTGGTTGCGTCCAGGCCGGAAGGAAGGTCAACGGCTACGGTAACAGCTTCCGAATGTTCATTGATGAAGTTGATGAGTTCAACCGCAGCGCTTGCAGGTTCATGAAGTTCAGGATTAGCCGGATTGATTCTGAGTCCTGTGCCGAACAGGGCATCGACCACCACCTGGTAGGCGGTCGCGCCCACTATCGTCCGTGCCTCTTCAATGCCTGAAAAAATGCGGAGTCTTTCGTTGTAACGACGGTAAGCCTTGAGGATGTGCACTCCTTCGAGGTTCACACCGGCAAGCTCCTCCTCAGGCCAGATGAGCAGCACATCGACAATGGCTCCCAGGTTCAGGAGGTGGCGGGAGATGACAAAACCATCTCCACCATTGTTTCCCTTGCCGCAGACCACCAGAGCCGCAATACCCTCGAGGTTGCTGTTGTTATCGAACCGGCCGGCGATGATGCGGGCCGTTTCCCGGCCGGCAAGCTCCATCAGCCGGGTCTCCCCGGTGCGCAACTCTTCAATGGCCGCATGGTCGGCCAGGCTCATCTCCTGTGCCGTAAGAACCGGATTCATCGCGTTGTTCTCCCTCTTTGTTCTTCAGGTGTCTTAGAGCTCATCAAGGTGCAAGGCCGTCTCCAGCGCATGTTCCCAGGCGTGCAGCAGGGTATCAAGCGAAAACTCCGTGACCCGACGACCATTGACCGAAATCCGCACTTCGGCGGGCACTACCTTGCCGATGACGCGAACGGGAACATTGAAAGCGGCGGCCTCCTCGATGACGGAGCCAACCAGGTCGGGATCGATTGAAATGACGACGCGCCCCTGGGCTTCGGAAAAGAGGAGTGTCTGGATTGAGGCGAACGCTGATCCGGAATCTTCGAGATCGACTTCGAAGCCGAGCTTGTTCTGGCGGTTCATGATCGACTTTTCAAAGAGTGCGACCGAAAGACCGCCATCGGAAACGTCATGTGCCGATCTGATCCGCTTTTTCGAAGCCAGACTGACCAGCAACTCCTGGAGGTTTTTTTCGTGGCCCAGATCGATGGTCGGGGCATTGGTGCCGGGAGTTCCGTAGTGCATCATCAGGAACTCGGAGCCGTCGAGGCTGAGCTCAGGGTCGCCGAGCAGCATGATGGCATCTCCCGCTTTCCTGAAAGTTGATTCCACCAGGTTGTCGATATTGTCAAGCAGGCCGATCATACCGATCGTCGGAGTAGGGTAGATGGCCGAACGACCGCCGCCGAGCGAAGTTTCGTTGTAAAAGCTCACGTTGCCACCGGTTACTGGTGTATTGAACATGCGACAGGCATCACCCATACCCTCGACGGCCGATTTGAACTGGAAATAGACCTCGGGTTTGTAGGGATTGCCGAAGTTCAGGCAGTTGGTTACCGCCATTGGGCGGGCTCCCGTGCAGGCGATGTTGCGCGCGCACTCGGCCACAGCGATAGCTCCACCAGCTTTCGGATTCAGATAGACGTAACGGGAGTTGCAGTCGGTTTTCATGGCCAAACCTTTTTTGCTCCCCTTGATGCGGATGACCGCCGCATCGGTCTGGCCGACAGGGGTTATGGTATTGGTCTGCACCATCGAATCGTACTGCTGGTAAACCCATACCTTACTGGCGATGTTCGGGCGCGAGAGCAATTGCAGGCAGAGATCATGGAAATCAAGCGTATCGTCAGCCACGAGGTTTGCTTCCGGGGTTTCGGGCTTCTTTTCTATGGCCTCGCGGATGTACACCGGAGCGCCGCCGCCAAGGACCAGCGACATGGCAGGAATTTCGACCATCACCGTGCCGTGCTGGCGAACACGCAGCATGTTGTCGTCGGTCACCTGGCCGATGACAACAGCGCCGACATCCCATTTGCGGTACACATCGATGATCTCCTGTTCACGTCCCTTTTCGGAGACAATCAGCATCCGCTCCTGCGATTCAGAGAGCATCAGTTCGTAGGCGGTCATGCCTTTCTCACGGGCAGGCACCAGATCGAGATCGATATCGATGCCGCCGCCGCCGGTTTTCTCAATACCGCGGGCGCTCATTTCAGAGGTTGAACTGGTCAGACCGGCAGCTCCCATATCCTGCAAACCGACCACAGCACCGGTGGTGATCGCTTCGAGGGTTGCTTCGAGCAGCAGCTTTTCGGCGAACGGATCGCCGACCTGCACGCTCGGACGCTTGTCTTCCGAAGCTTCGCTCAGATCTTCAGAAGCAAAGGTCGCACCGTGGATTCCATCACGACCGGTCGAGGAGCCCACGATCAACACCGGGTTTCCCTTGCCTTTTGCCGTTGCGCTCACGGTTTTGTGATGCTCAACCAGGCCGACCGACATGGCATTGACTAAAGGGTTGCCCGTGTAGCAATCCTCGAAATAGATTTCACCCCCAACGGTCGGTACGCCGAACGAATTGCCGTAGTCACCGATACCCCGAACCACGCCATCCACGAGGTACCGTACCCTGGGATCACGCGGAGATCCGAAACGCAGGGAGTCCAGTGAAGCTACCGGACGAGCGCCCATGGTGAAAATGTCGCGATGGATGCCGCCCACCCCGGTTGCCGCTCCCTGGTATGGTTCGACTGCCGAAGGATGGTTGTGCGACTCGATCTTGAAAGCTACGGCGAGGTTGTCACCGATATCGACAAGCCCTGCATTCTCCTCGCCCGCCTGGGTCAGGAGGGCGGCACCGTCGCGAGGCAGGGTTTTGAGCACGGCGATTGAGTTTTTATAGCTGCAATGCTCCGACCACATCACCGAATAGATGCCCAGTTCGGTAAAGGAGGGCGTCCTTCCAAGCACTGAACAGATGGTGGCATACTCCTCTTCGTTCAGGCCATGTTCCTGGGCCAGCTTCAGGTTTACTTCAGGTTCGGTATTCATTATCCGGTATTGATTTCAATCACAAAAAAGAGTGTAAGAGCACGGACTCTGTTTGTCCACTCATTGCTCAGCACATCCTATTCCCCCGCTCCGTGGCAGTTCTTGTATTTCTTTCCGCTGCCGCAGGGGCAGAGGTCGTTGCGACCAGGTTTCTGCTCGGCCCGGATCGGTTGCTGGATGATGATTTCGTCGCCAGGCATGGACAATGTGGCGGCCATACCCTTGTCAGCGGCGATCTCATAGGCGCTGTCAGCTTCGGCATGTTGTGCGACCAGTCGTTCCTGGCGAACGCTGTGGCGACGCTGGCGTGCTTCGATCTCCTGCGACTCTTCCGGGGTGAGCGGGAAAAGCTTGAAGGCCAGCGAAAGGGTTTCATGCTCGATATCGCGAAGCAGCTCCACAAACAGTTTGTAGGCCTCCTGCTTGTATTCAAGTAGTGGATCCTTCTGACCATAAGCACGCAGGTTGATGCCCTCGCGCAACGAATCGATTTCTCTCAGGTGCTCTCGCCATTTCTGGTCGATGACCGACAGGACGGCGTACTTTTCGATCTGTCGCATCACTTCGTCCGGGAGTGCAGATGATTTGCGGTGATAGAACTCGCTGGCCGCCTTGAAGAGCGACTCCCCGGTCTGCTCGAATGGCTCTCTTTCGAAGGTCGAGGCAACGGGTTTGAACTCGACCGAAAGCTCACGCAGCACCTGCTCCTCCAGTTCGGCAGGGTCGTTTGCTTCATGGTGCTTTTTAACAACAGAAAGGCAATAGTCGTGCAGAAGATCCATGATATCGGTCGTCAGGCGATCCATCTTGAGCGCCTTGCGGCGGCGGGTATAAACAACCTCCCGCTGCTGATTCATGACATCGTCATACTCGAGCAGGCGCTTGCGGATGGCGAAGTTCTGCTCTTCAACCTTCTTCTGGGCTCGTTCGATCGATTTGGTGATCATCGAGTGTTCGATGACGTCGCCCTCTTCGTGGCCGAGCCGGTCCATGACGGAAATGACACGGTCAGAACCGAACAGGCGCATCAGTTCGTCTTCGAGCGAAACATAAAAGATCGATTCACCGGGGTCGCCCTGGCGCCCGGAGCGCCCCCTGAGCTGACGGTCGATACGGCGCGATTCATGTCGTTCAGAACCGAGAATGAACAGGCCACCCTGTTCACGCACGCCCTCTCCGAGCTTGATGTCGGTTCCTCGGCCTGCCATGTTGGTGGCAATGGTCACTGCACTTTTCTGCCCGGCCATGGCAACAACGTCCGCTTCACGAGCGTGCTGTTTGGCGTTGAGCACGTTGTGCTGAATGCGTTTGGCGCGCAGCATTCTCGAAAGGGTCTCCGAAACCTCGACGCTTGCAGTACCAACCAGCACGGGCTGACCCTTGGTCGTCAGCTCCTGCACCTTGCTGACGATGGCGTTGTACTTCTCGCGGCGTGTTTTGTAAACCAGGTCATCCTGATCGTTTCTTGAGATAGGACGGTTGGTCGGAATGACCACCACATCAAGCTTGTAGATTTCGAAAAACTCAGAAGCCTCGGTTTCAGCCGTGCCGGTCATGCCGGCAAGTTTCTTGTAGAGTCGGAAGAAGTTCTGGATGGTGATGGTGGCCATCGTTTGGGTTTCCCCTTCGATCTTGACGTTCTCCTTGGCTTCGATCGCCTGGTGCAAACCGTCACTGTACCGACGGCCCGAGAGTACCCGTCCGGTGAACTCGTCAACGATCATGACCTGACCGTCCTGTACCACATATTCGTCATCCTTGGTGAAAAGGGAGTAGGCCTTGAGGAGCTGGCTGATGGTGTGCAAACTATCAGAACGTTCGGAGTAGAGGCGGTACACCTCATCCTTTTTTCTGATTTTGTCCGAAGGCTGGAGATTTTTATCGGCCTCGATAGCCGCCACCTCGCTGCCAACATCCGGAAGGAGAAAAAGGTCACGGTCCTGGTGGCTCAGGCGGCTCAGGAACTCGCGTCCTTTATCGGTCAGGTCGATCGTGTTGGCTTTTTCATCAACGGCATAGAAAAGCTCGTCGTCCACCTCATGCATACGGCTCGAATTATCCTTGAGGTACTCGTTTTCCACCGTCTGGATCAGTTTGCCAATACCACTCTGCGAAAGCATTTTGCTGAAGCGGTTGTTTTTGGGCTGTCCACGCTTCACCCTGAAGAGCGACAGGCCGGCATCGAAATCGTTTGGCTTCTCCTTGAGGATTTTTTCAGCATCGGAAAGCAGTGAGGCTACCAGGTTCTGCTGAGCACGGACGATCTGTTCGATCCAGGGCTTGATTTCGCGGAATTTCGAATCGGTGTCAGAATTAGGAACAGGGCCGGAGATGATCAGCGGTGTACGCGCTTCGTCGATCAGAACACTGTCCACCTCGTCAACAATGGCGAAGTAAAAGTCGCGCTGAACCATCTCTTCCTGCGTATTGGCCATGTTATCGCGCAGGTAATCGAAGCCGAATTCGCTGTTGGTGCCCCAGGTAATATCGCAGAGATACTCGTTACGTCGATGCCCGGAGTTCAGGCCGGCAAGAATTACCCCGGTCGAAAGGGCATGATATTCATAGACCGGTCGCATCCACTCCATATCTCGTTGTGCGAGGTATTCGTTGACGGTCACGATGTGCACGCCGCGCCCGGTAAGGGCGTTCAGGAAAACCGGCAGGGTGGAGACCAGCGTTTTGCCTTCACCGGTTGCCATTTCGGATATTTTGCCCTGATGCAGCACGATACCGCCGATGAGCTGAACATCGTATGGCACCATGTCCCAGATCATCTCGCGACCCATAACCGTGTAGGAGCGACCGGTGAGGCGGCGACAGGTCTCCTTGACCAGTGCGAAGGTTTCAGGGAGCACCTCATCGAGAATTTTCGCTGTAGCCTCTTCGTAATCATTGCGTAGCTGATCGAGTGCTGCATTGAATTGCTCACTCTCTTGGAGATTGACGTTGGGGCGATCAAGTTTCTTTTCGGTCTCCCTGATCTGACTTTCGATCGGGATCAGGCATTCACGAACCCGCTTGCGCAGCTCTACCCCTTTTGTGCGGAAAGATTCGTCCGAAAGGGTGTGAAGCGATTCGTAAAGTTCATTGATCCTGTCGACAAGCGGCTGGATTTTCTTGATGTCTTTTTCGTGTTTCGATCCAAATATCTTTGCGAAAATTTTAAGCATGTAATCTGTGTGTTCTCGATGTTTCGAAACGGTACGGCGGCACCCAGGCGCACTTTCCCATGAACTGCAAGGTACCGATTTTCAAACACGCGAAAAAACATAAGCAAAAAAAAAACAAGATTTTGCCGCACGGACTGCCGCGGAAGTGCTGGGAAGTGCTGGGAAGAGCAAGGACGAGCACGGACTTACACGGAAGAAATTCAGCCCGCTCTTTTGCTGATATTGTCCACAACGTCCACTTCGTCCACATCACACATTACATTCGATTTCTCCCCGCTCATTGCTCATTGCTGAATGCCCGCCATCTCTTCAAAGAACTCTCGCAGACGTCGGGTGCCGTGCGGGGGCGCTATGGTGTCGGTTTTGCTGACCGTTGTTGCGAAGAGCGCGATGTCGTGGATGTCGCGATTGATGACGCTGGTAACGGCAGCAATCCCTTCGGCCAGCCACACCGGCAGATTGATGGTGAAAGGGCTTTTGTTCACCACGTTGGCGGCCATATCGGCAACCTCCCGGTATGTGAGGATTTCAGGGCCACCAGCATTGATTTCGTTGGCCGGGCCTTCGGCTGCATCCACGCATATCTTCGCAAGATCGGCTCCGTGAATGGGGTTGGAGCGTTTGTCACCCTCGCCGAGCGAGAACATGAAGCCGTTACGCGCCATGTTCAGGAACTGCGCCATGTCCGAAAAGTAACCCGTCGGACGTACGACAGCATAGTCAAGTCCCGAAGCCCTCAACTCGTCCACAAACTTTTCGTGCGCCTGAATGTTCTCGATCTGCATCATCTTCTGCGCATTGAATACCGAGATGTAGACGAACTTCGAGCATCTGGCTTTCAAAGCTTCACGGAGAATGTTCAGGTTTGCCTTGTAATCCACATCAAAGCTCGAATGCACGAAATCGGGACGGGTCATACCAAGCGAAGAAAAGACCAAATCTACGCCATCGCAGACCCCGGCGATACTTTCCGGAGTGGTAGCATCGCCGACGAAAAACTCGTCAGCCAGTTGATCGATCGCAGGTTCGAGATGAGGGCCCGGTTGTTTGATTTTATCGGTGCTTCGCAAGAGTGCGCGCACCCAATAACCGCGATTTTTGAACTCCTGAACGACATAGCGTCCGATATAGCCGGTAGAACCGGCAACAAGCACTTTTTTCATGATTTCACAGGGTTGAACCGGATGTTGTATTGAATTTGTCAGCACCATTATTCCGGACTTACCGGAACAGGCAGTAACCCTAACCAAAAAGCCTCTCACAACGTGCCCATGAAAAAGGGAAGTGGTGCGGATCCCTAACACCTCTTTAAAACGCTTTCATCTTTTTTATCTCTTTTCGCCAGCAATGAAACAGGAGGTGGCCGGCGTAGCCAGCGTAGTTGTTTCCGAGGATTTTTCGTGCTTCATCCTGAAGATGACGGTAATTCTTTCCGGTAAGTGTGTGTTGAGCTGCCTCGATGCCGAACCACTCCCACAGGTACTGTTTCACATGGGTATCGATCGGAAATGCATCGAATCTGCCGAGGCCGAACAGGGCAATGCAGTCGGCGATTTTCATGCCGATCCCGCTTTGCGTGCATAACGTATCGAGCACGGTTACCAGCGGACAATCATCCGATAACACACATGCCGGGGTCAGCATATCCGATTCGAAAGAGCGGGCCATGGTGATAATGTTGGCGGCCCTTACCCTGTTGTTATTGGTGCAGCGTGAAAGCTCTGAGGGATCGGCTGAAGCCAGAGCGAGCGGAGTAGGAAAGGTGTGGAAAATCAGGTCACCTTGAGGAGTATCAAGCACGATCTGCTCCCCATAGCGTTCCGCAATCATTGAGACCTGACGGCGAATCAGGTGCATCCCGATACCCTGTGCACACATGAAGGTCACTATTATTTCAAATGGATTCTGCCGCAGAATCCTGACGCCTGAGTAAGGCTTTAATAATCTCCAGACCTCTGGAAAATCAGCACAGAAATTCTCCGGCAGAGCCTTGATGACATCAATATCAAGGCTGAAGTACCATCCAATAAAATCACTGATACTCATTCCATTGATTGAATCATCGCTGCAAAGAACTTCGATATATCCGGCTGTAATTTCTTTGATCAAGAGAATCCTCTTGCCAATTACTGTTGCATGATAAGGTTCAAGAATGTCTATTTGTGACCACCTGAAACTCTGTCCACTAAAGAGAGTTTCCTTGAGATCAAAGATTCCATCAGGTTGAATTATAATTTTATTTATGATAGTTTCTTTATTCATTATGAGTCCTTGTAATGAGAATATTCAGTTAAATCTTTTGTGGTAGGTAATATATATTAAAATATTAAAATAAAATAACATAAATGCATTTATCTCATACATGCTTTATCATTGGTTATCTCTGTAATAAATCACTATTTTAAGAATTAGAATCGGTATTTATTGTGAGTGTATGAGTGTTTATAAGACAGTATAGAAAAGTATTTTGTTTTTTTATAATTTTTTAATATTTTAATCAATTATCTGATATAATGATTATTAATTGCATAAAATATGTTTCATAATTACGATAATTGTGAGCATAAATAAAGAGTATTTTAAGTATTTATGATTTTTTCAAATACTTTGTTATTTAGTTTAATATTAATCTGTAATGATCACGCTTGCAGAGATAAGGGCTCATAATGATGTGTGCAACGTTGCATAATAAATTTTTATTAATGATGTTGATTTACATTATAGTTTGTAATACAATATGATTACTCTATACGGTATGCTGCTATTTTAAAGGCGTTCATGATTTTTATAAGGGAAAAAATATTGAGAGCTCTTTTTCAGATAGTCTGTATTAAAACAGGTAGAGGAGTTTGGATTAATCCCGAACTTTATGATCCTGAACAGGGGTATCAATTGTTTCATTCAACCAGAGCAGCTTCAGGAATAAAACGTTGCCCTCAGGAGCCATTGAAGAGTTTATCGCCGGCTTTATTTTGATTTGATCAGCAGAAGAAATCCGTGAAATACCCGATAACATGAAATCAACCGTCAAACGAAACCACTCATTGAGTTCTCAACGATCATGTGCAGCGCTCTCTTTCTGTATCGTATCCTGCATAAGAATGGCAATCGGATTTACTGAATGCCGGAGCGGAAAACCGCTTCACTGATTGACTGAGCGTTTCTATGCAGGGGTTGAAACGAATCAGGTGAGAGCAGAACGGCTCGTTTGATCAGCAGATTTGTTTTTTATTTTGCTGAAGAGCGTCGCTTGTTTAGTGGTTACCGGAGTGACGCTCATTCGTCAGATTTGCAGGGGCAAGGTATTGCGGTGAAACAATCGCACTTCAGCACTATGGGACGCAGAGGCAGGTTTTGGGTAACAAGCATCAAAACACCACAATAAAACAGAGCGATGAAAAGTGAGAAGGTACTTGTAGCAGGGGCTTCCGGATATCTTGGAAGGTATGTTGCCCGAGCGTTTCATGAGCGCGGTTATCTGCTTCGTGTGCTGGTCAGAAACAGTGAAAAGCTTGCTACCGTTGGCCCCAACCTCGAGCCTGCCATTTCGGAAATTGTCGATGAAATACGCATTGGGGATGCAACTGATCAGGCTTCATTGAAGGATGCCTGCAAAGGGATTGATATTGTTTTTTCATGCATGGGCCTCACCAAACCCCAGCAACAGGTGACCAGCGAACAGGTTGATCATCTCGGCAACAGGGCGCTTCTCAATGACGCACTTGCTCACGGTGTCAGAAAATTCATCTACATTTCCGTGTTCAATGGCGATAAAATGAGCGATGTCGAAATGGTCAGCGCACATGAACGTTTTGTCGATGACCTGAAAGCTTCCGGAATCTCTTATACGGTTATTCGACCGACCGCATTCTTTTCGGATATGGGTATGTTTTTCAATATGGCACGTTCCGGACACCTCTTTCTTTTCGGTGATGGTACCAACCGTTTCAACCCGATTCACGGAGCCGACCTCGCAAAAGTCTGCGTTGATGCCGTCGAAAACAGCGAGCAGGAGATAAGCGTCGGTGGACCGGAAATCTTCACCTATGACGAAACCAATATCATGGCTTTTAAAGCTCTCGGCAAACAGCCCTGGATCACACATGTGCCGCTATGGGTTGGTGATGCCATACTTTTTGGTACCGGACTTTTTAACAAGCCGCTGGCAAGCATTCTCGGATTTGCCCTTTCGGTCAGCCGGATCGATAACGTCGCTCCGGCGACCGGTACACGCAAACTCGCCGATTTTTTCCGTGACATGGCAGCATCCTGTTCCTGAATGCGAGAGTTATGTTAACGGGAAAAGGTCGTATTGATTTCAGTAATCAACGAAACCGGTATCCAGATCGGTATCTTTATCGAGTTCCACTTGGTGAGGCTAATGTTCCGTCAACAGAAAATAGTCGGAATATCTTTTATCATCGAAATCGGTATCCAAATCGGTATCGGTATCGATTTGGACTTGAATAGAGGCTTATATAACTCACCGGTTATTGTGGTTTATTTTAATAAACATTTTAAAATTAAGCAGAAGCAGCCAGAATCGGGTTTTCTGTTTGCACATAAAAAATCGATTTCGATACCGATACCGATACCGATCTGGATAATTCAACGGTCCCGTATAATACGTCAGTATGAACGTGATGTCTCGCTACGATCAGTTATACGGTAACCCTTTCCAGAAGTATCAACGGTAGTATTGCCGGAACTCTTCTCCTGGTTCGCGTTCCGAATAGATGTAGAGTGTGATGCCATTGGGATCCTGCACGGCAAAACCCCGGTCACCCCACGGGTGATCGTCGAGTGGTACGACCACGGTCAACCCTTCCGACAGAAGGTGATGGTGCTCTTCATCCACGTCATCGACCGCAAAATTGTACATGAGCCCTGCACTGCTGCTCAACCGGTGCTCCGGTTGTGTAGCGGCCATAAACTGCAGGCTCGACACAGGCGAGCCGAACTCGAGATTCACATACCACCCGCAATCGAAGGTTACCCGAGCCCCGAAATACCGGACAAAAAAATCGCGACTCTCTGCCACCTTGTCTGTGGTAAACGCCGCTGACAGCGATTTCACCTTCATACCGTTCTCCTTTTTTGTTGCATTCAACAACCCGGCCATCCGGATTTTTGTACGGTTAAAATAACTCTTTTTGGTAACCGAATGTTTCGGTGAATTGTAAAAGAGGATCGCAGTCAAATGCAAAAGAGCATTTATCAGGCATTTTCAGGTATTATTCTGCCAATGCTAAACACTTTAAGGGGTATGGTGTAGGAGCTGAAATGTTGGTGAGTATATTTTAAAATTAGCAAAGACGTTATTTATCCTAAATTGAGCGATTCGATTATGACCGCTCCTGCCCTTTACCCTTTTGGCGTAAAATGGCAATCTTTACCAGGCTGCCATGAAAATGAATCCTTCGGTTGGTGATTTCTTGTACTGATTGAGGCGCCGGTTATCCTCTTGCACTGAAATATACATCATTATTTCAGCAATCCCTTACGACTGGGCGTACTTATCCCATTGATTATCGACGTTTTTTTTGCGCAGATCAGGTTTTTAGCACAATTGAGGAAGTCCTACCTGAAGGCGAACGTACAACTGGTCAAAACGTAACCGTACAAAATCGACTGCAGAGACTTTCATGACCAGTTTGTCCCTATGAAACACCATCCTGCCTGCCGTGTCGTTGAACTTGCGACGAAAGGTGTCATTGTAACAGTAAAAAAAAATAACATATGGCAGTGATGACTGAATTTATCGACCTGATTGTTCCGATTGCAATCATCGAGGAGAAATATCCCGGAGGGTGGGAGCAGTGCCTGATCGACCATAAACCTGCCATCGGTGGCCGGGTCTGGTATGATTCATCTCTTTTTCGGGATGGAGCCATGAATCCTGCGGCGATGGAGGCGCTTCTGGGGGAGTGGTGGAAGTTGGGGTTTGAGTGCTATGCAGAAAAAGATGGAGTGCGATACTGGAAGGATGTCTGCGTCTTCGAAGGGATGGCTGACGGCTGGAGTATCCCTTGCGATTGGCTTGAGGTTGACATGATGACGCGAAGCGTCTGGTTGAAAGGTACCGAACCGGGTGAGATCAAGGGTCGGGACTGGGATTTGATCGATCACTGGGAGCCTCCGGCTTTTCCAGGTGTTGGTTCAAGAGAGTGATTTCATTTTTTTGTGCTTTGTTGACACGGGGTATCGGCGACAATCAGTTCGTGCAGAGGGCTCTTGCCGATGGTTGCCACTTTGTTGTTGAAATGAAAACAGGTCACATGGTTTAATGCAGCGCAAAAGCGAAGATGCGGTGGTGGTACTGGATTTCGAAACGACAGGGCTCTCTCCGCACTATGGTGATCGGGCTATCGAAATTGGCGCGGTGCTTGTGGAAGAGGGAGTGATTGTCGATCGTTATCAGCGGCTTATGAATCCGGGTTTCAGGATCAGTCCGTTTATCGAGGGTTATACCGGTATCACCAACAAGATGCTGAAAGGCCAGCCATGCTGCGAAGAGGTGATGGCTGATTTTTCAGAGTTTATTGCTGGTCGAAATATCGTTGCGCACAATGCGTCATTTGATCGGCGTTTTCTGGATTTCGAGCTGAAACGGGCAAATCGGAGCTACCAAGGCGCCAGTTGCTGTACGCTGCTCGTCTCAAGAAGGGTCTATCAGGATGCCCCGAACCATAAGTTGCAGACCCTGGTCTCCTTTGCCGGCATACCCCAGTCCGGAAAATTTCACCGTGCATTGGCTGATGCCGAGATGACAGCTCAGTTGTGGCTGTCGATGATTGATTGGATTCGTCAGCATTACGGCATCCCGCTGATCTCTTTCAGGCAGTTGAACGAACTGTCGAGGATCGACAGGCTCTATGTCCACCGCTATCTGACCGCACTGGCAGAAGAGCAGCCGGAGATCCAAAGCCCCCCTTTATGAGCGTTTTGCCCTGCTGCTTCCGGTTCAAATCCGATGGCGTTGCAGCAATTCAACTTCCCCCAGGGCTTTCGTCGGAACGACAGCTTCTGGCTGGTCGTTCATATTTAAATATGCAGACAGGTTGGCCGAGAGCGATGCGACCGAGGATTTCGCCTTTCATTTCGGGGAATGCCCGGTGCGTGGCTTCCATATCCAGTTCGCAGATCACCTGACAGGGGGTTTCGAATCCGTATTCACGGCATACTTCCAGCCAGGGGCAGAGATGCTGGATTTCAAGCACGGCATCGACGGTAGGGTTGGAGATGTCCACCACAGTCATGACCATACCAACCGCTTCGAAATAGGGTATGGCAGCATTGAATGCTTCCGTGAGGGTGGGCAGGGCCAGCATGGGCCCCATGCGCTTCTTCTGTAGCTCCGGGAACCCTTCGAGCATGATTTCCCGAATTGCGGCTTCATCGTGTGTTTCGCTCAACGCTTTGTAGTGCGCGAACTTGTTTTTTGCGGATTCGATCAGTTCTGCAGTTTTGTTCTGCATCCTTTATTCTCCCTGTTGTCCGTGAGGCTGGTCTCATTTTTTCATGACTGCCGTTGTGCCCCATCGTTATTTTCTCATCACTCATCACTC
>JAAXWL010000017.1:30212-36393 GCA_013334975.1 Chlorobiaceae bacterium
CTCATCACTCATCACTCGTTGCTCATTACTTCGCACTCATTGCAATATAAGGGAATCTCTTTTTCTCCTGAGGGTTATTGTTCTGGCGGTGTCGGATTCAGAATTGTCATCATTTTTCGGATCATTTATTCGTCAATGGGGCGGTGAAGCGATGCAGATGCTTTTTTTTCGCTGTTTTGGTTTCGCCGGATGGTTTGCCGTTCGGAAATGGTTATACTTTTGCCACAAGTGCTGATTTTTATCCGAACCTCCTGAACCATTTGCCTGATGAGTGATCTGCCAAATTGTCCGAACTGTCATTCCGGATACACTTACGAGAATGGTACTCTCCTGGTATGCCCTGAGTGCGCCCACGAATGGAGCCACAATGAAGGCCCTGAAGTTGGAGTTGTTCGGGTCTGGAAGGATGCGAATGGCAATCTCCTGAGTGATGGTGATACGGTGACGGTTATCAAGGACCTCAAGGTAAAAGGCTCATCTTCGGTGGTCAAGGGTGGGACGAAGGTCAAAAACATCAGCCTTGTCGAAGGTGATCATAATATCGATTGCAAGGTCGAGGGAATTGGATCGATGCAACTGAAATCGGTGTTTGTCAGAAAATCCTGAAACAACCGTGAACATGATCGTGGAAGTCGTCATGGTGTCTGGTTTTGTATCAGTTGCGGCTGCGGCTCTGCTGTGGCTCGGTCGTTATGCACCAACTGTACCATTCAGGGTCAGCCGGCTCGGCTTTATCAACAGTCAGTCGAAATATCAGTTGCTTCTGTTGGTGCTCTCCCTTGCTGTACTGGTGGCACTCTTTTTGCTGAACGCAGCACAGTTCCGTGCCTACATGAGGCCGGGCGATCTGGCAGCACCGGCTCATGGTGTTTCATGGCTTGGCATTGCTGAAGGTGAATCATGGCTCGAACTTGGGGCCAGCATGTCTGTTTCCGTTACGCTGGTGACAACCCTTTTTGTCGCTTTGCGTTTCCGTAGGGAGGCCGTCTGCTTGAAACAGGTCATGCTTTTTTTTCCCTGGATTGTGTTGTTTTCACTCACCAACTCTTTTTCTGAAGAGGTGGTTTTTCGGCTTGGTTTTATCGTGCCTCTTGCCGGCAAGGTCAATCCGGCGCTCATCGTGATGCTTTCTGCCGTTTTTTTTGGTATTCCTCATTATCGCGGAATGCCGAATGGTGTTGCAGGAACCCTCATGGCGGGTTTTCTTGGCTGGCTGCTTGCCAGGTCCGTCCTGGAAACGCAGGGTATTTTCTGGGCATGGTTCATTCATTTTCTCCAGGATGTGGTGATTTACACCGCATTCGTGATGTCAGCCATCAGGGGATCGATCGGGAATTTATCTTCAGCCGAAAGTTCTATCGTTCGTTGACGGCTACCGTTTACAGGGCGGTAACGAGATAGAGAGTACACTTAATCAAAGGGGTTATGTCATCACAGGGTTCAACGGAGTTGCTCAGGACGTTGTTCGAAGAGTATTCCGAATGGTATTTTAGTCTTGCCGAAGAAGAGGGGGTTCTTCCGAGGTCTGTTTCAGGTGTTGCCGACG
The DNA here is from genome assembly GCA_013334975.1 of Chlorobiaceae bacterium. Taxonomy (GTDB): domain Bacteria; phylum Bacteroidota; class Chlorobiia; order Chlorobiales; family Chlorobiaceae; genus Chlorobaculum. The sequence goes on from JAAXWL010000017.1 coordinate 31,759, forward strand.
ACGGCAAACAGTTCATCTATCTGATGGATAGCGTGAGTTTGCCACCCCTGGTACGGAACAAGTACATCCGCTTCGTGTTGCATGAGCATCATTCGAAAGTATACGCTTATGGTGGGGTTGCTTTGAGGGGTGACAGCGAGTTTGGTGAGATCGAAGAGGTGCTGGACGTGGTTACTGCCGATTCGACATCTTACCTGATCGGACACTGGCGTGTGCTCCGCGAAGAGGGGGGATTGTTAACTGGTCTGCAATCTATGGGTATTCATGAAGGAGATGATCTTGAGAAATATCCCGGTACCTGGTTTCTTGCAGGAGCAATCACCTTTACCGATGCTGAACGGATAAAATATGGCGCACTCTGGGAGCAGTCGAAACCGGAGGCCATGTTCACGGATCGCAACGCTGATGGGTAGTGTCATGCCAACCATAATAAATCACCACTTTCTTTTGTCATCGAAATCGGTATCCAAAGCGGTATCGGTATCGATTACCGGGTTAAGAGATAAATTGCCATAATACCCTGATTTTCTGATAGATACAGTCAGAAGCAGGTTATCAGTCTTCATACTCTCTGTAATTCGATTTCGATAAATCAACGACGCTGCTTCATAGGTCAGTAGAAGCGTGACAAGCTACGAGGGCTTCCAAAAAGCCAGGAGAGTGTTATATTGAACGAGTTGTCTTACCGAAGAACAGGGTCAAGAACAAATGGAGCCGAAATGTTGAAAGAAGCTGTTGCTGTTACCGGAGGCGCACTCCTTCTGCCTCCTTTGGGTGTTTCTGTCGTTGCCTGTGGTCTTCCTGGTCTCTTGATTGCTGGCGCTGGTTTTTTTCTGTTTGATACCATGATGCAAGAGATGAGGAGTTCCGGTACACAGCCTGGTAATGATCACAACCAGAATCCAGAGTCCAACCAGGGATATTCGTCAGAACCCGGCGATAACCGCTGAAAGATGAATTTGTCCCTCTTCGGGAGAGTGACCTTAGTCGATCATTTCGTCTGGTTGCCCCGATAACAGGCAAAGAAAACCCCTCTTTTCAGTGATTCAGAAACTATTGATGAAATTGCCAGTTGGCTCGATGCGGCACTCAAAATCGGAGTCGGGGTCGGTATCGAAATGGAACTGGGAATACACAGGTACACCACAAGTACAAAGGTTTCTCAGGAAGGTTATATGAAACCATCCAGTCACAGTATATCGATAAAGGCAGTTTGCTTACTGCTTCTGCCCGTTTCAGTGATGGTGCTGCAAAACGGTGTTTCCCTGTGTCTCCATAGTGTCGTGTCAACGGTAAATAGTCAGAATTTCCTTTATCATCGAAATCGGTATCCAAATCGGTATCGGTATCGATTTTCACTTGAAGAGGCTAAAACAAACTTATCATGAATTGAGGTTTATTTCTATAACTATTTGATAATTAATCTGATAAAGCCAGAATCCGGTTTTCTGTTTTCACACAGGTAATCGATTTCGATACCGATACCGATCTATGATAAAGTCAATGGTACTTTATCATACGCTATTTTAAGCTTGACACGACCCTATATATCGTCCTGTTTCCCCAGCCAAAGCATCCCGGTTTCAGCAGTTCGGTCACCATCATTTTGCCGGTACATTTTCTCTGTGATACGTTTTTTTGTCACTTCATCGGCGCGCCCCCCTTCACGATACGCTTCATTTCCTTACTTCTGTGTATCTCACAGTCCACAGAAACAGTTTTTTTCTTGGACAGTGAATGCGAAAATATTTTGAAATTCTTTATAATTGTTATTTTTGAAAGGAGTTATGATCCATATTTTTCAGTTTATACAATCGCTTTTCAGGCTCTTGATGAGAGTCCGTGAACATTATACCGGTTCTGTTTGAACGGGGGCGGCGGCGGTATCGAAATCGAAAACAGAACGTCAACAGTCTATTGGCTTCTCAGAAATCCAGGAGATGATTTTGCAGGTTGTCTCCAGAAAATTTTTGTTATGCGTCATTAGATGCGTGATCACTCAGTGGCGCAATCGCTCGGGGCATCGATATCAATCAGGATTTCTAAGAAAATAATGTACTGTTGGCGCACTATGGTCTCCTTATTTCGATTTGGATACCGATTTATCAATTGTACACTCCTCCTCTTTTGTCACTCGTCACTTGTCACTTTCCATGAAGATGCACGATCTATCAAGTAATTAGCCTTATTTGGCCTGTTATGCTGAATGAAATGAAGCATCCAGTCGAAACGCCTCGGTGCTACTCGAAAGAACTGGATTCTTCGTCGGCAAGGCAGCTCAGAATGACACACAAAAACAAGTCTCACATTATCCTGTCATCGCGATGGAGCACATTGTTCAAGGTCTGTGTGCGGTAGCCGACCGGATACCGGAGGCTATCAAAGAGTTTCTGTTTCACTGAGCAGAACGCCGTTCTTTGCTTGTTATTCACGAACCATACCCTTGAGTTTTTCATCTGACAAGTCGATTCATTCCCGTTTCACCGCTGAATCGTCAGCAGCTCTCTAAAACGGAAAGGAAATTATATCATGATCATGAAACGTTGGCATCGGCTCATAGCATATTTTGGCGCCCTCATGTTTATTGGCCCATGGGTTGATGCATGTGCTGATGGGGTCAGATCACCCTATGAATTCAGGGCGGCCTATGAGCCACTCTGCTTACCTGAAGGGGAATCGATGGGCATGGCAGGATTGGGGCTTGAACGTTCATACGATGAGCATTTCAGTGCCGGTGTGGGTTCATGGATGGCTGTTCACGGAAAGCGTGGAGGTTTCATAACGATAGGTTTCCAGGGAAGCGCACATTTGTCGATTGCTGGATCAACAGGAGTCGAAGTGGGCGCCTTTGTTGGTGCTGGCGGAGGACGGGGTGAAGGTTACAGTCTGAGCGGCAGTGGTTTGATGATCAGGGGTTATGTTGGTCTGACTGAGGCGTTGTCTTCATCAGGCCGTATTGGTGTCGGCATAAGCTATACTGGTTTCCCGAATGGCGGTTCGATCGACTCCGTTCAGCCGGTCGTGTTGTATCAGCTTCCGGTCGATTCAGGGTTGCATCGGTTCGATGGACTTGCATTCGGTGAGAGCTCACTGACCGTTGTCACCAGATTGATGAGGGTGGATTCCGGAGTTCATGATATTACGGGTAATGTGCAGGGAGATATTACCCTTCTGGGGATTGAATGGAGGAGTGCCGTCGATGATAACCTTTTCGTTCGTCTTGAAACCGATGGGGCCGCCGGAGGTAGCAGTTCCGGTTATATGCAGATACTTCTTGGGGGAGGCGCACGGATACCGTTATGGAATACTCTGTGGATCGATGGTTCGGTGTCGCTTGGTGGAGGTGGCGGTGGAGGTGTCGATACCGGCGGTGGTTTGCTGGTCGATCTGTCAGGAGGTGTGCAGTACCTCTTGAGCGAACAGCTTGTTGCCGGTACAGCGCTGTCATGGCTGGTTGCGCCTGACGGAAATCTCAGCGGACTTTGTCCGTCGCTCAAGGTGGGGGGCAGGTTTGGTGGCGCCTCACTTCATGCAGAGCAGCAGCTTCCCGTAAGGATAAGGATCGTGACTCAGCAGTATACTCATGGCGCTGAGGGTTGGCGTTCAGCTCATTCTGAAAGCAATGTTGAAAACCTTGGTGTTCAATTTGATTATTTCCCTGTTTCCTGGGGATACCTGACGGGTCAGGCGCTTGCCGCTTATGATGGGCATGCCGGTGCGTATATGATAGGGCTTTTTGGTGGTGGCTTGCATCAGAAGGTGGTCGGCCCAGTGTTTGCCGAGGTGGAAGGGCTTGCCGGAGCTGCTGGTGGCGGGGGTCTTGTCGTTGGTTCCGGGCTTGTCTGGCAGGCAAATACCGGTATCGGTCTTCAGGTCACCCGGGATGTTGCCCTCTTGATGACTGCCGGGCATATCGATGCGCTGAGCGGCCCATTTGCTGCGGATGTTTTTGGTCTTTCGATGGTAATTGGCGGGCAGTGATGTTGCCCTGCTGTTTCGAAAACATATGGAGTAACAAGCAGGATAGCTTGGTGTCAAAGCTGAATTGACAAATGAGTCCTTCAGCCTGTTTTTGTTTACTGCTTGGGGTACTCTTCATGGATACGGTGTTTTTGAGTCAGACTGCCCCTGTTTTAGTCAGAAAACCGAAAGGACAAAATGAAAAACAGTGGTATCGACGCTTTCGTGATCGATAATCTTACGCTTTTCATGAACATCTTGGAACCTGATGGTATAGAGAAAAGAGTATTAATAGAGAAAATTTGATAAATAAAAACGTCAAAACAAAATTTGGGAAGATGAAAATGTATATGAAATAAATAAAAAATTCATTTATTTATGGTAATTTTATATGCAACGTTTAGGGGGTTTGGTTTTGTTTGCATGGAGATCAGTGGCTTCCCGGATAAGCACGGAAGGGAAGGAGGCTGGAGATGTCCTGAAAGCAGATGGGAAGCTGAACCGGGTCGGAGATTGGGCGACATCGATGATGATTGAGCAAGGTGAACGTGATTCTGTGAGAAGATCAGATGATTGCAGGATCAGGTATGGAGGTTTGCGGATTGAAGAGTGTATCTGTTTTTTGTCGTGATTGGGGGAGGGCGTTGGATGTGTCGTAGAGACCCGGGTAAGGAA
>JAAXWL010000119.1 GCA_013334975.1 Chlorobiaceae bacterium
TTCTTCATGGCAGTAGGAATGATGGAATGGCAACTGCCCTAAAATACGGAATATCCAGCTTTTATCTAAGCGCTATATTCCTTTATCAAAATAACTTATGGCTTATCGGGCTTTTTAGAGGTCCCCTATAAATTGAAACTGAACGCAGTTGCCGATCAATGACTGCCGGATCCTGTAATTGCTGCCTGACCCATGGCACGACGATCCCTCTGATCTTGATCGCCTCCGCATTTTACTCACTCAATCAAACAGTTCGCCGAGGAATCCGAGCGGGCCACCATGTTTCTTCCTTTTTCCAGTTCTTGGATCTATAGAATATCCATGACCTTCATGCTCATGGTCATGATGCCCATGATGGGATTCCATATATCGAGAATCACTCCGATATTCATTCGAAACAGATCCAACCAAAGACCGTTCAATGATTTTGTCCAGTTCTCCTTTGTCAAGCCAAACCCCACGACACTCCGGACAGTAATCAATTTCAATTCCTTGGCGCTCAGTGATAAGAAGATCAACGCTTTTGCATTCAGGGCATTTCATCAGCCTCTCCTTTTATATTTCATTAATTCAATCACTTAATATCAACTTTACACGTCATCAAGAACAATCAAGATCTATTGAACCCTTCTTCCACATATGATTGTCAGAACAAGAATAACACCGAAAACTTAAGCAGATCTAAGTGGACGATTAAATAATGCTTAAATCATATGGACTGGCCCCGATTTACGGAAAAAGGGAAATCTGGATTTTCTCGAAACGCGGAGAAGGGAAGGGCTCAGACGGTTGCGAAGGGGATTTCCAAAGTGAGAAATGCCGATGAGCGAGAGCAAAGTCACAAATCGGGCGAGTTCACAAGTTTACGGTGACTCTCGAAGAACCCGCCCAACTCAGCGGTAACACTTTGAATTAGTGTTTTCGGATCAATGCGCAGTCTTTTGTTCGTACCAGTCTTTTGAGGAATTGACAATCCGAACCACAAGCAGCATTACGGGCACTTCAATCAGAACGCCAACGACAGTTGCGAGCGCCGCTCCGGAGTTGAATCCGAAAAGGCTGATTGCTGCCGCCACGGCCAGCTCGAAGAAATTGGATGCGCCGATAAGGGCTGAAGGTCCAGCTACGGAGTGCTTCTCACCAACAATGCGGTTCAGCCCATAGGCCAGTGCGGAATTGAAAAACACCTGCACGAGTATCGGAACGGCAAGCAGCGCGATGACGAGCGGCTGCCTCAGGATGGCTTCGCCCTGAAATGCAAAGAGCAGCACGAGGGTCGCAAGCAGTGCGGCTATCGACCACGGCCCAATTTTCTCCATGGCGGCATCAAAAGATTCCTGGCCCTTAGTTAAAAGCGATTTGCGCCATAGTTGGGCAAGGATGACCGGAATCACGATGTAGAGCACCACCGAGGTGATCAGCGTGGCCCACGGCACGGTAATGGCCGAGATGCCGAGCAGCAGGCCTACCAGCGGTGCGAAAACCACGACCATGATGACATCGTTCAAGGCGACCTGTGAGAGCGTGAAGAGCGGATCCCCGTCTGTCAGCCGGCTCCAGACGAAAACCATGGCCGTGCATGGGGCTGCTGCAAGGAGGATCAAGCCGGCGATATAGCTGTCAATCTGCCCTGCAGGAAGCATCGGCGCAAAGAGGTTGCGGATGAAGAACCATCCGAGAAGGGCCATCGAGAATGGCTTGACGAACCAGTTCACCACCAGGGTGACACCGATGCCGCGCATATGCTGGCGCACCTCGTGCAAGGCGCCAAAATCGACTTTCACCAGCATCGGAATGATCATCACCCAGATCAGGATGCCGACCGGCAGGTTGACCTTGGCGACTTCCATAAGTCCGACCGCCTGGAACAGGCCCGGCAGCAGCTGGCCTAGCGCGATGCCGGCGACGATGCAGAGGAAAACCCACACGGTCAGGTAGCGCTCGAACACACCCATTGATGTGCCAGCGGATTTTCCAGTTGAAACTTCACATTGAACGGACATAGGTAATCTGGTTTTATCGGATTCAGTTGATGGGAGATCATCGGGGTTCACTGCTTCATTTTGAAGCGACATCAAGTCGGGACAGGTCAAGCAATTGGGCTGTCCCGATCGGTTCCTGCTTCAGTAACGGAACGATGGCATATCGTCTGGCGTGCCGTGCAGCAATGACCTCAATTTCACGAAGCTCATTCAGTGCGCGTTGCTTCAGCAAGGGTGAGTGCGGCTTGCTCGATGCGACGCTGTTGTTGATCACCCATGCCCATGGTTCGATGCCGGCACGACGCAGGTCGTCCTGAAGACCGGCAGCTTCCAGCACAGGTGTGGGTTCAGCCAGGGTGGCAATCAGTACCCTGGTCTGCCGTGGGTCCTGCAACTGCATCATCGGTGTGATTTCAATCAAGCCGGAAGCCCCTGCCTGTCTCGTGATTTCGCGGTGATAGGCTCCGGTCGCATCGAGCAGCAAAAGGGTGTGCCCCGTGGGAGCGGTATCCATGACGACGAACCTGGTGTCAGCCTCTCGGATAATTCTTGAAAAAGCCTGGAACACGGCGATCTCCTCAGTGCAGGGAGAGCGTAGGTCCTCTTCCAGAAGAGCCCGCCCCTCAGCATCGAGTTCAGCGCCTTTTGTGTCCATCACATATCGGCGGTATCGATCCGTTTCTTCACGTGGATCGATCCGGCTTACCGTAAGATTGTGCACCGTGCCATCGAGGGTTTCGGCAAGATGCGCAGCCGGATCGGAGGTGGAAAGATGGACCTGCAAACCGCGTCGGGCAAGTTCGACGGCAAAAGCCGCCGCAAGCGTTGTTTTTCCAACCCCGCCTTTACCCATGAACATGACGAGGCCATGGCCCTCGGCGGCAAAATCATCGACGAGCGAGGAGAGGCTTGGTGCGTGTACAGACGAAGGTAACTCGATACCGGCTTCAGTACAGGGCGTATCACCAACAACATTCAGCAACCTGCGAAGGGCATCGACCCCGACAAGGTTGAACGATTTGAGTGCAACCAGGTCACGGGGCAACGACTTCAGCGAATCCGGAATGGCCGTCAATGCAGCCTGCTCACGTAGGAAAATGGCCTCCGCCAGATCGTCCTGCTCCGCTTCGGCTGATGGCAAAACACCGTTGATGACGAGGCATTGCTGTGACAGGCCGACTGCTGCAAGCTCTTCGTGGGTACGCGCAACCTCCCGCAGTGTGGCCGTCTGGGCGCGAGCAACTAGAACGAGTCGGGTTCGATGCGGGTCGGCGAGGGCCTCGACGGCCGACTTGTATTGCGTCCGCTGCTTCTCAAGCCCGGCAAGCGGCCCAAGGCATGAGACATCACCCTTCGAGGCTTCGAGAAAGCCGCTCCAGGCACCCGGCAACTGCAGAAGGCGGATGGTGTGCCCCGTGGGGGCCGTGTCGAAAACGATATGGTCGTAGCTCGCGATCAATGCCGGGTCGGCAAGAAGGGCCGTAAACTCGTCAAAAGCCGCGATTTCAGTGGTGCAGGCTCCGGAAAGCTGCTCTTCGATGCCCTTGAGCACCGCATCAGGAAGCATGCCACGCACGGGACCGACAATCCGCTCCCGATATGCCTGGGCCGCAGCCTGAGGATCGATTTCGAGCGCGAAAAGGTTCGGCGATGCTGCCGTCATTGCGGTAATCCGGTTGCCAATGGACACGCCGAACACCTGCCCCACGTTCGAAGCGGGGTCGGTGCTGACCAGAAGCACGCGACGGCCCTGTTCCGACAGTTGCAGGGCTGTTGCACAGGCAATGGATGTCTTGCCCACGCCACCCTTGCCAGTGAAGAACAGATAGCGGGGAGCATGAATAAGGAACTTCATAGTCTCAATACCGTTCAGCAGCATTTTTTGCCAGAACAACAGCCCTGCGGATTCGGAGCCGCTGTCAGAGATATCCCGGCCCAACGGGCCAGATCCGTACGAGCAGGGTAAGTGCCGGCCAGGACGATGTCGCCATCGACGAGGGTCACGGGAAGGGCTTCTTGCCCAGCGCGCTCAAGAAATTCCCTTACTATTGCATTCTCGGCAAAAGCCATCGGCTGCTGCGCAAGGTTGACGCGCGCTACCGCGACGCCGTTCTGCCTGGCCCAGTTCACGTCGGCCGTGAAGGTTACCAAGGTCTGATCGACGTCAACGCCGCATACGCCGGTGCTGCAGCAGAGGGCCGGTTCAAATACCTGTATGGTTTTCATGTTGAATCTCCGTTTAATGTTTTATGATGCTGACGGCAGCAAGGTACCGATACGGTCAAGTTCGGTTTTCAGATGCTGACGATCGTTTTTCAGCTCTTCAAGCGGAAGCGCCAGGAACGCTTCGATACGGGTGCGAAGAATGCAGTAGGCGGTCATGAATGCCGCATCGATCTGTTCGTTGGTTCCGGTTGCATGGGCGGGGTCTTCGACGCCCCAATGGGTCCGCAGCACCGGACCAAGGAATGCCGGGCAGGTTTCACCTGCAGCGTTCGAGCATACCGTGATGACGATGTCCGGCGTAACCGGGAGATTGTCCCAAGACTTGCTGTGGTATCCGGCAGTCGAGATTCCTTCACACCCCAGGAGATCGATAGAACGCGGATGGACGTAACCTGCGGGCTTGCTGCCGGCACTCATGGCCCTCCACCCAGGAGGGGCAATATGGTTGAAAGTGGCTTCGGCGAGAATCGATCGGCAAGAATTGCCGGTGCAGAGAAAAAGAATGTTCATCGGGTTGAGGCGTAGAATATTTACCTGTTAAAGTGAAGCAGAACCTGATCCGTCCGGCAGGGTGGAATCCAGCATCCTGCTGGCAGCGATGATCCCGGCCCTGATAAGCAAATCCTCCGGTATGACTTCATAAGTCTTGCCATTGACATCGATGGTCCGGCATTCGTTATCACCGCATTCATCGCAGCAAAGACTACTGCCGGTTTGTCCATTGATCCACTCCTCGATTGGCTTGCCTGCCACCCATATACGGTTCGATTCGGCAGGCTGCTCCTGAAATGTCGTTTCGTCCAGATCAAGGATTTTAAGGACCGGAGTCACACCAAGGGGTTCCAATACATGCCGAAGATGATCGAACGCACGAAGCACCTCCTCCCCGGTCTGTCGGCATCGCGGACAGGTGGTTCCACCTTTTGTAACCAGGCGTTGCCAGATGATCTCCATCGCAGGCATGTCAAGAGGCCTCCGGGGAGGAAGCGGAACACTGCGGGCAGATGGTCGCCGCACTGAAGTCTCCACACGATTCCGGCTTCCCGCCGCAGCACTCATCCGTGAGATAGGCAATCAAGTCCAACATCAGCGGCAGGTTGGCCCGATATCGCTGAAACCGACCCTCCTGCTCAACGTTGACCAGACCTGCATGCGTCAATGCCTTCAGGTGAAACGAGAGATTCGTCGACGGCACGTCGATCGTTGAAGCAATTTCGCCGGCAACCATGCCGTCCGTGCCCTGCCTGATGAGCAAACGGTAGACATCAAGCCGCACTGGCGATGAGAGCGATTCAAAAATCGTGATGGCAGTATTTTTGTTCATGCCAAATAATACAACTATTGTTGAATATTTGAAATATCGTACAAAAACAAAGCAAAGCTTTCGGGAAAGTTTTCAATACCGACACATTGCTGGATGAAGGACGAGTCCTTTCTGACCCCACCAATCCAACAACGGCAATAACGGCTCCAAACAAGATGCTTCGTTCAATTGTCTTTATTCACAACATGGGAGCAAACAGAGAGAACACTCCGAAGCCAAAGACAACCGCACCGCAACCCCGCTTGACATAAAGCATAACAGAGGATTTTCCTGACCAGTCAAGATACCTTTGAACCAGACTGGTCATACTTCCAGCCAGTGCTACGACAAGCACATGACCGAAGGCGAAGGCGAAGACCAGCAGGGTAGCAAAAACGCGGTTTTCAGAGGATAGCGAAAAAACAGCACCAAGCACCGGAGCAAAGAATGCAAAAGTGCATGGACCCAAACCGATACCAAACACCATCCCGAGGATGAAGGCCCCCGTTAATCCACCCTTTTGGTCATCCGACAACCGAATTCCCGGCCAGTTCAGCCTGAGCAGATCCATGAGATACAACCCCATGACGATAAAGACTCCGCTCACCAAATAGGTTCCAAACCACCCGGTATCTCCAGCCATTCTTCCTAGCAATACCGTCACCAGACCAATGCCAGCGACAGTAACCAGCGTGCCAAAGGCGAATGAGCCAGCCAGGGTTACAGCTCCCCACCTCCTTATCTGACCGTTCCGGCTGATGTAACCGATAACAAGCGGTATTCCTGCAAGATGGCAGGGACTCAACACGACGCTCAGTACACCCCAACCAAAGGCCGCTATCATTGAAAGCCACAGGGTATCACCGAGAGCGCCGCTCAACCAGGAAAACAACCCATTGGTCATCAATTCTTCCCGGCAACAGGGACAAGCCCTTGTTTTTTCAGGAGCATGTCGATCAGCTCCTCTGACAAAAACCCTTCATGGCGATAAAATTCCTTTCCCAAGCTATCAAGAAAAACCTGAGTCGGAATGATCCGTATACCATATGTATCGGCATAATGGCGCTGATCCGGCTTCCATATATCGTAAAACACCACCTTGAGTTGCGTTCTATATTTTTGCTCGACCGCGTGCATGACCGGTTGCATCTGCCTGCATGGGATACAATTCACGGACCCAAGCTCGACAAAGGTCACTTTTTGGCCCGCTTTCGGCAACTCTCCAGCGACAACCGATTCGGGGCCTGTCACCCGCTGTTCCACTCCACTGTTGTCTGTACACCCCACCAACCCGAACGACAGCAGCAGCAGAAACACATATGTAACCATGACTCATCTCCTGTTGATATTTGACCAAGAAACGAAGACTGTAAAGACAAGGCGAGAACTGAAGTAGACAACTTCACATCTGGTCCTACCGAGCATATCTATGTCCATAGTCGGTCTTGCCAAAGAAGCCTCCCACACACGGAGCAGCATAGCCCCTTTAAGAATAAATTGGTCGGCAAATGAGGATTCAGACCGCCGGTAAAGAAAGCGCTCCATTGCATAGTACTGTAGCAACTCTTGAAATGGCCGTTTTTCCTGGAGTGCCATATCTAGCAGCCTGTCGGCCTTGCGACAGATAGGCCGGTTGAAAAAAAGTCACTGAAAATCATCTGGGCGAACATTTTGAGATCGTTTTTCACTTTCAAAGCAAAAATACGCTGAAAAAGGCCCGTTTG
>JAAXWL010000120.1 GCA_013334975.1 Chlorobiaceae bacterium
GCCCGGTCGGCCACGGCAAGATCATAGCTTGCCTGCGCTTCACTGACCTCTGTGACGGTACCGAAACCGTTGGCATACCTCTTTTTTGACTGTTCGAGCTGCCCTTTGGTGGCTTCGACCTGGGCATCGGTAAAGGCGACATTCTCCCCTGAAAAGAGCACATTGCAATAAAGCTCTGCCGTACGCACGATCAGCGAAGAGTGCTCGCTGCGAAAAAGGGATTCACTTTTGGCTTTGATCGCTTTCGCCTGCTTCCATGTAGCTATACCCGGCAGGTTCAGCAAAGACTGGCGAACGGAAAGACTTTGGCTCATGGTGTTGTACCAGACGGTGGGCTCCTCGCCAAATCGGGTCATGTGATCGGTCTGGTTCCGCCCTCGCGAGGTCGATGCCTTGATGTTGGGCAGAAAGGCCGCTTTAGCCTTCGAAACCTCCTCTTTCGAAATTCTGGTATCGGCTTCGGCGGCGAGATAGCCGGCATCATAGCGAAGGGCAAGATCATAGGCCTGGCGCATGCTCAGCGGCTCAGTGGCGTATGCCGGAAGAGGCAGCAACAAGGTAATCAGAAGAAGCAGCCGAACCCTGAACTGTCCCCGCCTTCCGAAACCAATCAGACCTGAGTTTCGTTGTTTGTCAGCCATGCTCACTCACTCCTCCTTCAGTGAAGCCGCCATACGCTGCATCAGCGGATGCAGGATATAGGTCAGCATGGTGCGCTCGCCGGTCTTGATCACTGCCAGTACCGGCATACCCGCCTGGATGCGGTGGAGACCAAGTTTTTTCATCCCACCGGGCGTCACTGCTATCCGGGCCAGGTAAAAGGAGATGGCCGGTTGCGCCCCGGAGGAGGATTCGGTCAGCAGATCGCTTGAAACCGACTCGACCTTACCCGGAATGACCATCTGGGGAGCATGGGAAAACGCGGTGAACTGGAGATCGACCATCAGTCCGGCGCGAACCTTGTCGATAAGATGCGGCGCAATCTTGGCCTCGACCAGCAGTGGCTCGTCAAGGGGCACAATATCCATGACTTTCTGGCCCGGCTGGATGACAGCCCCAACCGTCTGCACCTGAAGACCGACCACCTGCCCGTCCGAAGGAGAGGTGATGCGGGTCTCGGCAAGCTCCTGGGCAAGGGCTTTGGACTTCTCGGCATCAGCCTTGACCTCGTTCTGCACCTGGGCCAACTGGGTCGCACTCTCGGAGCGGAACTGGGCAACCTTGATTTCAAGATCGCGCTGCTGGCTGAGCGGCGCGAACCCCTCGACCGCCAGTTTTTTCATTCCGGCAAGCTGCGCTTTCAGAAGCGACATGATTTTGAGATGCGAATCGAGCAACTCCTGCTGCGTCATGCAGAGCCGTCTGACCAGTACCTTGTCGGTATCGGAAACAAGATCGGAATGCAGAATCATCCTCGATGATCCGCTCTCTTCGGCAAGCAGCCTCGATTCGGCAGCACGCAGGCCGAGATAGTGCTGATGCACCTCGGCATAGCGGGCTTTGGCAGTCTGGTCGTCGAGCACGATCAGAAGATCGTCTTTGGCAACCTTCTGCCCCTCCTGCACAAACACTTCGGTAACGGTTCCGCCATAGCGATGCTGAACCACCTTGCGCTTGGTGGCGATGCTCACTACCCCCTGGCATGGAACTCCTTCGTCGAGGGGCGCCAGGGCCGCCCAGAGCAGGAATCCACCAAACCCGATGATGAGGATCCAGATACCGATACGCACGGGTGTGCGGGTATCGGTATGCCTCGGCTGAAGAGAGCTGCTCTGATCACCACTCTTTATATCGCTTTTACGCTTCAAAAGGTCACCAATGTTCATAATCCGTTCCGTTTTCCTTGTACGTGTTAACCGGCACTTCCGGGAGTGACAGACTTTCGGGCCGCCTGTTGAGCATTCATCACTTCAAGCACCCCATCCCTCGGGCCGAAATGCTCGATCCTTCCCTCTTTGAGTGCCAGTACCCTGTCAGCCGCTCCGAGGATATTCAGGCGATGGGTGATCAGAAAGACCGTCTTGCCGGCGGTCTTGAGCTGGACAACCGCCTGCACCAGCGCCTTTTCACCAGCATCATCCAGATTTGAATTGGGTTCATCGAGCACCAGCACCGAAGGGTTGCCGTACATGGCACGGGCAAGACCGAGGCGCTGGCGCTGTCCGCCGGAAAGCATCCCTCCGGCTTCACCAATCTGCGAATTGTAACCGTTCGGGAAGCGCAGAATCGACTCATGGATACCGGTACGCTGCGCTGCTTCGATCACCTTTGCCGGATCGGTCTGGCCAAAACGGGAGATGTTCTCGGCTATGGTGCCATCGAACAGCTCGATATCCTGGGGCAGATAACCGATAGAGGGGCCAAGTTCCTGGCTGTTCCAGCTTTCGATGGGCTCTTCGTCGTACAGCACGCTACCCACCACCTCCGGCCATGCCCCGACCAGGCAGCGGGCAAGCGTCGATTTGCCTGACCCCGAGGGACCGATGATCGCCGTCACGCTCCCGGCAGGAAACGTAGCATCCAGGCCGTGAAGAATCGGCTCCGGCCTTCCGGCAACGGTTGCCTTGAGTCCGTCGATCCTGACGTCACCCAGAGGCGCAGGACGTGCCGGTTTGGCTGGGGCTTCCGGAAAATCGCCAAAGAGCTTTTCAAGCCTGAAAAAGGCATCACGGGCCTGAATGAACGGCTTCCAGACGACAATCAGCAGGTCGAGTGGCTGGAGGGCACGCGACATGAGCACGTTGGCGGCAATCATCCCTCCGGCGCTCATCCGACCTTCGATAACCATCAGGGCACCAGCTCCGAGCGTGAGCGACTGCATGGTGTAACGCACGAACTTCGAGAATGCCTGCTGCCGGTGCTGCTTGTGCAGCATGTCGCCGTTGCGCGTCATGGCATGGTCATGCATCTCGATCCACCGCTCGCGCAGGCTCCCGGTCATGCCCATAGCGTGAACCGGCTCGATATTGCGCAACTTGCCGAAAAACCAGGAGTTGCTCTCGCTGCCAGCTTTCTGGGCCCTTTCGATGTCATTGATGGTGGCCTTGTGATTAAGCCAGGCAACAAGAAGCTGAATGATGCAGAACAGTATCGATATCCAGCCCAAAAAAGGCTCAAGCAGAAATATGACGGCGATATAAATCGGCGTCCAGGGGGTATCAAAAAATGCGAAGATGCCATTACCCGTCAGGAACTGGCGGATCACTGTCAGGTCGCCAATGGCTTCGGCGGGATTGGCGCCCGCCTGCTTCAGGTTCCTGGCGAAACTCGAATTGAAGACGATGGCATTCATCGCCTCATCCATCTTCACCCCACCGCGAACCAGAAGGCGCGACCGGAGCCATTCGGCAACCACCATGATGGCGTAGAAAAACACCATGACCACGGTCACCACCAGAAGCGTCAGCTCACTGCGCCCTTTGAGCACCCGGTCATAGAGTTGCAGCATGTAGAGCGTCGGCGTCAGGAGGAGCAGGTTGGCGACCATACTGAAAAAACCGACCCAGAGAAACTCCCGGCGGAACGACCAGAGATGGCTGGTCAGTTCGCTCCTTTCGAAAAACGATCCTTTCTTCATGCCTTCGCTCCTTGTGGCGATTTTGGCGCTGCCCCCGGGGCAGGAGGCTGTTGCTGGCCCTGCAAGGCGGCAAGTACCTGGTCTCTTGGGCCGAAATGCTTGATCTGGCCGTCGATCAGCACCAGCATAAACTCCATGACGGCCAGCACGTTCATCCGGTGCGTCATGACGATCACTGTGGTGCCCGAAGCCTTGAGCTGCTGAAGCGTCCGGATGAGTGCCGCATCCCCTTCGGTGTCGAGGTTGGAGTTCGGTTCGTCGAGCACCACAAAGCGGGGCATACCGTAAACCGCACGAGCAAGGGCGACCCGCTGGCGCTGCCCTCCGGAAAGAAACGCCCCATCATCACCAATTGGCGTCTGGTAGCCTTTCGGCAAGGATGCGATGAACTCATCGAGCCCAACCATCCTGCAGGCATGTTGAACTTTCTCCATATCCGGTTCTCCGAACCGTGCGACATTTTCGGCAATCGAGCCCTCGAAGAGCTCCACCGTCTGGGGGAGATAGCCGACATGCGGCCCCAGCTCCTCCTTGTTCCAGGTAAAGATGTCGCTCCCGTCAAGACGCACCTTGCCGCCCATTGGCGACCATATTCCGGTAAGCAGACGGGCCAGCGTCGTTTTACCGGAAGCCGACGGCCCGACCACGGCAAGGGAGTCACCCGGAGCGACCCTGAAACCGATCCCTTTGAGAATCTGCACCTGGCTGCCGGGAGGGCCGGCAACGACCCCTTCGACCGAAAGCATCCCTTTGGGTGGAGGGAGCTTCATTTTGTTCTCTTCAGCCGGAAATGAACGAAGGATCCCTTCGAGACGCACGACGGCTTCACGGGCCCCCTCGACCTGTCGCCAGTTGGCGATGATCTGCACCAGCGGGCTGAGCACCTTGCCTCCGAGAATAGAGCCCACAATCATGCCCGATCCTCCAAGCTGCCCCTCCAGCGTCAGCCAGCAACCGATGCCAAGCAGCGAAGAGCTGAGCAGCGATTGAACGAGTTTGGAAAAGGCTGCATTGGAACCCGCCGTATCAGATGCGTCCGCCTGGTTGGCAATGAACTCACGCTGGCGAGCCAGCCACCGGTTCCGCAGATCGTCAAGCATACCCATCGAACGAATCACCTGGGCATTGCGCAGGATGCTGGTGGCATACATCTGGGAGATCGTCGAGCCTTTGGTGGCGCTTGAGAGTGGCCCGCGCATACGGCGTTCATTGAAAAAACCGATGAGAAACTGGATGAACGCACCGATTACCGAGAACCAGCCGAGCAAAGGATGCATCAGGAACAGAATGATGAGCACCAGCATGGCAAGAGGCGCATCCATGAACGAGAGGATGACATGCGAGGAGATCGCCTCCCGGATGGATTTCAGGTCGGAGGTCACCTGGGCGGCAGTGCCGACGGGCAGGTTCCTGAGACGGGCGGCAAAGGCCGTGTCGAATGCCCGGCATCGCATCCGGCGATCGAAGGAGAGCGCAGCCTCATGCATGATGCCCGAGCGCACCCATTCGAGCGCTTCGAGCACGATATACACACCGACAACCAGCACGGTGAGCATAATCAGCGTCTGGTGGTTCCGGCTGTTGACGACGCGGTCATACACCTCGAGCATATAGACGCTCGGTGCAAGGACAAGGATGTTGGTAACAACGCTGAAGATGAGAACGCGAATAACCCAGGGAGAAAGGCTGTAGAGGGCTTCCCGGACTTCAGATTTCTTTTCGGGTTGAATCATAAGGGGCTGAACGCTTGGAAAAACAGGACTGTATTTACTGATACGCAATCATGACCTATTTCTTTTCACAAAGGCCGGAAATTCCCGTACCGAAATCTTTAACGTATTGATAATAATGAAATAATGACAAATACCACAAACAGTGCCTATCCCTGTAATCAACCCTGATGTGTCATAATACCGGAACAGGGCACAAACGAGCGAGCCGGAATATACCACGGAAAGAAGTTACAAAACCGGAAACAGATCGTAAGCAAGCACCGCTCCGGGGCCATCGAAGACCCCGGAGCGGTGAAGCGAATGCTCCTGACCGATCAGAAAAACAGGAAGGCAAGCAGATAAAGCCCGGCCACTCCGACCACACCTTCACCGGGTGACGGCCTGTCGTCTGCTGAAGCAGCCACGGCAGCATCAACGGTCGAGAAGTGGTAGTTGGCATAGTCAGTGTATGCATTGCCGGCAAGGTCATGAACAGCGTTACCTGTAAAAGTGACATAGTAATTCGTTCCTTCATGCAGGCTTCCGGTCGGATCAATCGTCAGGGTCAACCCTGATGCCGATACCGTAGCCGTTACTGCCGTTCCGGACGCCGATGTTTCATGCAGCACCACACCGGTGCCGGAATACAGAACATTTTCGCTGAATGTGATCAGGATATTGCTGTCAACGACAACACCGCTCGCGCTGGCTGAAGGCGAAAATCCTGAAGCCGTTGGTGCAATGATATCATCCCTGGTACCATTCAGGAACTGGAAGTGCTCAACACCCGTGACGCTATCCGTTCCGTCACGCCCGGAGGTCGTATCCTGAATGGTATAGATCAAAGTACCGCTGTTGTAGCTGACAAGATAATCGCTGTAGTTTCCGCTGAAGATCACGGTATCACTACCATCTCCACCAGTGATCGTATCGTTGCCTTTTCCACCGGTAATAGTGTTGGCACTTGCATTGCCAACAAGCTGATCTCCATAGTCTCCAGCCACGATATTCTCTATCGCTATCAGCGTATCGTTGCCGATTCCTGCTGCATCACCGCCAGCTATCGAGGTCGCCGTCCCGGTTGCAAGATTAACCACTATTCCGGCGGTTGCGCTGGTATAGACTACCGTATCGGATCCGGTGTTTCCATTGTAAGTATCATTGCCGGCACCATCACCGCCTATGATACGGTCATCTCCATCTCCGCCATCGACACTATCGTCCCCCCCAGCACCGTAGAGGGTATCACTACCATCTCCACCCGTCAACGAGTCGTTTCCGGAACCACCGTCAAGAGAGTCCGTACCTGTACCACCATTAAGCGTGTCGTTGCCAGATCCACCATTGAGCGTATCGTTGCCAGATCCACCGAGCAAGGTATCATTACCGGCGCCTCCAGAAATTGAATCGAAACCGGCGCCGCCAGTGATGCTATCGTTTCCGCTTCCTGTAATAATCGTGCCACCCAAATCGCCGAGGTTCTCCGTATAGTTTGTATTATCAGCGGCTTCGGCAAAGAAGAAGACATTGCTGTTGATATGTTCAGGCGTAAGGCGAAGGTCAGTATAGCTCACCTGATCAAAGATTCTGTGCCCCGCATCGCCAGCGGAAAGAAGATAGGTGCTGGCATTCTCTCCGGAGATCATGCTTCCGTTACTGTACCATTGATGCGTCAGCGTTCCTATACCGTCAACATCGGCAAGCGTGGAGGTTACAGCCGTCAGCGTCTGGCCAGCGGCAGGTGTACCGGAAACAATAACCGAACCTGTCGGTGCGTCGTTCGTGTTGGCTACCGTCAGCGTGAACTCGTCACTCGCGCTCGTGTTGCTTCCGTCCGTGGCTGTTACCTTCACCATGATCGTGCCTACATCCCCATTCAGCGGCGTGCCACTGAAGGTGCGTGTCGTTCCGTTGAAG
>JAAXWL010000018.1:0-22325 GCA_013334975.1 Chlorobiaceae bacterium
TCTTATCAATGATATACCGGGTTGAAATATTGCGTTCAGCCCAGAAATGCCTTACGAAAATTGACGTCCTGACCGTAAACGCATTATCGATGCCATTTGGTTGCTTGCTGACGATCCATGACCTACCGGCTGCAAGAAGCTGTCGGGAAGGGAGGCCAGGCGCATCCGAATCGGCAATTTTCGGGTCATATACGAGGTGAAGGACAGAGAACTTGTCGTTCTTGTTGTGACAGTCGGTCACCGAAAAGATGTTTATCGATAGTAATCGGTAACCTGAAGAAGCCTGCTTGCATTACTCAATTGCATGTAATGTCGCGTCAATGGCAAATAGTCGGAATTTCTTTTACAATCCAAATCGGTATCGGTATTGAGTTTACACTTGAAGCAGCTAAAATATATCTCACCGGGCATCGTGACTAATTGTAATATCCCTTTGATAATTAAATAGATACAGCCAGAAGCCGTCTTTCTGTTTTCATTTAAAAAATCGATTTCGATCTCGATACCGATTTCGATTTGGATTTGGATTTGGATAAATAAACAGCTCCGTAGAATACGTCATTTTTAGCATGAAGTAACACTGCCTGGATGAAGCCATTGAGTATTACAATGATGAGCTTCCTGGTCTCGGCGATGCATTTCTAACTGAAACCCTGTTCAAAACGAACAAGATTATGTAAAATCCGCCGATTTCCTTATGGAATTATCTATCAAATACGACAGCAGGAAATCCTGGACGTCGCAATTGCTCATCTTCACAGAAATCCTGACTATTGGAAGTATCGGATATAACCCTCTCCGGATCGCCGGAAATTCTTATCTTTCCCGGCATGATGGGGAAGAGACACTCCTCCGGTAAAACCATAACCCTTGCTCCGTTGACCGCGCATTGAAAGCCGAACTCTACATCGCAAGGCGATTTGCCTTCAAGCCCCGGTCAATCTCGAAGCCGACCTTCATTGTGCTCGCCTCGATACTCGGGATTGCCGTCGGCACAGCAGCGCTCATTCTGACCCTCTCGATTGTCAACGGGTTCGCCTCGGTTATCGAAAACAAACTCATCCGCTTCACCTCTCATCTTCAGGTTCGTCAGCCCGATGACCGTGTGTTTCCGATGACCCGTCATGATCAGAGAACTCTTGAACAGGTATCCGGTGTCCGTTCGGTCTCTCCGTTTCTGGAATTGAATGTGATGCTCAGAAGCCGCAATAGAAGTGCCGGAGGAGGCGGCGGCATAGCCCCAGCGCTTATCAGGGGAATCACGCCACGGGAGGCTGCCCGTTTTCCTGGCTCTTTTTCCGGTTCCGTACCTGGTCGCCTCTCAGAGGAGCTTGGCGGCCTGCAACTGATCATAGGAAAATCCATCGCAGAAACCCTCGGTGTTCACAAGGGTGATCAGCTCATGATTGTCGGCATCGCCGGAAAGAGCGGAGCGGATCCCTTAAGCAGTCAGGAAAGCATCATCTCCCTGCTCTCCGGACTCGATCTGCAGGTGGCTCGTGTCAAGGGTATTTACGATACCGGTCTGACCGAAGGGTTTGACGACATCGTGGTTTTTGCCGATCTTGAAGCACTTCAGTCACGCTATCATCCCGGTATGGTTTCGGGGTATGAAGCCAATGTCTCGGAGCTGAAAAACCTGAGAGCCGTCTCAGCACGGGTTGCCCAGGCGATGGGTTACCCGTTTTACAGCTACACGGTCTATGAACGCTATGCCAACCTTTTCGAATGGCTGAAACTCCAGAAGAATATCATGCCGCTTCTGGTCATCACCATCACTGTGGTCGCCGTTTTCAATATCGTTTCAACACTGCTGGTGCTGATTATCGAGAAGACCAGGGAGATCGGTATGCTGACGGCGCTTGGCATGGAACCCCGTGCCGTCAGCTTAGTCTTTATCGGACAGGCTTTCATGATTGCGCTGGTCGGTATCGGCATGGGTAACCTCATCGCCCTCGGCCTGTCGCTCTTCGAACTTCATTTTCACCTGATTACGCTTCCTGAAAAAAGCTATTTTATCCGGCATGTGCCCATACAGATCGATCCATTGCATTATCTGCTGGTCTCGTGTGTCGTGGCAGTGCTCACACTCCTGTTTGCCTTTATTCCATCCAGGGTTGCCGCATCGCTCCGGCCGGGCACGGCACTGACAACATGAGGATACCCGAACCATGAATGCCGGTTTCTGGATTGCAGCAAGGTACAGCTTCGCCCGAAAGCGCTTTCGGGTCATCAATGTCATATCGGGAATCAGTCTTGCGGGCATTGTCACCGGTGTCACGACCCTGCTGGTCGTCATGAGTGTACTGAACGGTTTCCAGAAGCTGGCTCGCGATCTGTTTCTTACCATAGAAAGTCCGGTACAGATCGTTCCGGAGACGGGCAGTTCGATGGAGGTTTCCGACTCGCTGCTCATGGCTATCAGAAAGCTCGAAGGGGTGCAATCTGCGCTTCCGTTTGCCGAAGGCCGGGCGATCATCACCGCATCGGGGAAGAGCGAACTGGTGATGGTCAAAGGAGTGACCAGAGAGGCTCAAGAGCACCTTGAGCAAAAAACAGGTGCCCGCAAGCCATACTTCGACCGCTCCGGGATCTCTGTCGGCGAGTTACTTGCCGCAAGGCTTGAAATCTATCCGGGAGAGCAGGTGCGATTATTCAGTCCCGAACTTATCTCGGTTGCGCTTCAGGCTCTTTCGCAACCCGAGCTTCTGCCGGCATTATCGATAAGCCATGCTCGGGTGGAGAGCGCCTTCTCGCTTCAGAAAATTTTTGACGACAGGTATGTGCTCACACCGGTTTCTATGGCACAGAACATCCTGCTGTCAGGCCCGGGCCGTTTTTCGGGAATCGATGTCAGAGGCAAAGAGCGGGTGAGTGATGAGGAGCTCGAAGGGAGATTGCGTCAATGGATAGCCTCAAACCATCTGGAAAGAACGGTGCGCATTCTGACCCTCGGTGAACGGCATCGGGATATGTTTGCGGTCATGCAGCTTGAAAAGTGGGCCAGTTTCAGTGTGCTGATGCTGGTACTCATGGTCGCCCTGCTCAGCCTGGGCGGTTCGCTTGCCATGACGGTCATCGACAAGAAGCATGAGCTTTTCTATCTGCGATGCCTTGGGCTGGAACGCCCACAATTCATGACCATCTTCATCGTCCAGGGGGGCTTGACGGGTGTGGCCGGCACAGCACTCGGATCAGCGCTCGGCTGGGCGCTTTGCAAGGCGCAAGAGATCTACGGTCTTGTGCAGCTTCCGTCGAAAAGCGCCTTCATCATCTCCGCCTATCCTGTCAGCATGAAAACCGGAGATTTTCTGGCTGTCGGCAGTGCCGCCATCATCCTCACCTTGCTGGTAAGCCTCTATCCAGCAGGAAAAGCAGCCGCAATCGCCACCAGCAGATCGCTGGAAGACAAGAGCGAGTGATTCACATCAGTCATTAATTTGTCGGATACAACACGACTGTCGCGTTAACGGTAAATAGTCGGAAGTTTTTTTATCATGGAAATCGGTATCGTGTTTCCCTTGAAAGAGGCTGAAACAAAACTCACCGTGAATTGTTGATTATTGTGATAAACATTATATAATCGATTTCGATACCGATAACGATTTCGATCCGGATAAATCAATGGCTCAAATAAATACGTCAGTTCAAGCTTGACGTGACATTACGCTTTGGTGAACGACTCCTTGCCTTCGCCGCAGACCGGGCACATCCAGATATCGGGAAGCTTTTCAAACGGAGTTCCGGGCGGAATGTCGCCATCTGGATCGCCAGTTTCCGGATCGTAAAGGTATCCGCAGATCGAACAACGCCATGGTTCCATATTGTTGGGAATTTTGAATTTTGCTGTTTTCAGAGTTGTGACTGAAATGGTTTGAACTGCGTTCTCTCCCGGTTGCATACGGGGCAGCACCACTCACCCGGCAGGTTGACGAACGGAATGCCCGGTTTAATGTTCGTCTCGAGATCACCATCGGCCGGATCGTAAATATAACCGCACTCGGAACACATCCATGCATGATGAGCGCTGTGTTCCGGTATCTTTTCGGTGTCGTTCATTAGCGTTTCTCCTGGTGAATCATGGTTCAGAAAGTTTTCTGAATACGTTCATGGATGAACGTGTAAATCCGTTGGCTTCATAAAAACGATGTGCGGCAACATTGTCACCATCGGTGAGCAGCGTGATCCTTGCATAGCCATGATCCTGCGCCCACGTTTGTGCATACCCGACAAGTTGGGTGCCTATGCCATGACCTCGCCACTGCGGGTCGACAATCATATCTTCGAGAAGCAGAACCTTTCTGCCAAGAGCGGTGCTGACCAGCGGAAGCAGGGTAAGCATACCTGCCACGCGGCCCTCCGCTTCACAGACCAGAACCACCCCTGCGGTCGGGTTGCCGATGATCATTTCGAGTCCGGCTTTCTGTTTACGGAGGTCAGGGATGAACTCGTGCTCTTGGCTGAAGAGTAGTTCGAGAAGCCGGGCACAGGAATCAATATCCCCGGATTCTGCCATTCGGATTACCGGCATGTCAGACAACTGGATAAAAGTTAATCGTTGACCATCGTATGCTATCAAAAAATGGTGACATCCACAAAATTGTCAAGAGGTCGTTGCAATGGAATTTTTCAGGCTCTGCATGACGTTGACCATTACCAGCGCATCGACCGGGGAAAACTGAAAGCCGGGGAATCTTTCCCACTGAAAAGTCCCTGGAAATTCCGTGCCTTCTGTGCCCGGGCTTGCGTAACAAGGCGTTACAAAATACAGTGGTTTTCGAACGGACTCCGACCAATCGACACCGGCATGAACACTATCAGGGCATCTTCTTTTTTTTAAAGATGATAAAATCAATAAAACACTTCCGTACCCGGTCAGCATCTCCTTTTTTAACTGTTAAGAATAAAATAGAAGCCGCCCGAGGGAGGAATCCGGCATTACCAACTCGATAATATACATTATTTATATAGAGCATTACAGAGGCAGATCATCTGACTATGGGAGAGTCTTCCCTGAAGGACTCTTCTGTGAAGTAAAACAAACGTGCGATTATTCTGTAAGCACCTTTCATTTTAAGCAATTAAAGCGGAGAAGAATACCGCGGAGGAGTCGGATTATACATATGTTGTTTATTCTGCGTATTATAAATTTATACATGAAAAACATCTATAATATTTTGTAAATAAAATTATAAATGACTATTTTAGATATGAAGCTAAAAACAGACAGAAACTGAAAGCCGTAAAAAAAGCACGAAAACTTATAAAATAGAGAGCAAAAGATGAAAAGCATGAAAAACATAGCCGGGTACCTGCTGACAGCAGGCTCAATGTTCGCCATCTTTTCATCGGCATATGCTGATGGGACGGGCGAGTTGATCAATATCGAATTCATCCCTTTGAGAACCAATACTTATCACGGTTCAGCGGCTCAAGGAAATTCGGGTACCTTGATCTGGAATGAGTTTCAGGGGATTTCCGTCAATCCTGCCATCCCCAAGACCCTGAAAAATTCAACCGGGGATGTGACCGGATCTATTTATTACAGCTTTGGCTCTTTGACCAAGAGCAACACGGACAGCGCGTTTACTGCTCCGGAGAATATTCTCATGGGAGGATATCTGTTGACCTATACTTCGGGATCGGTCAACGTCTCTGGACTTGACCCTGAATCGACCTACAAGGTGTATGTGTACACTCAGGGATTATCACGCAACGCCAGTCTGAACAATCAGAAAATTCAGGTGGCGGTGAACGGCGAGGATCCATTTACCCAGACCTTTGCTTCTGATACGTCACTCAATCATTTCGTCCTTGGCCAGAACGTAGTAACCTCTCTGGTCAATACGAATGCTTCCGGACAGTTGAACATGGTGTTTACACCGATGTCTGGCAGTAACGTGGTTATACTGAATGCTCTTCAGATCGAAGCAGTCGATATGGGTGGTTTTGGGGGCGATCCGGTGCCGGAACCCGGGACCATGGTTCTGTTAAGTGTCGGTGGATTGGCATTTATGGCTTATGTGAGGCTGAAATCCAAGGATAATCACTCGGTCAATGTCTGAGAACCCCACCTTGATTGAGCATTGGTGATCCGGAAATAAAGAAAAACCCGAATCAGGTTAACCCGGTTCGGGTTTTTTTGTGCTCGTTTCAGGAAACCTCTCCGGTGCTGACAAGGAAAATTGTACGGGTGAATCAGCACTGATTGTTTACAACCATTGCGGGTTCTTTTTGCAAAATCTCTGTTTCGGAATATTTTGCAACGCAAAACGAGTGAACGGTAACCTCAATCGCTTCTTATGGATGCTTTCTGGCTTTCTCTTGTCATGATTTTTCTTGCCGAGCTGGGTGACAAAACGCAGCTTGTAGCCCTGACTCTGGCAACCTGCTACAATACCCGTGTTGTCCTTTTCGGAATTTTCTGGGCAACTCTTGCCGTACATGTCTTTTCAGCGGGCATCGGCTGGTTTGTCGGCGGCCTCCTGCCATCCGACTGGATAGCCTTCATTGCCGGCATCTCCTTTATCATCTTCGGATTCTGGACCATCAGGGGCGACAGCCTCGACGACGACGAGGCTGCGGAGTGTAAAACTGGCGTCAATCCCTTCTGGCTGGTCTTTACGACTTTCTTCATGGCCGAGTTGGGAGATAAGACCATGCTTTCGACGGTAAGCCTCGCTACCACAAATCCATTCCTGCCAGTCTGGCTGGGTTCGACGGTCGGTATGGTACTGTCGGACGGTCTGGCCGTGATCGTTGGCAGGATGCTCGGTAAAAACCTTCCTGAAAAAGCCATCCGCATCGGGGCATCCGTTATCTTTTTCCTCTTCGGAGCATGGTGGATGTACCAGGGCGGCGTGAAATTTTCGCTCCTGATCTGGTTGTCGGCAATGCTGGTGCTCGCGCTCACCGCCCTTTTCTTTTTCCGCGACCAGATAGGGAAGAAGGGATAGCAATGAGCAATGGGAAATAAGTGAGGAGTGACAAGAGAAATCCGGGGAAAATCGTCCTGATGCTCTTCTGTCTTTTTCGTCTCTGATGTCCCATTCGTCCCATGGTAATCTATAGTGTACTGAGTGAATTTGGGGAGATGAGACGATACCGATAGCGATTTCGATACCGATTTCGATGGAGAGAGGAGATGAGTTTACCTGAAACAAATATGAGATCCCTTCTTGAAATCAGCGATATCTCCTTCGGTTACGATAAAGGATCGAAACCGGTGCTTGAGCACCTCGATCTCGATGTTAGGAGAGGGGAGTGCATCGTCATCAAAGGGCCATCCGGAGGTGGAAAATCGACCCTGCTGCGCCTTGTCTGCCGTTTGAACATACCGCTTTCAGGTACGATCCTGTTCAAAGGAAAAAACATTGCGGATATTGCGCCGCCTGCGCTTCGTTCGGCAGTCAGTTATGTTTCCCAGATTCCTCAAATGACCGATGCCAGCGTCCGGGAGAGTTTGCTGTTACCCTTTTCGTTTGAAACAGGCAAAGGAAAACCGGCACCTTCAGACAAACAGCTCGAACAGATGCTCGACGACTTCTATCTGCATGGAACAAACCTCGACCACTCTGCCCTCAAGCTCTCGGTCGGGCAGAGGCAGCGTCTTTCGATCATGCGCTCCATCCTGACCGGGCCGGAGATGCTGCTGCTCGATGAACCAACTTCAGCACTCGATACCGAAAGTGCCAACATGGTTTTTTCGATCATCGAACGCCTCAACACCGAAGAGGGTAAAACGCTCATGATTGTCACCCACAGCGACTTCCAGCCCTCTGTCCCAAAAGCCCGGAACTTTATCCTCCGTAACGGAACATTCGAACAGGCCTGACACCATGGATCGCATTATCGACATCTCCCTTCCGCAGCTTCTGCTGGCCTTCATACTCATCCTGACAGCACAAGGCGCTTCGTTCGTTTACCGGCTCGGCCTGAACAGGGATATCTGGATCGGCACGATTCGCACGGTTTCGCAACTCTTCCTGATGGGCTACGCTCTGACCTTCATCTTCGGAGCCCGGAATCTCTGGCTGACGCTCGGCATCTTCGTCGTGATGGTCTTTTCAGCAATCTTCATCATTCGTGGTCGGGTGAAGGAGAAGCAGATTCCTTACGAGATTCCCACCTTTCTGACCATGCTGTCGAGCTACTTCCTCACGGCGCTCTTTGTCTCCTGGGTCGTCATCGGTACCACCCCGTGGTGGGAGCCCCGCTACTTCATTCCCACCGCAGGAATGGTGATCGGCAACTCGATGTCTGCCCTGGCCATCTCCATCGAACGCCTCTTCTCGCAGATGCGCCAGCAGCGTGACGTGGTTGAAATGAAGCTCTGCCTCGGGGCCAACTACAAGGAAGCCAGTTTGGATATCTTCAAAGGGGCCGTCAAAGCTGGCATGATTCCCTCCATCAACGCCATGATGGGCGTCGGGCTGGTCTTTATCCCCGGCATGATGTCCGGCCAGATCCTCGCCGGAACCGACCCGCTTATTGCCATTCGCTATCAGATCGTGGTCATGTTCATGCTGGTAGGCTCGACCGCCATCAGCACAATCACCGTCATGCACATCATCCGCCGCCGCTGCTTCGGCCAGAGCGAAGAACTGATCCTGACGCAGTAGAAAAAAAGTGGCCAGTGAGTTTCTGGACGTTGAGCCGTTACTTAAAATTCTGGTCTTGTGTTTTTCTCTGTTTCAATATCTCGGGCTCTTACCCTGCGCCTCCAGGGTAAGAGCAATGATGCTTTGCGGAAAGGCTCCTGGTCATTCAGGTTTTTAATTCTGAATATGTCGGAAGCGTTGTATCGTGTGATGGTTCGGGGTATTGATCGGGAGTTAATAGTCCTTGATGAGATGCCGGAAAAGAAAAGATGCTTCGCATTGCTCAGCATGACAGGAAAGGCAAAGCAGCAGACCAAACCAAAACAGTGAAATAAAACACAATACCCGGTAAGTTATTAAGCCTCCTTAAAGTCGAATCCGATACCGATTTCGGTGATAAATGAAATTCCGACTATTTACCGTTGATACGACACTACTTTTTTTAACTATAAGGTAGAGTAGTGATTGTTCTGTTGTTTATTTGTATGTTGGTCATACATGTATTGAAACTATGCAAACATGAGAATGTGATTTTTTTCAGGAATCGATCTTAAGTATAACAAATCATGGCTATTGACACCACCGAACAAAAGACAGGAAATCAACTTCATTTAGCTTATGAAAAAGGGAAACGGTTTTTTGACACGCTTTTCAATCGTCCTGCTGATACTGTCGTCAAGGAAGTACCAGCAGTGAAGGAGTCCGAAGCAACCAAGAGCACTGATGAAGAAACCATCAAATGGCCGCTTCCGGAAAAAAACAGGTCAAGGTAATTTAAAACAAAGAGGTTCCAGGACGTTTGAAAAAAGCGGGCACACCATGCACATCGCTGGAACCTGGCACTTCCGGGGTATGGCGTAACCGCATGATCGGGCAGGAGAGTTTCAGGCTCGCCAGGGAGCATCCACGACTCCAGCCCTTTCTCTCCTTGCTCTCGCCAGTTACCGTCGCCGTGAGTCTCCCCCCTTATTAATAATAAAGCCGGTGCAACAGCGGTCACTCGCAGATTTATTTTTTCCCACCCCCCATAAGAGCTGCCGTCTCCGCCCATTGCTTTGACCACACCAGAATTCCGGCCCCTGCGGCGATCATGATGAAGCAGAGTACCTGCCCCATCGAGAAGTTCAGGAAAACCAGGCCGAGCTGGGAGTCGGGTTCGCGGAAGAATTCGATGAAAAAGCGTACCGTTCCATAGCCGATGAGGTAGAGGCCTGAGAGGTAACCGGGCCAGGGAGCTTTTTTACGGATAGCCCAGAGGATGACAAAGAGCACGATGCCCTCAAAGAAAGCTTCGTAAAGCTGGGAGGGGTGACGCAGGGCCGCGCCCGGAGCGTTGGGAAAGTACATTCCAATGGCTGAGGTGGTCACCCGACCGTAGAGTTCACCGTTGATGAAGTTGCCGAGTCTCCCGAAGGTGTAGCCAAGCGGCAGGGCGGGAATGAAGAGATCAACGGTGCGGAGAAAGTCCACCTTCTCTTTGCGGGCGAAAAACCACATGGCGATGGCCACACCAATCAGTCCGCCGTGGAATGACATGCCGGTAATACCGGAGAAGGCACAGGTGCCGCTGCCAAGCTTGATTGGCAGAAGTGTGCCGACGGGATCCTGCAAAAACCAATCGAAGCCATAGAAAAGTATGTAGCCCAATCGGCCTCCGATCAGCACACCGCCCATCGCCCAGGTAAGCGCATCACCGGGAAAGTTTTTTTCGAAAGAAAGTTTTTCCGATGATATTCGGTACTTCGCAAGCAGCCAGACGATGCTGAATGCTATAATATACATGGTACCGTACCAGCGGACAGCAAGGCCTCCAATCGAAAAAATGACGGGATTCATCTGGAAAGGCAGGTGCTGCCACCATGAAGAAAATTCGTGCATTGAAAATTTTTTTATTGTTTTTGAGGGATTAACGATCCTTAACGTCTTGGAACAAAATGGAATATAGTTATATTAAGACCTTGCACACTTCTTTTCGCATTTTTACCCGCTAACATAAATCCATATAGGCATGGCTAAAATTCTTGAAGGGCCAGCCATGAAATTGTTCAACAAATGGGGCATTCCTGTGCCCAATTACGTTGTCATCATGGACCCTGACCGTCTTGCACACCTTGGTGAAGCTAATAAATGGCTGCGTGAATCAAAACTTGTCGTCAAGGCTCATGAAGCCATTGGTGGTCGATTCAAACTTGGCCTTGTCAAAATCGGCCTGAACCTCGACGAAGCGATTGCTGCGTCACGAGAGATGATTGGCACAAAAATCGGCACCGCCGAAGTCCGCCAGGTCATCGTGGCTGAAATGCTCGATCATGATGCGGAATTCTATGTCTCGATTATCAGTAACAGAGACGGTGCTGAACTGCTTCTCTCCACCAAAGGTGGCGTCGATATCGAGGACAATTGGCACACCGTCAAACGCCTCTTTATTCCAATCGATGAAAATCCTTCTATCGAAGGTCTGACCGAGCTGGCTTGTGACGCTGGCTTTGAAGGCGAAATCGCCGAGCGTGTCGGTAAAATCTGCTCTCGTTTGGTACTTTGTTTCGATAACGAGGATGCTCAATCCATCGAAATCAACCCGTTAGTCATCCGCAAGAGCGACATGCGTTTCGCTGCACTCGACGCTGTTATGAACGTTGATTGGGATGCCCGTTTCCGTCATGCGGACTGGGATTTCAAACCGGTTTCAGAAATCGGTCGTCCTTTCACCGAAGCCGAGCAGCAGATTATGGACATCGATTCAAGGATCAAGGGTTCTGTCAAGTTTGTTGAGGTTCCGGGTGGTGAGGTTGCTCTCCTGACTGCTGGCGGCGGTGCATCGGTCTTCTATGCCGACGCTGTCGTGGCAAGGGGTGGCACCATAGCCAACTATGCCGAATATTCGGGTGACCCGGCGGACTGGGCTGTTGAGGCGCTGACCGAGACCATCTGCCGTCTGCCGAACATCAAACACATCATCGTTGGCGGTGCCATCGCCAACTTCACTGACGTCAAGGCTACCTTCAGCGGTATCATCAACGGTTTCCGCGAAAGCAAGTCGAAAGGGTATCTGGAGAATGTCAAGATATGGGTGCGCAGGGGAGGCCCGAACGAGAACCAGGGTCTTGCTGCCATAAGGAAGCTTCAGGAAGAGGGTTTCGACATTCATGTCTATGACCGCAGCATGCCGATGACCGACATCGTCGATATGGCTATGAGATCCTGATGGTATTCTATACAAGACCTTGAAAATAAAGAATATAGCAACTCATTAAACTTTGATTGAACCGTGAGCATTCTCGCTAATAAAGATACCCGGGCAGTCATCATTGGTGGTGTAGCTGGTGTCAATGCGGCAAAACGCATGGCCCAGTTCGACTTCCTGATCAACCGTCCACTGACTATCCAGGCCTTCGTCTATCCGCCCGAGGCCGGACAGCAGAAAGAAATTTTTCGTGGTGGCGAACTCAAGAACGTTACCGTCTATTCATCACTCGCACCTGCACTTGCAGAGCATCCTGAAATCAACACAGCGCTGATCTACCTTGGTGCATCGAGAGCCACCCAAGCTGCCAAAGAGGCCATCGAATCCCCGAATATCAAGCTGATCACCATGATCACTGAAGGTGTGCCGGAAAAAGATGCCAAGCGCCTCAAAAAACTTGCACTACAGCATGGAAAGATGCTGAACGGTCCTTCTTCGATCGGCGTCATGTCGGCAGGCGAGTGTCGTCTCGGCGTGATCGGCGGCGAGTTCAAGAACCTGAAGCTCTGTAACCTCTATCGGGCAGGCTCGTTCGGTGTTCTGACCAAATCCGGCGGACTGTCCAACGAAGCAATGTGGCTCTGCGCCCAGAACGGCGACGGCATCACCTCTGCCGTAGCTATCGGTGGAGACGCCTATCCGGGCACCGATTTCGTCACCTACCTCGAAATGTTCGAAAACGACCCCGATACCAAGGCCGTCGTGCTGATCGGCGAGGTTGGCGGCAATCTCGAAGAGGAAGCTGCCGAGTGGCTGGCTGCCGAACCACGACGTATCAGATTAGTTGCGGCTATCGGCGGTACCTGCCAGGAGGTTCTTCCCCAAGGTATGAAGTTCGGCCACGCCGGTGCAAAAGAGGGCAAGAAAGGTGCTGGCTCTGCTCGCTCAAAGATGAATGCCCTGCGTGATGCCGGTGCGCTCGTCCCCGACACCTTCGGTGGACTCAGCAAGGCTATCAAGCAGGTGTATGAGGAGCTGATCGCTTCTGGCGCCATCAAGTCGGAGAGCGAACTCGACGAGTCATTGCTGCCCGAGCTGCCGCCGAGCGTCCAGGAGGTCATGAGGCAGGGTGAAGTGGTCGTTGAACCGCTTATCCGCACCACAATCTCTGACGACCGTGGCGAAGAGCCCCGCTATGCCGGCTATGCAGCATCTGAACTCTGCTCGAAAGGCTATGGCATCGAAGATGTCATCGGCCTGCTCTGGAACAAGCAGCTTCCGACTCGTGAAGAGTCCGAGATTATCAAGCGCATAATTATGATCTCCGCTGACCACGGCCCGGCCGTGTCTGGCGCTTATGGCTCGATCCTCGCAGCCTGCGCCGGCATCGACATGCCACAGGCGGTCTCTGCCGGTATGACCATGATTGGCCCACGCTTCGGCGGTGCGGTGACCAATGCCGGAAAATATTTCAAGTTGGGTGTCAAGGAGTATCCGAACGATATTCCCGGCTTTCTTTCCTGGATGAAAAAGAATGTCGGACCGGTTCCCGGTATCGGCCACAGGGTCAAAAGCCTCAGAAATCCAGACCAGCGCGTCAAGTACCTTGTGAGCTATGTCAAGAACGAAACCGCGCTGCACACGCCATGCCTGAACTATGCGCTCGAGGTTGAGAAAATCACGACAGCCAAGAAAGACAACCTGATCCTGAATGTTGACGGCACCATGGGTTGCATTCTCATGGACCTCGGCTTCCCGGAGCACTCACTGAACGGATTCTTCGTACTGGCCCGAACCATTGGCATGATTGGCCACTGGATCGATCAGAACAACCAGAATGCACGCCTGATCAGGCTCTACGACTACCTCATCAACTACGCAGTCAAACCGGAACGCCCTGTTCCCGACAAGAAGTAAGCGACAGGTTACATTTTACAACAAAAAAGCAGTTCCAACCTTTTGGAACTGCTTTTTTGTTCACAAATCGTTCTGCGATTTCTGAAACAATATTCATCCCTCATGTATCACATTGACCCATTTGTTCAGGCAATACCGGAATTCAGAAAAACAGGTGAAATGCGATAGCGTGCTGGTCAGCGTCGCCGCAACGACAGAGAGAAACGTTTGATGAACTGAATAAATTCGTTCACTATAACCTCATGCAGCTTGCCAGCACCTGAAGTCAAGAGCTGTCTGCCCAGAAGCTTGAACATGGCAGTAATCGATGAAAAGAGTTGACAGTAACCAGTGGAGAATATCATTGGGGTGAATGCCGGTCAACGGCAACACCACCCTGAAAGAAAGAATATAATGGTCTGATGGTTCAGAATGGAACGCTCAGTTAATTTGAAAAAAATCGTATGATCCAAGTGCTTTTTTTGCGAACTTGCGAAAAGGATCATTCCTCTTTATCATCCTGCCGATTGGACCATTTTCGGCAACCCATCATCACCGCAGAGGCCATGAACTTTAACGTCGATACCCTGAGAATCCTGAAGGGGCAGAAACCAGACCTCGCCGATCGGCCTACCCTCATCGATCCGGTCTACAAATCGAAGAAAAAATATCACAAGATGCTTGGCGAGCATGTCATGCAGTTGAGCAAATTGCAGAACATTCTCTATGCCGACAATCGCTACGCCGTGCTGCTCATCTTCCAGGCGATGGATGCCGCCGGCAAGGACAGCGTCATCCGGCATGTAATGTCCGGCGTCAATCCGCAGGGGTGCCAGGTCTTCAGCTTCAAGCACCCATCGGCAAAAGAGCTTGAGCACGATTTCCTCTGGAGAACCAACCAATGCCTTCCCGAACGTGGGCGAATTGGCATCTTTAACCGCTCCTACTTCGAAGAGGTGTTGATTGTGCGCGTCCACCCCGGGATTTTCAGAAAACAGAACATTCCGGATGAACTGACGAATCATGGATTGGTCTGGGAGCATCGCTACCGTTCGATTGTCGATCTGGAACACCATCTACACTGCAACGGCACCCGCATCGTCAAGTTCTACCTGCATCTGTCGAAAGAGGAGCAGCGACAGCGATTCCTCAGCCGGATTGACAACCCGGAGAAAAACTGGAAGTTCAGCACCGCCGACCTCGAAGAGCGCAAATTCTGGGATGAGTACCTCGACGCTTACGAGAAGTGCATCGACGCGACCAGCAGCGATGAATCTCCCTGGTACGTCATTCCTGCAGACGATAAAAGAAACGCCCGGCTGCTGGTTTCGCGCATCGTGCTCAACACCCTTGAAAGTCTGAACCTCAGATTTCCACAAACCAGCACTGAACGCCAGGAGGAGCTTCTTGACATCCGGAAACGCCTCGAAACACCTGAGAATGGATAGGAGGCAGGAATTAGGTGCTGGGTAATAGGGAAACCCATTACCCAGTACCCGACAGTTGATGGAAAAATGATTAGTAACAACCATGAAAACGCTGAGAATTGTCTTTGCTGTGGCTGTTGTCGCCTCGACAGGCTTGCTTGTTGGTATTCTGGCTTTTGACAAATTGTCTGGCGCCAGCAATGATATAGTGACGAACATCCTCCTTCAGATCACGCATGGTTCGTTTCTGATGGGGAGCATACTCTTTGGCTTTCATCAGGTTCAGCAAAAACAGTTTGTACGATTCACGCTGACCCTTGTGCCGGTCGGACTGTTTGTTCTGGCATTTGCAGGAACAACTTTCGGTGTAAGGCCCTCCAATTTGTCACTGCTCCTCTTCGATTTCTATCTGATCCTGTATTATTTCGCCTTGCTGCTCGATGAGGTGAGGTAGCAGGGAAGCCATGCCACAGCGCGGCAATGGTTTCCGGCGTTTAGATAGGGACTCTCTACACCGGAACAGTCGGAATCAGGATGACAGAATTGAGCTGAGAAGCCTGCAATAACCATAGCATCCTGTCATTTTCAATATCCTGAAAAAAAATTATATTTCAATTATAAATAAAAATTATACAATACAGGATATGAATAATTATTTATATACTTCATTATATATAAAAACAGCACAACAAAATACATTTTACCTGTAAATAAACCAAAAATAACAGAAAATAATCTGTAACGCCACAATGTCAATAAAACACAGAGTGCTTTTTATTCTTGGCGCAAGTGGACACGGTATGGTGGTTGCTGAAGCAGCCATATCTTCGGGTTGGGATGATGTTGTATTCTATGATGATGCATGGCCAACAATATCCTGCATTGGCCCTTGGCAGGTGATAGGTAATTCACAAAGTATTATAGAGAAATATCCTATTTCTCACAGTATGATTGTTGCCATAGGCAACAATCATACACGACTGCAAAAAATAAAATATTTTGAGAATAAGGGATTTACATTTCCTGTTATCACTCATCCATCGTGCATAATAAGTCGAAGTGCAAGAATAGGTAAAGGAACAGTAATCATTGCAGGATCGATCATTAACGCTTTATCGGATATTGGAACAGGTTGTATTATCAATACAGGTGCAACAATCGATCATCATTGTATTCTTAAGGACGGCGTTCATGTGAGCCCCGGTGCTCATCTGGCTGGGGGAGTCCAGATTGGAGAAGAGTGTTGGATAGGAATGGGCTCTTGTATAAAACAAGGTATAATCATTGGTGACCGATCCATCATCGGCATGGGCTCTGTTGTTATTCAGGATATCAATTCTGATGTAACTGTTGCAGGTGTACCCGCAAAAGAGTTGACATATGAATCGATCTGAAATATAGCCGTTTTATTCACTAAAACAGATTCGCCAATACCTGCATTAAACATAAATAATCGATTTCGATCCCGATTTGGATAAATCAATGGCTCCATAACATAAGTCAGTTTAAGCTTGACAGCAGTTTGCTCGAATGACTCAAGCTGGCTAAAATAGTGCCAATTCCGAGCAAGATAATCGCTGCCGGTTCCGGCGTAGGAGTGGGATCAACCGGTGGATCACCGTATCCACCCAATTCGTCATAAACAGCAAAGAGCTTGCTGCTTCCGGAACGTCTTGGACCAACGCTTTGCAGTCTTGCACCTAACGTTTTTAAATTAATAACGCCGTCAGCTGTCACGGTAAAACTCGTCGACGAAATATCGTCTTTGCCAATCCCCGGTGTGCCGATTAAAACACCTCCATTAAACGACTTGGGATTCATGGCTACGCCGCCACCCAGATTAGAGACATTACCACTGAAATCCCAACCGGTAACATCAGCACCGGTCACAGTCATATTGGTCACAGTACCATCCCAATCAAAGAAGATTCCTCGAATATCAGCAATCGTGCCGCTTCCGAGGCTAACATCAAATTGAAGCACTGTTGGCCCCACTTCAGATATATATATAACCACCTGTGCGTTATCACCAGTATACTTTTCGAGAGTAACTGCTGATGCAATTCTGGGCAGTAACCCCGATATTGCCATAAGAAGAGATAATTTACTTAATATTTTCAACATTTTGTAATCATCCTCCTTGTATGTATTAATAAAGCATATACGTTCATTTGCGATAACTCGTTGAAAATATATAACGTATACTTGTAATTTCAAAGCCATCTTGAACTTTTTTACTCCATATCATCACTTTGCCATAAACATATATTATAAAATGTGTTGGTGTCGAGACTGTTCTGATAAACCCATGATCAGGGTAATTTTTTTAAATCGCTTGTGAATTGCGTACCAGGCACCATGAAACAAGCGGTCAGGACTTGATTCTGTCGATGGACATGAAGAACCCTTTTTTCAATTCGTATTTTACCACTAGTGAGACGTCATGCTTATACTGACGTATGATACAGCGCCGTTGATTTTATCCAAATCCAAATCGAAATCGGTATCGAAATCGATTTATTATTTGAAAACAGAAAACCCGATCCTATACTTATCAGCCTCTATTCAAGTGAAACTCGATACCGATACCGATTTGGATACCGATTTCGTTAATAAAATAATATCCGACTATTTTCCGTTGACAGAACACTGGATGAACCCGCAAACTCGGAGCTTCACTTTAGACTGTACAGAAGAAATGGGGCTAAAACACGATTCATTTTTTCTGAACGGTAACCTCGGCATGAATGACAAGGCAAGCAGAAGGGATGAAACGATTGGTGGTGTAAAGGATCACGAGCACCGTCTCGAAAGTTTTCGGGTCGGTGCTTCCGGCGTTGAAGACAATTCCGGGTTGGTATTACGGATTAAAGGATACAAGCCGCCGGTGAGCTGGTTCCCTGTTATCCTGTAAATGTTGTATAATATAAATTATGTAAAGTTGCATATGGAGGAATGCGGCTGCTCTGCCTGATGAAATTCGTACATTAGATGAAACTGATCTCTGTAAACCAATCTGCTCAGACTGCCATGAATCAGGATGTCCGCTGGAAACAACGGTTCGAGAATTTCGATCGTGCGTTCACGCTTCTGCATGATACGCTTATGCTTCGGGCTCTGGAAGAATTTTCGGATCTTGAACTTGAGGGCTTGATTCAGCGTTTCATGTATACGTTCGAGCTGGCCTGGAAAACCATGAAGGATTTTCTTGAAGCTTCTGGCGTTTTGATTGTACCGGTCACGCCGAAAGCCGTTATCAAAGAGGCCTTTGCTGCAAAGCTCATCGACAATGGACAAGGCTGGATCGATATGATGCTCGAACGGAACCTGCTTTCGCATACGTACGATGAGCAGCGATTTCGCAAAGCGCTTCTGAACATCAGAACCCGATGGCTGCCATTACTTAAATCTTTACGGCTATGGATGCAGGAACAATACAAGAACCATTGATCGCTAACGGTTTATCTGAACGTGAACTGGCGCTGATTATCAATGTTTTCAAGGAGAATGGCAACATCCGTCGGGCAATTCTCTTCGGCTCACGAGCGAAAGGCGTTGCCAAACCAAATTCTGATATTGATCTGGCAATTGAAGGGCTTGAAGATGATCTTGATCTTGCCCGTATCGCCATGACGCTGGATGAATTGCCCCTTCCCTGGCGTTTCGATCTGCAACGACTTGAGTCGATTGCCTCTCAACCGTTGAAGGAGCATATCAAGCGGGTTGGTATCGTCATCTACCAGAAGTAGTTTTATACAAATCCAAATCGCTATCGATTTCTCTTTAAAAACAGGACATCTTCCTGTATCAACCCGATTCGAGAGTGTCTGAAATCCACTTGTTGACGCTCTTCCCAGACTTTGACGCCTTGATGGAAACCTTGTGATGCAGTTCAGGACTCATACGCAGCACCAGCTTGCCTGAAAACGGCTTTTCCGGCTCCTCTCCGCGCTCACGGCAGAAATCGAGATAATCTTCGATAGAGTCTCTGAATGACAGTTCGATCTCATCGACACTTCTCCCCTGAACAGTGATAACATCCCGCGTATCAAGCACTTCGCCATGAAAAAGTTTCGCCTCGTCATCATACTCGACGTGGTTACTGTACCCCTTGTATTTCAACATAATGAACGAACTCCGGCTTCTGGGAGAACATATTTAATACAATGCAGGATTGCAATTTCGAATGCGTGGTGGCCACAGTAGTGGACTTCAGCCTGATACCGGAGCAGAGCGGG
The DNA here is from genome assembly GCA_013334975.1 of Chlorobiaceae bacterium. GTDB lineage: Bacteria > Bacteroidota > Chlorobiia > Chlorobiales > Chlorobiaceae > Chlorobaculum. The sequence goes on from JAAXWL010000018.1 coordinate 19,346, forward strand.
TACATGAGCAAGTAAATAATTCCCCTGCTATTCTCCAGCAGTTGGTATTCATGAAAAAGTTGTCCGTATATCAGAAAGATTTTATAAATCCGTTTCATCTTCCATATCACGCAAGGCGTTTGATAACGATAAAGACTCCCTATCCTGTTTTTCTTTTTGTTCGTATTTCAGAAGCAGAAATTGAACGAAGTCAAACACTTCTTCCTGAAAAGAGTAAGGCAATTTCTGTGCGTAAAGATGGATTTTTTCGTCAAATGTCATGATTTTCACTCCGATATACAGTCAATATTAAACTGCATGAGGTTCGGCGTAATGGACTTAATCCCGATATTGAATCCGACGTTTACAAGAGCATTATAATCCAAAAACTACGCATTTATCTACAGTGTCAAAAAAAGTATTTAACCTGCGGTTTATTGCCAAGCTGGAGCATGGCGCACCAAGTGGCTTTTTTCCTCTCACTCACTTGTCTTCCTGTAACGGTTCACGGCGAGCGCGAGCATTACGACTGCCTGGGCAGCGAGAATGGCGAAGGGTTGGGCGATGTCGCTGAGGGTTGCGCCTTTGAGCATGACTCGGCGCATGATGTCTACAAAGTGGCGGATGGGGTTCAGTTGGGTGAGGTTCTGAGCCCAGTGGGGCATGCTTTCGATGGCGGTGAAGAGGCCGCTGAGGAGGACGAAGATCACCATGAAGAACCAGGCGATGAACATTGCCTGTTGCTGACTTTCGGTAACGGTGGAGATGAGCAGGCCCATGCCGAGCACGACGAGCATGTAGACGGCGGCAACGAGGTAGATTACATAATAGTGACCGAGCATCGGCACTTGGAACAAGGCTCTTGAAATTACCAGGCCGACAGTGAGTTCGCCAAGACCGATGATCCAGAAGGGTACCAGTTTGCCGGTAATGAACTGCCAGCGCCTGATCGGGGTAACGTTGATCTGGTCGATGGTGCCGATCTCTTTTTCACGGACGACGTTCATCCCTGAGAGGAATAGGCCGACCAGCGTGACGAGGACAACCAGCACGCCCGGCACCATGTAGTCGCGGTAGACCAGCTCGGGGTTATACCAGGCTCTTGACCGGATATCGATCAGCGGCGTCACCAGCGAACGACCCTCCAGTTGCGGCAGAAGTTCCGGCAGGTCGCGGTTGAATGCTCTGACAATATCGGTGGCGTAGCCCCGGATAACGCCTGCTGTGAATCCGTCTTCGGCATCGATGAGGAGCTGAACGGTTCCATGCCCGGTTGTAGCGATCTCTTTCTCGAAATTCCGGGGAATCACCAGAACCATCTTCGCCCGGTTGGCGACAAGCTCTTCGATGGCGATCTCCTGGCGGTTCGACTCCCCTGTCAGCCTGAAATAACCTGTTGAAAAAAAACGCTTTGTCAATAGATCGGAGAGGGCCGAGTGGTCAGAATCCTGCAAGTGAAAGGTCACTTCGGGCACGTCGAAGGTGGCTGCGTTCGAGAGGATGACGAGCTGAATGAAGGGCATGATGAAGATGATCGGCAGCATTCCCCTGTTGCGGAATATCTGCTGGAACTCTTTCTGCAAAAGGTAGCCGACCACCTCAAGTGGTTTCAGCAGCGTTTTCAACCGTTTCTTCATTGCAACCTCTCGCTGAATTTCCGAACACTGACGGCCATGAAGAAAAAGGTCATGACCAGCAGAATGAGCGTCTCTTTCCAGAGCAGGGCGATTCCGGCCCCTTTGAGCATGATCCCCCTGACGATCACCAGGTACCATCGAGCAGGAATGATGTTGCTGATCACCCGTAACGGCAGGGGCATACTTTCGACCGGAAAGATGAATCCGGAGAGCAGCACGGTGGGCAGCAGCAGCCCGGCAAGCGAGATCATCATAGCAACCTGCTGCGAACTCGTGATACTCGAGATCAGGATGCCGAGCGAAAGGGCGGTCAGGATGAAGAGCAGCGATTCGGCAAAGAGCAGCACCACGCTTCCCCGGCAGGGTACGCCGAAAACAAAGTAAGCGAGCCCTACGACGGTGATGACGTTGATGAACGAGAGCAACAGATAGGGCACCACCTTGCCGATGATCACCTGCAACGGGCGGAGAGACGAGACCAGTAAAAGCTCCATCGTGCCGCTCTCCTTCTCTTTGGTGATGCTGATGGAGGTCATGAGCGCCGATACGAGCATCAGGAGCATGGCCATAAGCCCCGGCACGAAAAGAAAGACGCTCTTGAGTGACGGATTGAACATCATGAGCGGCACGGCTTCGACACCGGCAACCTGAAGGTCGCCATCCGTTTGGTCTGCAAGATAATCGCGCACCACCAGTTCGGTATAGCCGCTGATGATTCTCGACACGTTCGGATCGGAGCCATCGGTAACCACCTGCATCGAGGCGACGCCGTCGCGTTGCAGCCGCCGGGCAAAATCGGCCTCGAAGACGATCACCTCATTCATCCTGCCTGCGGCGAATGCCGGTGCTATCTCCTTTTCGCTCTGAAGGTTGCCAGCATAGATGAAAGCGCCGGAGGAAAAGAGCCTGTCGGTCAGTGCTTCGGTGACCGAGTCGTGTGACCGGTCGAGAATGCCGGTTTTCACTTCCGAAACCTCGTTGCGGATTGCAAAGCCGAAGAGCAGCAACTGAAGAATGGGCATACCGAACAGAATGACCGCCGTTCTCCGGTCACGAATGATATGGACAAACTCCTTCCGGACAAATGCAAGAAACCGTTTCATGGCTCAAACAATCCAGATCGGTATTGTGATCGATTTTTCAATTTTTCATTCTCAACTATCAATTCCTGAATAACTTATGTGCTGTTGACATACTATTATCTTCTTTTTTCGATTTGGATACCGATTTGGATACCGATACCGATTTTTCAACTATCAACTGGTATTAAAATAGGTCGAATAGGTCAGAAGATTTCAGGACGATTCTTCCTGAATTTTCTCGTCACTCGTCATCCCTCGCTTCTTTTTGCTGGTCTGGCCAGT
>JAAXWL010000018.1:22425-29305 GCA_013334975.1 Chlorobiaceae bacterium
GATACCGATTTTTCAACTATCAACTGGTATTAAAATAGGTCGAATAGGTCAGAAGATTTCAGGACGATTCTTCCTGAATTTTCTCGTCACTCGTCATCCCTCGCTTCTTTTTGCTGGTCTGGCCAGTCTTATGAACACTTCGTTCATTGAGTCGGCTTCGAAGGTTCGCTTGAGCAGCTCCGGGGTGTCGAGGGCGGCGATTCTGCCGTCAACCATGATGGAGACGCGGTCGCAATATTCGGCCTCGTCCATGTAGTGGGTCGTGACGAACACGGTGACGCCGTGTGCTGCGGTTTCGTAGATCATGTCCCAGAAGCGGCGGCGGGTAACCGGATCGACGCCGCCCGTCGGTTCGTCGAGGAACACCACACTTGGCTCGTGCAACAGGGCGACCGAAAAGGCGAGCTTCTGCTTCCACCCGAGCGGCAGGGCGGAAAGCTTCGTATCGGCGGCCTCCTTGAGGTCGAGCCGTTCGAGCATCCGCTCCCCTTTTTCCCTGATTTCACTCCGCGGCAATCCGTAGATGCCGCCGAAAAAGGTGATGTTCTCCCGTGGCGTCAGGTCGTCATAGAGGGAGAAGCGCTGGCTCATGTAGCCGATGTTGCGTTTGATCGATTCGGCCTCACCCCACACATCGAACCCCGCAACGCTGGCCTTGCCCGAGGTTGGCGAAAGCAGACCCGTAAGCATCTTCATGACGGTGGTCTTCCCTGCCCCGTTCGCTCCGAGAAAACCGAAGATTTCACCTGCCGAAACGCAGAACGAAACGTCGTCCACGGCGGTAAACGAGCCGAAACGTTTCGTCAGTTTTTCGGTATGAATGACCGCATCAGCCATGGCCACGCTCCCCTTTGGTAGCGGGCTCCTCCATCAGCGCCATGAAGGTGTCCTCGATTCCCGCCTCGATAGGCTCGACCTCGACCTCATCGAACCCCTGTGAACGGAGCCAGGCGATCAGTTCCGGAGGCCGGGCAGTGGCCCGGCGGTCGGTATAGTGCACCGAACTGCCGAAAGCGTAGGCCGAACGGGCATGTTCGTATGAGCGCAAAGCCTGTATCAGCCGGTGACGTTCGGTTGCCCTGACCGCAAACAGAGGGCTGCCGAAGAGCCTGGTGATGCCCGCAGGGGTGTCGATGGCCAGTATCCGCCCATCCTGCATGAAGGCTACCCGGTCGCACAGAACCGCTTCATCCATGTAGGGGGTCGAAACGAGGATGGTGATGCCCTGCGATTTCAGCCGTTGCAGCATCTGCCAGAACTCCTGCCGCGAGACGGCGTCCACCCCAGTTGTCGGCTCGTCGAGGAGGAGCAGCTCCGGCTTGTGCACCAGGGCGCAACAGAGGGCGAGTTTCTGCTTCATCCCCCCGGAGAGCTGCCCCGCCCGACGGGTACGGAACGGTTCGAGCTGAACGTAGATATCGTGGATCAGCTCGTAGTTCTCTTTGACCGTAGCGCCGAACACCGTCGCGAAAAAGGTAAGGTTCTCCTCCACACTCAGATCCTGGTAGAGCGAAAAGCGCCCCGGCATGTAGCCGATTTTTGTCCTGAGCTGGCGGTACCCGGCGGCCGTATCGATGCCGAGCACACTCGCCTTGCCTGAATCGGGCAGCAGCAGCGTGGCGAGAATACGGAGCATGGTGGTTTTGCCCGCACCATCCGCCCCGATCACGCCGAACAGCTCTGAGCAGGCGACCGACAGGCTCACCTCACGGAGCGCCTCGACCTTGCCAAAGCGTTTCGTGATCCCTTGTGCCGAAACCGCCTCTTTCATGATCATTTCGCTGCATGAAACCGGATTTCGCCCGGCATCCCGATTCTGAGCGAACCGTCAGGATTGCTGACCAGCACCTTGACCGCGTAGACCATGTTCACCCGGTCTTCATGAGTCTGGATAATTTTTGGCGTGAACTCCGCCTTCGGGGAGATCCAGGTGATCCACCCCTTCAGCCGCTTCTCTGCGGGCTTCTCTTCATCTACCAGCACCTCGACCTCCTGACCGCTTTTGACCTGTGAAAGCTGCAACTCCGACAGATAGACCCTCAGGTACATCGTGCCGGTATCGGCAATCCGGTAGAGCGGTTTTCCGTAAGTGACCACTTCGCCCGGCTCGGCATATTTCGACAGCACGACCCCCTTTGCCGGGTTGCGCACCTGGCTTCTCATGATCTGGTCTTCGATCCGCTCGATCTGGGCTTTCAGCGCGCTTGCCTGCGAGTCGATTGCCGGCTGCTTTGAATCGACGGCCCCGATCTGGCGATTGACCACCTTTGCCAGATCCTCGATTTCCTCAAGCCTTTTTGACGGTACGGCCCCCTCCTTGACTAACCGCCGGTAACGCACGAGATCGTGCTCAAGGTTGCTGCGCTGCTGCCGATAGACCGCCGACTCGGAGGCCACCGAGGGCTTCTGTGCCAGCAGCGCCCTGAGCTGCGAACGGAGCTGCTGGCGATCGAGATCGAGCTGGGTCGTATCGACCACGGCAGTCACCACACCCGCATCAAGATGTGCTCCCTCAGTAACATCGTAACGGATCAGTTTGCCCGTCGTCTCGGCGGAAACGACAATCTCGGTCGCCTCGAAGTTGCCATACCCGTCAGAGCGGTCGTTTTTGCCGCACCCGGAGGGAATGGTTGCCCCGAGAGCAAGCATGGCGAACAGAAACACCCTCTTGAATGCATCATTCAATCTCATTGCAGGCACGATCGTCCGCATTTCATCGCACTCCGGAAACGGCTGGCAGAGCCTCAGCCCGGATGACATTCGGCACACCCTCAATACCCGTATAGAAAACCATGAGGCTGGTCATCCGCTTTCCGGTATTGGTCCCGTTATGCAGCAGGTTCATCACCTCGACGATCGGCTCCCCTTTCACAAAGCGCTTTTCGACGCCACTCTCGGTCTTGATCGTGATCTCCCCTTCAAGCAGGTACGCATAGACCGGTACCGGGTGCTTGTGCCATCCGGTAGAGCTGCCCGGAGGAAGATGCACCACCAGAGCCGTCACCTCAGGCTTTCCCGACTGGGGATACGACAGGGGTTGCCCGGCATAATTGGTCGAAGCAACCAGCAGCTTCTCGACCTTTGCCTGGGTGTAATCCTGAGCTCTGGCGGAGATCGGCAAGCTGCCCAGCAACACAAACACCGACAGACATCGCAGAAGTATCCTACACGCTACCCGATCAGCAGCATGGACGAGAATGCAGGTGGAGAACGGTAATTTCATTGCTCGATCGATTTGAGTTCTTTAAGCGGATAGAGTATCTCCCGGAGTTCATCGAATGACAATTCAATACGTAAAGGATCAGCAAGATCAGGCCCAAGCTCAAACGGGTTGTACATAAACACCATCCCTGTGCCCGCTACTGCGAAATTCGTTGTATGAGGGAGCGTATTCATGGCCAGTCCACCTCGTTCGCCGGAGAGCGGTTCGCCTTCCGCTAATCCCATGATCTGCCGGAAGCGGTTTTCAATCAAGGCATCGAGTTTAGTTTCGAACCCCGGAATAAAAAAATCGTTCAGGCCCAGCAGTCGTCCGCTCTGTGAATTGAACATCAGATAGTGGGTGGTGTTCAAACCAATCGAACCTCGGGTAAAGGCAAACGAAGAGATCGACAAGGTTACCAGATCGGGCCGATCGACAAGCACCTGAACGCTTACCTCAGCCTGCCAGGGCCATGATTGCTGATTTTTAGCCCTACCCTCTTCAGAAGTCTCGAAAAAGGCCGTGGCTGCATCTTCAAGATTCAGCGGCACAGGCTTCGACTCCGGTAGCGGAATGCTGCTCAGGATACCTGCCATGAGCGTCAGATTGATCGCCTCTCCGATCGGCGATGCTGCGAACACCGGATAGGTGCACTTGCACCAGGTTTCGATATTGTTGGAAGAGCGGCGCTCGAAACTCTTCATCCCGAAAGCCAATGGACATGATGGAGCCTTTTCACGGGCAACACCGGGGCTGTTTACCATGAAAATCAGCAACAGCACCAGTGAAATAAGGGAACTGAACCTTTTCATGACATGCCGACATGAGCGTTTACCTGATCCAACCTTTCACGGTTAATGTACCGATTTTATCTCTTTTCCTTACCCCTTGCCAGCAAGAGCACACCAATCACCGAATCCACCATATTAATCCGGCAAGCATATACATGACAGGTGTCAGAGCTTATGCAGTATAACATTCATGGGGCTTGAAATCAGAGATAATAGTCACCTTTTTGAATGCCGGATTAGTAGTGTAATGTCAAGCTTATACTGAGATATTTTTGTGGCCATTGATTTTATCCAAATCGAAATCGGTATCGGTATCGGTTATTTGTGAAAACAGAAAACCGGTTTCTATATGTATCAGCTTAATTACCAAATGGTTATGACAATAAGCCATACTGCCCGATGAATTTTTCTTCAGCCTGTTCAGGTGGAACCCGGTACCGATTTCGATGATGAGAGAAATTCTGACTAATTATCGTTGACTCGACACTACTTACCCACAGGAGTTTCGTCCTGAATCGGGCAGAATTGTCAGGAATGGCTATATTCGGATGAATCTGATAATCAACAGCACAACCAGAACCGCATGGACACCGGCCCCGGCAAGAAACCCGATTGGCTCAAGATCAGACTGGCGTCCGGCTCGTCGTTCGCATCGACCAGAGCGCTGCTCAACCGCCACAGCCTGAATACCGTCTGCCGGTCGGCCATGTGCCCCAACCTGCACGAATGCTGGTCGAAAGGCACAGCGACCTTCCTGTTGCTCGGCAACCTCTGCACCCGGAGCTGCCGCTTCTGCGCTGTTTCCACTGACCGGCGACCCGAGCCTCCCGATCCGGAGGAGCCCCTCAAAATAGCCGAAGCCGTCAGAAGCATGAAGTTGAGGCACGCCGTCCTGACCAGCGTCAACCGGGATGATCTTTCCGACGGAGGAGCCAACAACTGGGTCGAAATCATCAGGGCAATCCGTGCTCTGAACCCTTCGGTCAGTCTCGAATGCCTCATTCCCGATTTCAGCGGTCATGAACCATCGCTCGACCTGGTTATGGCGGAGGCTCCGGAGGTATTGAACCACAACATCGAAACCGTACCTTCGCTCTATGCAAAAGTGAGGCCCCGGGCATCATTCGCCCGATCTCTTTCCGTCATAGACCGGGCAAAACGGCAATTCAGGCTCGCCACCAAATCGGGCATGATGGTTGGTATGGGTGAAAGCCCTGACGAGGTCGAAGCCGTATTGCTTGAGCTGAGGCGGCACGGTTGCGACATGGTGACCATCGGCCAGTACCTGCAACCAACCGCCGAACATCTGCCGGTCAGCCGCTACGTAACGCCCGATGAATTTGAACGTTATCGCACGATAGCGCTTAACGCCGGATTCCTGCACGTCCAGTCCGGCCCCTTCGTGCGCAGCTCCTATCATGCCGAACCACTTTCCTGAACCAAAACCCTGACACTCCATGCTGAATACCATTTCACCCCCGATTCTTATCTACGCCTACTGGGCAATAGCCATCCTTATCGGCGTTGTTTTTTTTCGAAAAGATGTCATGACCTCTAATAATGATTACGGTCCCAGGCGCATCGGACTGATTGTCTTCTCTGTGGTGATTCTTGGCCTCAACGCTTACATCTACTCCAACTCAACGACCGACGGCGGCAGAACGCTCGATCCCCTGAGCGCGCTGATCTTCAGCATCGGCAACGGCATCGCTGAAACCTTCATGTTCTACGCCATGTTCAGGCTCGGCCAGATCATTGTCGGCAAATTCACCGACAAAGCGTGGGGCGGATTCGCGCTCGGATTTCTCTTTTTCATGATCTACAGTGGTATCATCCACGGACTCTTCTGGCTGCCCATCCTGCCCGAGCACGTCGTCCAGACCAGCCCGTTCAAACCATTTTTCATGCCGATTCAGCTCATGATCGCCCTGAGCTGGGCGCTCTCTTTCTTCTGGTACCGCGACATCCGAACCGTTTTTGTGTTGCATTCCCTTGTCGATCTCACCATGATCATGAACGTGAAGTTCTCAATGTTCCCGTGAATCCACTCTTGAGCACTCATGAAAAAAACATTTGAAGGCACCGTGCTTGTTGCGGGGGCGACCGGACGAACCGGGCAGCATATCGTCCGGAGACTGCAAGCTCACGGCATCGATTTCCGTCTCTTTGTCCGATCCGGTATCAGAGCGATTGAACTCTTCGGGCCGGAAATTATCGATCGCCTTGTCATCGGATCGGTGCAGAATCAGCCGGAGGTCCAGGCCGCCGTTGAAAATGCCGATGCCCTGATCTGCGGCATTGGCGGCAATGTCATGAACCCCGAAGCGCCTCCCCCGTCGGCCATCGATCGCGACGGCGTCATACAGCTTGCCGTAGCAGCAAAAGCGGCGGGCGTCAGCACGTTCGTGCTCATCAGCTCCTTGGGCGTCACCCATCCCGAACACCCACTCAACAAATACGGACGGGTGCTCGACATGAAGCTCGAAGGAGAAGAGGCTGTAAGGAGACTCTATGGAGAAGAGGGGTTCCGCTACACCATCCTGCGGCCTGGCGGTCTTCTGGATGGAGCTTTGTTCATGCACGCGTTGAAATTCGACACCGGTGACCGAATCACCGGCTCGATCGACCGTGGTGATGTGGCCGAAGTAGCCGTGCTCTCTCTCTGGCATCCCAAAGCCGCCAACCAGACCTTCGAACTGATCAAGGCAAGCAACGACGAAGCATCGCAATCATCGCTCGAACAATTTTTCGGGCAGTTGTAAAAGGTGAAATGATGAACGAAAAAGGGCGGTTCTCAAACCGCCCCTGCACTTTCTTCAAATTCCTGAGAAAATCATGTACTGTTGACGTACTATGACCTTTCTTTTTTCGATTTGGATACCGATTT
>JAAXWL010000018.1:29405-35898 GCA_013334975.1 Chlorobiaceae bacterium
TTATCAATTATTTCACTCTTTCCACGTGCGTCATGAACTTGTCGGCTTCGAGGAAGCCGATGACGCGGTTCTCTTTCTGTTCGTTGCCGCTCTTGTCGAAGAAGATGATACCGGGAGGGCCGAAGAGGCCGAAGCGTTTCATCAGCGCCTTATCGTCTGGCGTGTTGGCCGTCACATCTACCTGTAAAAGCGTCACTTCCGAAAGCCCCTGGCGAACTTTCGCATCACTGAAAGTGAACTTCTCCATCTCCTTGCAGGCGACGCACCAGTCGGCATAGAAATCGAGCATGACGGGCTTTCCGGCTGAAGCTTTCACCTCCCTCTCGAGATCTTCAACGGTACGGATTCTTTTGAACTGAAGGTGAGCTGCTTCAGCGGTTCCGGAAGCAGCGCCACCGGTTGACGCCCTGAGCGCAGATAAGGGCTCAAGCGGATTGGTGCCTCCCATTGCGGCTCCAACGAGTTCGAGCACGCCGATGATGAAGAGAAGCAAACCGAGCACCTTGATGAACTTTCCCCCAATAGTGACCTTTTCCTTTGGAGCGCCAAACATCCCGGCAAAAACCGCACACAAAAGTCCAAATGCACCCCATGCTACCATTGTTACCTGCGGAGGCAGCACCGGATTAACCATCCAGATAGCCACAGCGATCAGCATCAGGCCAAACACATACTTGACGCCAATCATCCACGCACCTGCTTTCGGCAACAGACTACCAGCAGAAAGGCCGATCAGCAGCAGCGGAACACTCATACCCATCGCCATCGAAAAGAGCGCCAGTCCCCCGATCACCACATCCTTGGTCTGGCTGATATAAACAAGTGTCCCCGCAAGCGGAGCCGCTACACAAGGGCCAACGATCAGGGCTGAGATCGCTCCCATAAAGAACACACCGACAAAACGCCCTCCCTTCAGATTACCGGAGGTCTTATTCAGTTTGGTTTGCAAAGAGGCTGGCACCTGAAGCTGATAGACATCAAACATCGAAAGCGAAAGACCAAAGAGCAACAGACTGAACAGAACCAGTACCCAGGGTTTCTGGAGGGCCCCCGAAAGACCTTCGCCGGCAAGACCTGCCGCAACGCCGAGTGAGGTATAGACCAGGGCCATGCCGAGGCAGTAGGCCAGTGCCATAAGAAAGCTTTTTGTCTTGGTGGACTCCCCTTCCCCTACGATGATCGACGAAAGGATCGGTACCATTGGAAGCACGCAGGGGGTGAAAGAGAGCAGGAGGCCAAACAGAAAGAAGGCCGCTGAAATTTTCCACAAGCTGCCACTCTCAAGGGTCGATTTGGCCAGAGACATATCATCCTGGCTCCCTTTTGCCTCGGCTTTGGGAGATGCCGCCGGAGCTGAGGCTTCAGAGATCACCGGTGCCTGCACAACCGCAACTGACCTGCCATCGAGAGGCTTGTCTGCTGCTGCCCCGTCCATGACTAATGGCTTGAACCGGAAAACCTTGTTCATTGGCGGATAACACAGGCCATCCTCGGAACAACCCTGGTACTCCACAGTAACCGAGAAAGGGCCTGATGCTTTTTTTACCGGCACCTCGACATGCAAGGCGTCATGATAAATCACCTGCTTCTCCCCGGTTGTGGGATCGGTAAACAGAATGCCCTTGGGAAAAACCGGTTTGCCCAGTGAGGCATCGCCTCCCGTCACGCTCACCCTCACCTGGTCGCGATAAAGTTTGTAGGTTTTGGCGATCTTCCAGTCAATGACGACGGAGTTCTTGTCATTGAGTTTGGCACTTGGCTGAAAAGCCTGTTCCGGATCAAGAAAATCGGCCGCCATGCTCGTAACGCTTTTCATGAAAAGCATGAGCAAAACCGAGAAAACCGTAAACCCTCTTCTGGTAAAATGTATTTTTGACATGGTTCTTTTCATCATTAATTCAGTGGTGGTAATATGTTCTGCCTGACTGATCGACAGCCAGATACTTGAATCCCGTTTCTTTCAGATAGTTGAGTCCATCCTGCCCCATGAGCATGGCAATCGTGGTGCAACTCCCTGCTGTGGTTGCAAGAGGAGCCAGCACCGTAACCGAACGCCAGAAGGTTACAGGAAAGCCAGTCACAGGATTGATAATATGGCAATAACGGCGTCCGCAAGATTCAAAAAAACGCTCGTAATCACCACTGGTGGCAATGGCGCCAGCACCGACCGGTATCGAGGCGATCAGACCCGCAGGATTGCGTGGATCGCGGATACCGATAACCCATGCCTCACCGTCGGGTCTGGGCCCGATGACTTTAATATCACCGGCAAGATTGACATAGCCGTGCCGTGCACCGTGGTCACAGAGAACTTCGGCAGCGGCATCAGCGGCATACTCCTTTCCGATGCCGCCAAAATCGAGCTGCATCCCCTCATCCGGCAGCCGGACTGCGTTTTCTCTCCTTTCCACCCGGTTCCAGCCAACAAGCGGCAACAACGGAAACAACTCTTCCGGGTCAGGCACAGCAGCTTTATCAAAATCCCATGCTCTTCGCAATACCCCCGAAGTCACATCGAACAAACCGCCGCTGCTCTGGTACAGCATTTCGGTATATTCCAGAAGCCCGGCGGTCTCCTGATCACACTCCGTCCAGTCAACTCCTGCCGCAGCGTTAATTTTTGAAACTATACTCTCCTTCCGGTAACGGGAGTACTTCCGTTCTATTCTGCCGACCTCTTTGATACCCAGCGCCGAAAGCTTTTTGGCCTCCTTTTTGCCGAGACCATCAAGCAAAATCTCGCAAGCACCGCCCATCGCCCTGAATCCGAATCTTTGCATAAAACTCTCTGATTACATAACAGCAACCTCTTTTCTCATGTCCGACAATCTCAGAACTTGCGCGATACCCCAATCTGGATTGCCCTCATATTGAAGGTCGGAATGCCGGGGTCTCCCTTTCCGTTGATTCCCCAGTCATAACACTGCTGACTGTGCTCGTACTTGACATCGGCCAGCCACTCATCGCCGAACTCTTTGCTGATCTTTATGCCAAAACTTAATGCACCAAAAGCCGACAATCGCTGATCTTCGGAATAGTGGGCCATTCCGGTCGTTGGAGTCATCACCAGAGGATCGCTACCCGTTGGCACATAGAAATCGGCAGCGCTTTGCGAGTAATACCGCACTAATGGCGTTATCTGCCAGTCGTTCGATAATGGCTGTACATATTCGGCATCAAACGTATGACCCTTGATGCCGAAAGAGTCACTGTAATAACGGTACGAGAGTCTCGCCGTACCGTTCGGCCCTTCGAAATGATGGTTCCAGCGTGTCATAAAGGTAAACATGTTCCGGTGTCCCGGACGGATATCAGGATCTTTGTATGGATCGCTGTAATACCCGTAGCCATGCGTCATGGTCATGGTCATCTGCATGATGTCGTTTTGCGCCACGACCCGGGTCACACCAAGCAAACCCGAAAAGACCGTTTTGCGGCCAGGATCCGGGTTTCGCTTTCCTCCGACAACCGTATCCCGATCGAGATCGATCGTGTCACTGTTTAATGCTGTACCGAGGCTTAAGGTTGTATTTTTGCTTTCGGTAGACAGTGTTCCATTCAGGGAGCATCCCAAAGATTTGTAATCGGATTCCTCAGAATAGCTTGTGCCGAGGGTAAGCGTACCCCTCGAAAAATAACGAGTAACGTTCAGATCACCGGCATGACGTAAATCTCCCGATGCACCTGACGCAGTCTCAGCCGGAAACCCCCATCCATGGTAAGCTGGTGAGGCCCCCGTGACCGAATCCTCGATAAAAGTCCCGGCAATCGTCCACTTGCCGTCTATCGGCACCATGCCCATGAACGAAAGCGCGTTGACATCGATACGATCTCTCGACATACCTGCTGTCAGGGGCGTATCGCCAGTCTGGCTGTCATGATAATTCAGGTATTTGATACCCACCATACCCTTTTCCGGAGCCGCGTCAGCATACACAAGGTTTGCCAACGGCAACAGCATTGCAGCCGAAGCAAGAAGAGCACCCAGAACCGAGGCTTTCCTGTTCTGGCACAGTTCTCTTTGTTTTCTCATATCGTTCAATTCATGAAACATCTTATTGAAACTCCATCATCATGATGCCTTCAATTGCATCCGCATCCGCCGCCCCCAACTCCGGAACCTCCAGAAGAGGCCTCCTTGCTGCTGTAGATATGTTCGGTATAGCCGGTATCGAGCCGGTCACCTTCAAAGGTCATTTCAGGCTTTGCCAGGTTCTGTTTTTCCCAGGGTTGCACACTTGCGCATCCGGAAAAGGCGCAGGTCAACATAAAAAAAAGAAGCCATGGCTTCATGCAGCCCCTGATGCTTTTCATTTACCCTCCAGCGCCGATTGAATCTGCTTTTCGATATCTTCACTGTCAGCATGCTTGAATCCGACATGTTGCATCAGAACCATGCCGTTCCGGTCTATCAGAAAGCTTGTGGGCATCCCTTTCACTCCAAATACACGCGGTGTCTGACCCTTCGAGTCGAAAGCAACCGTAAAATCTGCGTGATTCTGGGCAAGAAATTTCATGGCATCATCGGTTCTGGCATCGAGGTTGACCGCCACGACCTGAAGCCCTTTTGCCTTGTATTTTGCCTGCATTTCGTTCATCCAGGGAAAAGACTGCCGGCATGGACCACACCAGGAGGCCCAGAAATCGAGGTAAATCAATGAACCTGCCTTGTCAGAGAGCTTGACCGCCCCCTGCTTTCCTGGTAACGAGAAATCCGGAACCTTCTCTCCTTTATCAAGAGCGCTCGCATTGGAACTCAGACCAAATGAAAGAACAAGCGCAATGAATGCAGCTCCGAATTTTTTCATCTTCTGTGTCTTCATGGTAATAGTGGTTGTGTATTGAAAAAAAACAATGGTACTTACAGAAAAAAAACTTCCGGAATATTCATCTTTCCGAATTTCAACAAATGTCGCGTCAAAGGCAAAAAGTCCTCTTTGCCATGATCATCGAAATCAGTATCGATAAACCGGCATGGTGATCGATTGCCATAACACCTTGATATTCTGATAGATACAGTCAGAAGCAGGTATTCTTTCTTCATAGTGTAAATCGATACCGATACCGATTTCTATCAATCAACGGTTCAGTATCATAGGTCAGTAAAGGCGTTACACCCCACCAGAAACCTGTATCAAACTATACAAATCATAACGATTGTTAATACGTATATAGACATAAGGGGATACGCAACTGGAGATACAATCACAACCGGTTCCTGTTAAAATAAAACTGAAAATCGATACAACAAAATTCTGCTGTCACGCTGAGATCCGGCACGAAACACCAATGCCGGACGTCATACGATGAGCTAAAAGTACCCGGCGAAAACCGTCAGCTTCGTAAATAATATAAAACCAAGACATTAAAAATCTCTTAATATATTTTGACTCTGTCAAATCCCGGAAAGCCCTCCCCGGTAAAAAAAAAGCCATGAACCGGCTTTTCTCCCGGCTCATGGCTTTTGTAACCTCTCTGAATGGTTCTGCTTATTTTGCCATCTTGACAGCAGCGGTAGCGGTCTGGCCGTCAGCCACAGTTACCACAGTCTTGCCCTGCGGGTTGAGCTTTTCATTCCAGGCAACCACCTCATAGGTACCGGCCGGAACGTTGGCGATGCTGAACTTGCCATCTGCACCAGTCACATCCATATAGTTGCTGTTCACGGCAACAACGAAGCCCGACATCTCGGAGTGAACATTGCAGAGAAGATTGACCACGCAAGGTTTGTCGAAGACGACATCCTTTGCCATACCGGGGTTATAGGTGCCAAGATTGAACTTCTTGCAGACATCAGCCGAGAAGATGTTATGGTTCACCTTGTCGCTGTTTTTGAACGATACCTTCGAACCGACAGGGACTGCCAGCACTCGAGGAATAAAGATCAGGTTCTTCTGATCGACCTCACCATTTTTGGGAATAATGGGACCTTTACCGCCAATAAGATAGACAACGGTGTCTTTCTTGTATTTGGCGAGTGTGGCGTCGATCGTGCCGGAAACCGTGCCGGCCGCTAAAGCGCTTGAACTGATCAGGCCTGCTCCGGCCATAAGAAGGGCTGGTTTCAGCAGCCTTCTTTTCAGGTTGACGATACTCATTTTTCTGACTCCTTGCCATTGTTAATAAAAAAATGTACCGGAAAGAACTTCCGGTACACCATTGTTAAAGAACAATTTTATATCTACCAAAACACGAAACACCCCCCGTCAGTTTCCGGTCAATGTCCGTATATAGGTTATCATACAGTCGATTTCATCCTTGTCAAAGGATTTACCCCATGGTGGACACATGTTCGACTTGCCTACTCCCGCAGAACCTTCACTGATCGCCTTGAACATGGTTTCATCCGTCAGCGTTTTCATGAAAGCCTTGTCGGTGAAATTGGCTGGAGCAGGTGTAAGGCCGGAACCATAGTACTGTCCGGCGCCATCCCCGGTTTCACCATGGCAGATGGCACAGTAATGGTTGTAGAGCCGCTTCCCCTCCCTCAGAT
>JAAXWL010000019.1:0-6606 GCA_013334975.1 Chlorobiaceae bacterium
GCGCACATCCGCCCCCTCGCTCCGCGCCATGAAGAGGTCTTTCGAGTTGCCCGGCACACGAAGCATGTCGCCGAAACTTGTGAGAATCACGTTCGGCATGGCGGCAATCGCCAGCGCCCGCTCGATGGTTTCAAGTGGCGTCACGCACACCGGACACCCCGGCCCATGCACGAGATGGACGTTCGGCGGCAAAAGCTGGTCGATCCCGTTGCGCATGATCGAATGCGTCTGCCCGCCGCAAATCTCCATGATCGTCCAGTCGTGCCTGGCGACCTGCCGGATGCGGTCAAGCAAAGCACGGGCGCGAGCCGGATCGCGATATTCGTCGATGAATTTCATGGGCGGTCAGAGGTCATCATTCGGCTCGCCGTTCACATCGAACGCGCCGCTCTTTATCAGCTCGTCCCAGAGCTTCAGGCTCTCGGCGGCCTCCTCTTCGTCGATGATCTTGAGTGCGAAACCGGCATGAACAATGGTGTACTGCCCGATGGCGATCTCTGGGACATATTCAAGGCAGGCTTTGGTGAGCGCGCCGCTGATATCCACCGTACCCATCTTCAGCCCGTTCTCATCACGGATTTCTATGACTTTTCCAGGTATTGCGAGACACATAATTCAGTTGATAATTGATAGTTGACAGTTGACAGTGTTTTTTTGTTCAACTATTCTTTACTGCGATTTTAGAAGATTTGATGATGCTGGTCAGGAGTTTCAGTAATTCAACGATGTCAGGCTTGATTGAGTCATAACCTTTCTTTTCAATGAGTTGCGACTGGTGGAGAAGCTCGATCCAGTAATCAGTTTCATTGGCTTCCTTGAGAGCAATTGACAGTTTGTGAATGAAATCAGCCCTGCTTTCAGCCTGTTGAGCTTCACGAACAAGAGCACCGATGGCAGTCCCAGACCTGAGCAGCTGTCTGCTTAAAACATACTCTTTCTTCTCCTTCTCAAGAAACCGGCAAAGCCTGACAACCTGAAGCGCAAACCCGAATGAAAGTTCACGAACCCCATTCCCATTCATCTCGCTTTTCGACTCCACACTTTTCATCTTTTTAACTATCAACTGTCAACTATCAATTATCAAATCCTTTGTACTGCCCCCGCAAATACTCCCGGCCAATCGTGGCCTGGCCCAAGCTGAGGCCGCCGTCGTTCGGGGGGATTTGCTCGTGCATGAGCACCTGGTAGCCCTCGCGTTCGAGGTTGTGGGCGAGGGCTTCTGCGAGGAGGGGGTTCTGGAAGACGCCGCCGCTGAGGGCTACGGTTTTCAGGGCTGTTTCGTGAGTTGCCATGCGTACCACCTCGGCAAGCATACCGACCAGCGTCCGGTGGAAGCGGCGGGAGACCTCAGCAACCCAAACGCCCGCGTGAACAGCAGCGGCAATTTCACGGATCATTGGCGACACCAGCATGAGCCATCGGCCATGCTTTCGCTCGAAGCCGAAGCTGTAGCCTGTATCGGCAAGCCTGCCGCAGGCCGCCTGCATCAGTTCGACGGCGGCCTGCCCTTCGTAGTGGGCCTCGTGACGCAGGCCGCAGATGGAGGCTACGGCATCAAAGAGGCGGCCACAGCCGGAGCTTTCGGCGCATCCCGTCACTTTTTCGAGCAGTTCGAGCACCTGCGCGGCATGAGGCTGCGCGAAGCACGCCAGCCCTTCGGGCGAGAGGCCGCTGCGGTGCAGCCAGCCGAGCGCCGTCCGCCATATCTGGCGCACGGCCGCGTCACCGCCGGGCAGCATCACCGGTTCGAGCGAAGCAAAGCGGATGGCACCGGCGGCACTGCCGATGAGCACCTCTCCGCCCCAGGCCGTGCCGTCAGTACCGTAGCCAGTTCCGTCGAGGGTGAGGCCAATCGCCTGCCCCTTATACCGGTGCTCGGCGAGGCAGGAGGCGAGATGGGCGTGATGATGCTGTACACCGAGCAGCGGGCGCTGCTGCTCCTGCGCCCAGCGGGTGGTCAGGTATGAGGGATGGAGGTCGTGCACCAGCAGTTCGGCCTCCGTCCTGAATATCCGTTGCAGGTGCTCTGCCACTTCGTCGAAGTGGCGGTACGCCTCGTAGTTCTTCATATCGCCTATGTGCTGGCTCATGAAGGCCGCATCCCCTTTCAGGAGGCAGAGGGTACTTTTCAGCTCGCCCCCTGTACCGAGCACTGGCGGGCCCGACTCCCTGAGAAAGAGCGGCGCGGGAACATACCCCCGGCTCCGTCGCACCATGCGCACGACGCCCGCCATTAACATCACCACCGAATCGTCACACCGTCGGGCGATCGGGCGGTCGTGCATCAGAAACGCATCGGCAATGCCCGAAAGCCTTTCGAGCGCCTCCTCATTACCTGCGGAAAGCGGCTCCTCACTGAAGTTGGCGCTCGTCATCAAGAGCACCTCCGGGCCTTCACGCAAAAGCAACCAGTGGAGGGGCGAGTAGGGCAGCATCACCCCGAGCCGGTCGTTGCCGGGTGCGACCGATGGCGCAATCACGAGCCCCTCCCTTTTGCGAAGCAGTACGATGGGTGCTTCGGGAGCGGTCAGCGCCGCTGCTTCAACAGGATCGATCTGGCAGAGCACACGGGCGGCATCGAGGTCACGCACCATCACCGCCAGAGGCTTCTCCTCCCGCCCCTTGCGCTGACGCAGTCGCCTGACGGCCTCCTCGTTCGAGGCATCAACGGCCAGATGAAAACCGCCGATTCCCTTGATGGCTACAATCTCGCCTCTTGACAGCACGTCGCCAGCAGCAGCAAGTGGGCCACACCTCTCTTCCGGGTGACCTGTGGCGTCGGTGAAGGTGAGCTTTGGCCCGCAGACCGGGCAGGCGTTCGGCTGGGCATGGAAGCGCCGGTCAGCCGGGTCGTCGTACTCCCGGCGGCACTCTGGGCAGAGCGCAAACCCCTTCATGGTGGTTCGGGGGCGGTCGTAGGGGATACTCTCGACAATGGTGTAGCGCGGCCCGCAGTCGGTGCAGTTGGTGAAGGGGTAGCGATAGCGCCTTCCTGAGATATCGGCGATGTCGCGCAGGCAGGCCTGGCAGAGAGCTATATCGGGAGCGATGAGCGTCTCCATCATGTCGCCTCCTGCGGAGTCTGAGATCGTGAACCGTCCACCGGTCAGGAGCGGCTCCAAGCGAACGGTCTCAACCGACCTGATACGGGCCAGAGGCGGAGCTTCGGGCAACAGGGCTTCAGAGAAGCGATCGAGAGCCTCCGAAGCCCCTTCGACTTCGATCAGCACGCCGGACTCCGTGTTGCGGATAAACCCATCGAGACCGAAACGCAGGGCCAGACGCCAGACAAAGGGCCTGAAGCCTACCCCCTGAACGATCCCGCCAACCGTCAGGCGCCGCCGCTCAACTCCGTTCAGAGCGCCGCAAGCTTCGATTTCAGCCATGCCACCCACTCGTCCATACCCTCGCCGGTTTTCGCCGACACCTCGATCCACTCAAGGTGGTGGTTAACCTGTATGGCATACTCCCGGCATTTCGACGCATCAAAATCGACATAGGGAAGCAGATCGGTTTTGTTGAGCAGGCAGAGATCGGCATGATGGAACATCGTCGGGTACTTGACGGGCTTGTCCTCGCCTTCGGTGACACTGATCACCACCACCTTCGCCGCCTCACCGAGGTCAAAGAGCGCCGGGCAGACCAGGTTGCCCACATTTTCGATACAGACGAGCGATCGCTCCGGCGGATCGAGCTCCCTGACGGCGCGTTGCACCATGAGGGCATCGAGGTGACAACCGGTGCCCGTATTGACCTGGATCACCGGCACACCGAGGGCGTGAATGCGGTCGGCATCGTTGGTTGTCTGCTGATCACCCTCGATCACCGTCACGGGGCACTGCTCCAGCAGCATCGGGATGGTTTTTTCAAGAATCGTGGTCTTTCCCGATCCGGGCGAGCTCAGGAAGTTGAGCGCCAGCACTCGCCTCGCCTCGAACCATCCCCGGTTGCGCTCGGCCAGCAGGTTGTTCTGCAACAGCACATCCTGCTCTAACTGAACCTTGCGACCCTCACCGTGGTGATGGTGATCGTGCGTATGACCATGTTCGTGACCGTGGTGATGATCGTTATGGTGATGCTCCCCGTCACCGCCGATATGAACATGGTACTCCTCCATGCCCGGCTTGCGGAGCACCGCGCCGCCATCCCCAGAACAACCGCAGGTATCGCACATGTTAGCTTACTCCATTTGGTTCTTATGTTTTGCCAACGATCCGTCAGATCAGTCCGATCGGTCGGATCGATTATTTACTCTATCGTAATCGATTTCACCAACAGCTCTTCGCCCGATTCGATCTGCACCCTGAACTGCCCGCATGTTGGGCACTTCGCATACAGGGTCGATACCGGGAAAACCGCGCTGCACGCCTCGCACCGTCCCTGGCCCTCCCGCTCATCGATAACCAGTTCAGCCTCTTCCGCCGGAGTGCCGCGAGCCGCTGCGGAAAAACAAAAGGTCAGGGAGTCCACCGCGACGCCCGACAGCCGCCCGACAACCAGCTCGATTCCGGTCACCCTCGAACACCCCTCACCGAGGGCTCTGGCCACAACAGCATCGATAACTGACAGAGCAATGGACATCTCGTGCATTGAAATCGCTTTTCCGTTAATTTCCGACAACAGAACCCGCTCATGTTTACCCTTGCAACGCAGGAAGAGTTCCGTTCCTTAGATAAAGGCGGTGATGAATGATCGTCATTTTTTTGTTAATTTCGCAGAAGATCGTCTCTGAAATCTAACCCTGATCGCAGTATTGAAACACCTTACGGGATTATACGGGCTGCCGGCCAGCACACTTCTCGACATCCTCAACCTTGCCTCCTCCTACCGGGAAGGGCTCAAGGCTGAAAACCCCTCCTTCGACCCAGTGCTCGTCAACAGGCGCGTTGCTCTGGTTTTTTTCGAAAACTCCACACGAACCCGCTTTTCGTTTGAAATCGCTGCACGGCATCTGGGGGCCGGGACACTCAGCTTTTCGGCTTCGGCAAGCAGCGTCACCAAAGGTGAGACCCTTTCGGACACCATCAGAAACCTCGAAGCGATGAAAGTGGACGCCTTCATCCTTCGCCACCCCTCATCCTGCTCGGCGGAGTTTGTCGCCTCGATCACCGACCGGCCCGTTATCAACGCAGGAGACGGCACCCACGAACACCCGACGCAGGCACTGCTCGACATCCTCACCCTGCGGGAGTACTTTGGCAGAATCGAAGGCGTGAAAATCATGATCCTCGGCGATATCCTGCACAGCCGCGTAGCCCGATCAAACATCTTCGGACTCCGCACCCTCGGCGCCGAGATTGCTGTATGCGCTCCCGCAACGCTGCTGCCCTGCCGGATCGATCATCTTGGCGTGAAGGTCTTCACCGGCATCGACGAAGCGCTTGCCTGGGCTGATGCGGCCATTGTCCTCCGGCTCCAGCTCGAACGGGCCACTGGCGGTTACATCCCCTCGCTCGAAGAGTATTCTGCATCATACGGACTGACCGACGAAAAGCTTGACCGTCTCAAACGGCTCCTGCCGGTGTTGCACCCTGGGCCGATCAACCGGGAGATCGAAATATCGAACCTCGTTGCCGACCGCATCCAGCCACCCGGCTACTCCAGCAGCATGCTGATGGAGCAGGTCACCAACGGCGTCGCCGTCCGTATGGCCGTGCTGCATCGTCTCCTGTCGAAACACTCATGAACGGCAGATGACCCGGCACCGCCTGCCATGAAAAACATCAGACACACCATGAATAACAGAACCCCCCTGCTGGCGACCGCGATGCTTTCTGCTTTGTGCCTCAGTGTGCCGGCAACAGACCTCAGGGCTGAATCCGCTCTGCAACCAAACTTCGACACCCTTTTCCAGCCGCTGCTTGCCGATCCACTGGAGCCGAGAATTGCCGTCATGCCCATGATCGGCCAGAAACAGCTCCAGCTCGACATCGGCGCCTCGGCTGATCTCTACCGTAACGACAGCAAAAACTTCGCCGCCGGTATCGACTTCGCCACCTGGTCACTGCTCAACCGTACCAGCAACTTCAAATTCCCGGTCGATAGCATCGATTATCTGTTCGGCATCAACGCTACCTTCCTCGGCAAACTCGACGACACCCGCCTGCCGTTCGAAAAAGGGAGCATTCGTGTGCGGTGGAGCCACATCTCGGCTCACTTCGAGGATGGTCACACCGACGATTCCGGAGCATGGCTCAACCCCGCCGACAGCCCGTTCGGTATCCCTTTCACCTTCAGCCGCGAGTTCATCAACATCACCGCCTCATTAGACTCCCCTGGCCGGCGCGTCTACCTCGGTTACCAGTACTTGTACCATACCCTTCCCAAAGAGATCAGCACAGGCTCCTGGCAGGCGGGCGCCGAAATTACTCTGCCGGCAAATAGCTACCTGGCCGCAGACATCAAGCTTCTCCCGGTCTGGAAAGGTGGAGCAACCGGCAAAACCGATGCCTGGCGAGGCACCTGGAACCTGCAGGCTGGCTGGCGCCTGAAATCACTCGGCCTCGACAACATAAGGGTTACCGGCAACTATTTTTCCGGCATGAGTCGCCAGGGAATGTACTTCTACAAGCCCGAGAGCTACACCACCCTCGGGGTGATTGTGGA
>JAAXWL010000019.1:6706-35112 GCA_013334975.1 Chlorobiaceae bacterium
GAATCGAAGAATTCGGGGGAAAGAGACTCGAAACCACGGCGGAGGCCCGATTCGATGAACTCGGGAAGAAATGGAGGATAGAGGCTGTAACTGCCCAACCCGACAAGGGGAAGCCAGTCGCTCTGGAGAATAACCTGCCTGTCTTCAGGAAGCTCGGGGTCACGGCCTGTAACGAGTGTGCCGCCAGTCACCTGGCAATGAAAGCCGAGCGAGACCGAATGGTGCCGACCGCCCTGACCCGCACGACCCGGCGAAGGCCAGAGCAGCTCCTTGACAAAGATCATACCGCCGACCGAACACTCCAGGCCGGTCTCCTCCATGACCTCGCGCCGCACCGCCTCATGCAGGGTTTCGCCTCTCTCCACAACACCGCCCGGCAGAATCCAGTAGCTCTCAGGCATCCCCGGATCCTCAGGCGCAAAACTGCGGTGCTCGACCAGCAGCACGTGGCCATCCTGCACACACAAAGCGCTGACTCTCAGATGAACCGGTTTTTCAAAGTGATGACTCATATCTTCTTGTACAATAATGTAGTATGTATATATACCCTCTCTCTTAACCGGTATCGGTATCGGTATCCAAATCGAATCCGATACCGGTATCGATACCGAAAAACAACAGCGAATACAGCTGTGCAATAATGACGAATATTTATATCCTTACCAAACCAGCGCAAACGAGAAACGCTCTGTTCACAGGCTGTTTTCAGACAACCTTTTTCGCCTCATGAAAGTGCCTGAGATGATCGATCACTCACCCCGGTAACCTCTAACTCCCGGGAAAACCACAAAACAGGATTTTTTCGCAACGACGTATTTAAAGGCTAATAAACAAAAAACAACGAAATAAAGTGTTGATTATAGCCTGCAAGTATATAACCACATTCCCAAAAACAGGAAAAGAGTCATGTAAATTTGGACTAATGACACCTGTTTTCTTAACTTAACGTTAATTACAACCACACCTGTTCTTTTCAGTAGCATAGCATTGCCATCTGTCCGGCAGCAAACAAACGGCCGTCCAGGGCGGCTGATTTTATCTGAACAACACGCATCACAACCTAACGGAGAACACACAATGAAAAAAATGCTGTCACTTGCTGCGGTATTCGCAGTGCTGGCATACGCATCCCCCGCGTCAGCCGAACTGAAACTCAGCGGAGACACCTCTGCGCGTCTTAGAGGTCAGTTCCAGGATACCCAAGTAAATGATGCCAATGTCAACCTCGCAGGAGAAAACGATCTCCAGTTCGCTTACCGCCTGCGCCTGAAAGCTGCTGCCGATCTTGGCGACGGTTACTTCTTCAAGTCACTCATCACTACCGACAATAACGCAGGAGGATGGCTTACAGTCGATAACAACAACGAAGAGGCTTCGAACATCGATATCTCTCAGCTTTACTTTGGCCGCATGCTGAAAGACAGCCACTGGATGGTTGGTCGTATCCCCCTGGGCTCAGTGAATAACCCGATCTTCGACCTGACCCTCTACCCGTTCAACCCTGCCGATATCGCGGTTGCCACCTTCAACATGGATCGCGTCTATGCCCTCAACTACGGCTGCAAGGTCGGCTCGGGTGACATCAACGCCACACTCGTCGTATTCGATAACGATTCTACTGATAACTCCGGTGCCGAAAACGACGGCCTCTTGAACGATGCTTATGCCGTGCACCTGACCTACAAGGACAAATTCGGCGATGTTACCATCGAGCCCCAGGCTATCATCGGCCTCACCAACCTTGATGGCGGCAACTATAATGACGTCACCCCGAACACCTTTGGAGCCAATCTCTCCATGCCGGCAGGCGAAGCTAAGGTTGGTGTAAGCGCATTCTACACCACCTGTAACGACACCAACTTCACCGCTCAGAATGTAGACTACAGCGGCTATCTCCTGAGGCTCAAAGGCGAATTGGGCAGTGCCATGGCCTGGATCGACCTTAACAGCACAACCGACAAAACTGGTGCAACAGATGCAGACAACAGCAACCTCTTTATCTGGGCACAGTATAACTTCAAGATGCACGAATCAGCCACCGGTTCGTTCAGTCTGACCCCAATCGTTCGTTACTGGGCACGCAGCACAGATAACAATGCAGGAACAAAAACCGATTACAGCAGGCTCCGTACCGAGCTTGTTGCAACCGTTACCTTCTGAGGTCGTATCGCAGCATTCACAAAAAAAAGCCGCAGCTCTCTGCGGCTTTTTTTTTACCGGTACGTTCTGCCGTATTTTCCGGAATTGAGAACGAAATTCTTGTAAATAAGGAGTTATATAGTTATCTTGTTTTATAATGCTTCGCTTTTTTATTGCCTCGGGTGAGGAGTCAATCTCCAGCACCTTGTGCAGGAAGGAGTTGTGTTTCGTCTCCGTAAGAATTCCTGTTCTTTTCGCCATTTCAGTCATTCCGGCGAGCTGTTACCAAGCCAATACCGTACACGCCCTGTATGGACTATGTTAGTCCTGCGGGAATATCTGCATTTCAGTCAAATACAATGAGGCATTGCATGGTATCGGGCATCTTTTTTTCGTAGTTCAAACAACAAAAAACAATCTGACTGGCTATGATTACCATCAAAAAAATCATCTGCCCGGTTGACTTTTCCGGCCTCTCCAGAAAGGCCTTGCAGTACGCCAATGAATTTGCAAGGCTGTCGGATGCCAAAGTCTTCCTGGTCGGCGTCGTGGAAAACGATCCGACAATCAACTATTCTCACGGCCTCGAAAAAGAGCGCGCCGATGAAGAACAGAAACTCGCCGTCCTCATCGACGAAGAACAGATGGCTGGCGTCGTGGCCGATTACGCCATCTACGAAGGTTTCGCCGAAGAGTGCATCCTCGACTACGCCAAGCGTCAGGAGGCAGACATCATCATCATGGGCTCCCACGGTCGCCGCGGCCTGAAGCGCATGATTCTCGGCAGCGTCGCCGAGCATGTGGTGCGCCGCGCCCCCTGCCCGGTACTGGTGATCAAGGAGAACGAACACGAGTTCATCGACTGACCGAGAGTAACGGCTTCTGCCTTCAGCGTACTTCACTGTATTTTGTTTTATCTTCATCAACCAAGGAGCTATTTGTATGGCACAAAATCTCTCTGCATCCCATACCGAAGAGGTTACCAGCACGCGGAAGGTCATTATGGCCTCCTCCGTCGGTACACTCATCGAGTGGTATGACTTCTATATCTTCGGTTCGCTCGCGAAGATCATTTCCGAACAGTTTTTCCCGAAAGACAACCCGACTGCAGCTTTGCTGGCCACTCTGGCCACCTTTGCCGCCGGTTTCGTCGTCCGTCCTTTCGGCGCACTCTTCTTTGGCCGTCTCGGTGACCTCATCGGCCGCAAGTACACCTTTCTGGTGACACTCGTGATCATGGGTGGTTCGACCTTCGTGATCGGTCTTGTTCCCGGCTATGCGCAAATTGGCTTCTTCGCGCCGGCCATTGTCTTCGTCCTTCGACTCCTGCAAGGTCTGGCGCTCGGTGGCGAGTATGGCGGTGCGGCCACCTACGTCGCGGAACACTCTCCCATTCATCAACGAGGCTACTGGACCAGCTACATCCAGACCACAGCAACCTTCGGTCTGTTCGTCTCGCTTGGCGTCATCCTGATTGTCCGTCAGTCGCTGGGCCTCGAAGCTTTCAGCGCCTGGGGTTGGCGTGTACCGTTCCTGCTCTCGATCTTCCTGGTCGCCATCTCGGTCTTCATTCGCATGAAGATGTCCGAGTCTCCGATGTTCTCCAAGCTGAAAAAAGAGGGCAAGACCTCAACCAACCCGCTGGCTGAGAGCTTCAAGCAAAAAGACAACCTGAAAATGGTGCTGCTGGCCCTTCTTGGCGCAACCGCCGGCCAGGGCGTCGTGTGGTACACCGGACAGTTCTACGCGCTCTCCTTCCTGCAGAACGCCTGTAACATCGAGTTTGTCCAGAGCAACATCATCATCTCCATCGCGCTGGTCGTCGGCACCCCCTTCTTTGTGGTGTTTGGTGCGCTCTCCGACAAAATCGGACGCAAATGGATCATGATGCTCGGTATGCTGATCGCTTTCGTCTCTTACAGACCCATCTATACCGTGATGTACAACGAAGCCAACCTGAAAAACAAGGTTGAAATCAAGGAAAAAACGGTCATCGAGCACAAGGCTGCAGTCAAGGGTACCGATTCGCTGAAGACCACCATCACGAAGAAATTCTTTGAAGATGGCACCACCTTCAAGGAGACCAAAAAAGAGAAGTTCCCTGTGGATGCTGCTGTCAAAGCTGCCATGCCCAAAGACAAGCTGAAACCGGAGGTCAAGAAAGAGACCACCCTGCCACAGAACCTTTTCGTCAAAATGATCGGTCTTGTATTCATTCAGGTTATCTTCGTGACGATGGTCTACGGCCCGATTGCGGCGTTCCTCGTAGAACTCTTCCCGACCAGAATCCGTTACACCTCGATGTCGCTGCCTTACCACATCGGTAACGGCGTTTTCGGTGGTCTGGTACCACTCATTTCGACCAGGCTGGTCGAAGCGACCCGTCCTGCTGCGGACCTTCCGCCGGCAGATCCGCTTGCAGGTCTCTGGTATCCGATCATCATCGCAGCAGTCTGCTTTGTTATCGGTTCCGTGTACATCAAGAACAAACCGGCCGAAATCGATGCCGAATAAACAGGTAACACTTTAAACCAGTACATTATGTCAGCAATTCAGAAATTATTGGGTATCGTGTGGGCCGCCCTCGGCGTCGGCATCATCCCGCTGGCCATCAAGCAGGCCATGACGGAGATTGCCAAAAAGCCCAGCGAAGAGAACTGGATCTTCTGGTCCATCGTGCTCGTCGTGCTCATGCCGATCATTGCCTTCAGCCTGATCAGCTTTGGCGTCTTCGCCCTCAAGGGAGAGTACGAACAGCTCAACTGAACGGTCACCCGAAAAAACAAACCACAAAAAAGGCGCGGAATATTCCGCGCCTTTTTTGCTACAATAGACACGGACCTTCACTGACGATAAAAAGAATCAAACTGTAAGTTCGTGCCTGTCCGTGCTCGTTCGTGTTCGTCCTTGTCAGTCCGTGATCGTCCGTATACTCCCAATTCCCATGAACGCCAAGCAACCTCCCGCCAACACCGCGCTGGCCGAAAAACTCGCTTCGCTGCCCACCTCGCCGGGGGTCTACCGCTTCAGCAATGAGGCTGGTACGGTGATTTACGTCGGCAAGGCCCGGAACCTGCGCAACCGGGTGCGCTCGTACTTCACCGGCCAGTCAAAACAGTCGGGCAAAACCGCCGTTCTGGTGAGCCATATCGCTTCCCTCGAGGTCATCATCACCTCATCGGAGGTCGAGGCGCTGATCCTCGAAAACAACCTCATCAAGGAGCTGAAACCACGCTACAATATCAGCCTTAAGGATGACAAGAGCTATCCTTACCTGGTCATCACCGCCGAACGATTCCCGAGGATTTTCCTGACCCGGCAGGTCAGGCGCGACGGATCGCTCTATTTCGGGCCTTACACCGAGGCCTCCCAGCTCCGGCTCATCCTCGAACTGATCGGCTCGATTTTTCCGGTCAGAAGCTGCAAGTACCGGCTCACCGAAGAGTCGGTCGCCTCAAAAAAATACCGTGTCTGCCTCGACTACCACATCCGGAAGTGTAAAGGCCCCTGCGAAGGGCTGCAATCCGAAGAGGAGTACCAGGCGATGATCCGTGAGATCGTCACACTGCTGAAGGGTAAAACTTCGGCTCTTGTGCGTGACCTCACCTTTCAGATGCAGCAAAAGGCCTCCGAACTGAAGTTCGAGGAGGCTGCTGCACTCAAGGCGCAGATCGACGGCCTCCGTCGCTATACGGAACGCCAGAAGGTGGTCAGCACCGATCCCGTTGACCGCGATGTCTTTGCTGTGGCTACCGGTGAGGATGATGCCTGCGGTGTTGTCTTCCGCATCCGAGAGGGCAAACTTATCGGGTCGCGACATGTCTACCTCACCAACACGGGCAGTATGGCGCTGCCGGAGTTGCTTGCATCGTTCATGGAGCACTACTACCTCGACACCCCCGACCTCATCCCTCAGGAAATCATGCTTCAGACGGAGCTGCCGGAGGGAGCGATGGCTGCGCTCCTGCAGCTCCTTTCGTCCCAACACTCCGACCGGCGACCGGTGCGTGTCATGGTGCCACGTATCGGTGAGAAGGCCCGGCTCATCGCCATGTGCCTCGAAAATGCTGAACACCATCTGCATGAATTCATGGTACAGAAGCGGCTGCGAGGTGAAATCGCCCGAAAATCGCCCGCCCTCGAAGCCCTGAAGCAGGTGCTGCATCTTGAACGGCTGCCCGAACGGATCGAGTGCTTCGACAACTCGCACATTCAGGGCACGGACTACGTAAGTGCGATGGTCACCTTTGTCTCCGGAAAACCAAAAAAAGCGGATTACCGGAAGTTCAGGCTGAAAAGCTTTGAAGGTTCTGATGACTACGCAGCCATGCACGAAGCGGTGAGCCGACGCTATGGAGGTTCGCTTGCCGAGGAGCTTCCCCTACCCGATCTGGTGCTCATCGACGGTGGTAAGGGACAGGTCAACGTTGCATGGAGGGCCCTGCAGGAGCTTGGCCTTACCATTCCTGTGGCAGGACTCTCCAAACGGCTGGAAGAGCTCTGGATGCCAAACGAACGCGACCCGTACAACCTCCCCAAAACCTCTCCTGCCCTCCGCCTCATGCAACAGCTCCGTGACGAAGCACACCGCTTCGCCATCACCTATCACCGGAAACTCAGGTCGGAGAGAACGATCTGTACGGCCTTGACCGAGGTGAGTGGAGTTGGAGAAAAAACAGCCGAAAAACTGCTGACCCGGTTCGGATCGATCGAATCCATTGCAAAAGCCTCAATCGATGAACTCTCTGCCGTAGCCGGAAGAAAAACCGCTGAAAGCATTTACCGGTTTTTCAACACTCCGGGAAGCGCGAAAGCCTGAAAGAGTACCTTGCCGGAGCGCTTTTTTTGAAAAATTCTGCTATATTTTGCTTGAGTTCATGTGATTGTGAAATTTGCGCGAAGAAAAGTGTATGAGTCTGCTTGATTTTTTCGATGATGACCAGAACCGTTCGGCAGGTTACTTCCCGGCACGACCGGAAGGGATGACTGATCCCGATTCGATCTGCGATCCCGAAGAACTGATCGACCTCATCGTCCAGCTCAACGAAGATGGGCTGAGCGACAAGGCGCTCATTGCTGCACGCCGTCTCGAAGAGATCGCCCCCTTCAATGCGGAAACCTGGTTCCACCTGGGCAACAGCCTGACCCTGAATGGGCTGTTTGACGAGGCGCTCGAAGCATTTCTGCGTGCAAGGGTATTCAGCCCCGCCGACAGTGAAATGATCCTGAATCTCGCACTGGCATGGTTCAACTGCGGAAAACCCGACGAAGCTCTCGAGGAGATCGAACGGGTTGTTACCGATTCGACCACCGAAAAAGAGACCTTTTTCTATCGCGGACTCATTTTGCAGCGCCTCGATCGTTTCGAAGAGGCTGAAGAGAACTTCAGCCAGAGCATAAAACTCGACCCGGAGTTCGCGGAAGCCTGGTATGAACTGGCCTACTCCCGGGACATTCTCGGCAGGTTCGACGAGAGTCTCGTTGCTTATCGCAAGGCGATCGATCTCGACCCTTATAATATTAATGCCTGGTACAACCTGGGACTCGTGCTGAGCAAGCTCAAGGAGTATCCGGAGGCGCTCGAAGCCTACGACATGGCCCTCGCCATTTCCGAGGAGTTCAGCTCTGCCTGGTACAACCGCGCCAATGTGCTGGCGATCACCGGACGGATTGAAGAGGCCGCCGAGAGCTACGCGAAAACCCTTGAGATCGAACCCGACGACATCAATGCGCTCTACAACCTCGGCATTGCACGAGAGGAGCTGGAGCAGTACCCGCAGGCGATCACCTGCTACGAACACTGCATCGAGCTCAATCCGGAATTCGCCGATGCCTGGTTCGCCCTTGCCTGCTGTCACGAGGCGCTTGAAGACTACGAGGCCTCGCTCGACGCCATAGCCCACGCCCTTCTGGAGTTGCCTGACTGTATCGAGTTCCTTCTGCTCAAGGCCGAGATCGAATATAACCTGGGTCAGATCGATCAGTCTCTGGTTACCTACGAAACGATCATCCCGATGGATCCGGAAAGCCCGCAGATCTGGCTCGACTACGCCATGGTCTTGCGCGAGGCGGGATCCATGGACGAATCGATCCGTGCCCTCGAAGAGTCCATCATGCTTCAGCCCCTTTCGGCAGAGGCCCATTTCGAGATCGCAGCGACCTATTTTGCCATGGGTGACAACCAGAGCACCGTCAAGGCGCTCAGCAAGGCATTCAAAATCGATCCGGACAAGAAGCAGCTCTTCCAGAGCACTTTCCCCGAACTTTATCAGCAGGATGCGGTACGCCGCCTGCTCGGAATATCCTGAACCAACAGCGGAACGAACATCGTGCCCAACGCTCAGACAACAAAAGTTTTCGGACTTCTCGGCAAACATGTCGATTACTCATGGTCGCCCCTGATTCACAATACTGGCTTCAATACTCTCGGGCTTCCCTGCATCTACACCATCTTCAATATCGCTTCACAGGAGCTGGTAGGCGACGCCCTCAGGGGAAGCCTCGCACTCGGCATCTCGGGGTTCAACGTCACCATACCCTTCAAGAAAACCGTCGTCCCGTTCCTTGACGAGCTCTCCCCTGAAGCCCGTGTCATCGGCGCGGTCAACACCATCGTCAACAACAACGGACGGCTGATTGGCCACAATACCGACATCGCAGGCTTTGCCGCACCGCTCTTGCCCATGGCTGAAAGCATCCGGAACAAGCCGGTCTGCATCTTCGGTAACGGAGGTGCTGCACTGGCCGCACTCGAGGCCTTCAGGCTCCGGTTCAGCCCCTCGTCGGTGCTGCTCATGGTCAGAGACATGCAGAAAGCCGAAGCGATGCTCGAAGAGTATGCATATCGTGACCTGGCGACCCTCTGCCCGGCCAGGGAGATCGATCAGCCCGCTTGCAGTAAAAAGATAAGGGAGTGCCGTGTTGTTGTCAACGCCACACCGGTCGGTACTGCCGGAAGATGTGATCACGTCCATAACATCCTGCCTACAGGGCATGGCGTGCTGCACGAAGGCCAGATCGTCTACGACATGGTCTACAACCCGCCAGAAACACCCATGCTTGCTGATGCACGATCTGTCGGAGCCATGACCATTCCGGGAATCGATATGCTCATCGCCCAGGCCGCCCGCTCCTTTTTCATCTGGACCGGTCAGGAGCTTCCTCTCGATATCGTCAGAAAAACGGTTCTGGCTGAAATAGCAAAGAACGGAGCCTGATGCTGCGATCTGAAACCCGACTGAACGGCGAACAAACATAACTTTCTGACAACGACACCCCAGTTGTATGGCCCTGTTTTATCTGCTCGCGGTGCTTGCCGCCTTTGTCGACCGCCTGACGAAACTTCTGGCCATCCGCTTCCTGCGTGACGGAGAACCAGGCATCGTCATCATACCCGACTGGTTCAAGCTTACCTATACCGAAAACCTCGGCATCGCTTTCGGCGTGCAGTTCCTGCCGCCTCTCGGGGTGCTCTTCCTGACGATTCTCATCTCCGTGGGCGTCATCTTGTATGTCAGGAGATCAAAAAACCGGAGTCCGCTGTTCATGACGGCCTTTGCACTCATTCTGGGTGGAGGTGTCGGCAACATGATCGACCGCATCATGCTCGGTCATGTGGTTGATTTCATCTATTTCGATCTGTACCACGGCATGTTCCTCGGCCTGCAGCTCGATCTCTGGCCCATCTTCAACGTTGCAGACTCATGCATCACCATCGGCGCCTGCCTGCTCATGCTGTTCCACGACAGAATTTTTGACGAACAAAACGCATGAACACCCTTGCGCTCCCCTGCGCAGATATTCACTGCCACCTGTCGTTCCCGGAGTTCGACGCCGATCGTGACCATGTGATCGAGCAACTCAGGACGGCCGGCATACAGCGGCTCATCGACCCCGGAACTGGCGTCGAATCGAGTCGTCGTTCGATCGGGCTTGCCGGAGATCACGATTTCATCTATGCAAACGTCGGCCTGCATCCTCATGAGGCAAACGCTCCTCTCTCGCCGGCAGTCTTCGATGAACTCGCTATGCTTGCCCGCTCCCGCAAGGTGATCGGCATTGGTGAAATCGGCCTCGACTACCACTGGCCCGATCACAACCCGCTCTTGCAGCAGGAGGTGTTCCGCAAGATGCTCCGCATGGCCATTTCGCTCGACCTGCCGGTGGTCATCCACTGCCGCGACGCCTGGCCGGATATGCTGCGCATCCTCTCGGAGGAGCGCTGTTCGGTACTCAGAGGCGCCATGCACTGCTTTTCCGGAGACCTGGAACTGGCTCGCCGCTGCATCGCCCTCGGGCTGAAAATTTCGGTTCCCGGCACGATAACCTGGAAAAAATCGATGCTTCCCGAAGTGGTCAGTGCCGTTGCACTGGAGGATCTGCTTTCGGAAACCGACGCCCCGTACCTTGCCCCGACGCCCATGCGCGGCAAAAGGAACGAACCGGCGTTTATCGTCCACACCATCCGTAAAATCGCCGGGTTTCGCCCGGAACCGCCTGAAAAGGTTGCCGATACACTCCTGCACAACGCCATAACCCTGTTTGACTTTCCGTAAGCTGAAGCACCACCGGATTTTGAAATTCAGGGTAACTTGCTTAGGTTAAGCGACACTGCAAACTGCGCACAACAGGCGCCCGAAAAAAGACAAAGCAACCGGGCCTGACAATTTTTCACGCAACGACATCACGCAACGAAATGAATACATCGAGCCCCCAAAAAGAGCCAACCAGACTGAAACTCTACGACCATCTGCTTGCCATCGCCATTAAGCGCAAAAACATTATCATGCCGCTTATCTCGGCGATCTGCCTTTCAGCCGGCGGTGGACTGTTCTGGATGCAGAAAATCAAAGCCGACGAAGCCGCCGCATCGATTGCCCTTTCCAAAGACATCGCCCTGGTTAAAGCCGGAGAGCTCGACAAGGCAATCGAAGGCACAGGGGGGAACAAGGGCCTCAAAACCATCATCAAAACCTGGGGTCATACGGAAAGCGGCAACATGAGCCGCCTCTATCTGGCCACCTTCTCTTACGACAGCGGCAAGATCGATGAAGCGCTCGCCATGTACAACAATTTCAACAGCAAGAACAACGATTTGCAGGCAGCGGCCATCGCTGGAGCTGCGGCATGCCACGTCCAGAAAAAAGCGTTCTCCACGGCAGCCACGGAGTTCGAAAAAGCCTCTTCAACTGCCGAAAACGAAGCCCTCAAGTCCATGTATCTTAAACTTGCCGCCGAAAACCAGGATCTGGCCGGACAGCCTGACAAGGCCGCTCAACTCCTTGTCAAGGTGATCAGAACCTGGCCCGGATCAGCATCAGCAGGCATGGCCCGTCGTACGCTCCTGTACCTCGAAGGCAAAGGTGCAACCGTGCCGCCGCTGTAAACCATAAAATGTCGATCTTCAATCATCATCATCAGTTATGCCAGAACAATTCATCATCAGAACCAGCATGGGCGATATCACCATCGCCCTTTATGACGACACCCCCCAGCACCGCGACAACTTTGTAAAGCTCGTCGGAGAAAAATACTATGACGGCATTCGCTTCCACAGAGTCATCGAGGGCTTTATGATCCAGACCGGCGACCCGCTGTCGCGCCATGACGAAAAGCGTATGCTGCACGGTACCGGAGGACCCGACTACCGCGTTCCGGCGGAAATAAAGCATCCTAACAAAAAGGGCACGCTTGCTGCGGCAAGGGATAACAACCCGAAAAAAGCCTCATCCGGCAGCCAGTTCTACATCAACCAGGCCAACAATGATTTCCTCAATGGCGAATATACCGTCTTCGGTATCGTCGAATCGGGAATCGATGTGGTGGATGCAATCGCCGTAGTCGATACAGACAACCGCGACAACCCCCTGAAACCGGTAACCATCGAAACCATCACTCCGGTAACCGCCTGAAACCGGGATCATGGAGAGCATAGCATCAAACCTGGCCGAAGTCAGAGAGCAGATTGCATCGGCCTGCCGAAAGGCGGGCCGGAGCGGCAATGAGGTAAGACTCATCGCCGTCTCCAAGACCAAAAGCGCCGGAGCCGTGCGCCAGGCATGGGATGCAGGACAGATTGAATTCGGAGAGAGCTATGTGCAGGAGTTTCTCGAAAAGCTTGACGCGCCAGAATTGTCGGAACTGCCACTATCCTGGCACTTCATCGGCCACCTGCAATCCAACAAGGTGCGCCAGATCGCCGGAAAGGTATCGATGATCCACGGTATCGACAAGGTCAGCACCGCTGAAGAGCTTTCCAGGCGAGCCGTACAGAACGACATCCTTGTCGATTACCTTCTTGAAGTCAATGTTTCTGGGGAAGGCAGCAAATACGGACTCGACCCCGCCTCGGTCATGCCTGCTGCAGAACAGTGTTTTGCCCTGCCAGGCATCAGGCTTCGGGGTCTGATGACCATAGCCTCTCCCGAACCTTCGGCAACCCGCCGCCAGTTCGCGCAACTGCGTCAAACGCTCGAAAAGCTTCGCACCGAGGCACCCGAACCCACCCTTCTCACCGAACTCTCCATGGGCATGAGCGGCGATTTCGAGGAAGCCATTCTCGAAGGCTCCACCATGATCCGCATCGGCACCGCCATTTTCGGATGGCGGTGAAAATAATTGATAATTGACAATGAATAATGGATAATTGAAAGGGCCCGATTCTATACTTGCTCTTTTTGCATTATTAATTATCCATTATCAACTATCCATTCTCCCCCCGCTTCCTCTTCTCCTCCTCGCTGCTTATATTGAGCTTCATTTTGCACGCCGTTTCATAACCATCAAACCTGAGAGCCTATCATGACTGAACAAAGGGAAAAAATCCGGGAGGCCGTTGAATTCATCAGAAAAAAAACCACGGCTGAATATCCTGTGGGCATCGTGCTCGGCACAGGACTGGGTGGCCTGGTCAAGGAGATCGAGATCGACTTCTCGCTCGACTATGCCGACATTCCCTATTTCCCGATCTCGACGGTTGAAACCCATCACGGCAAACTGATCTTCGGAACGCTGGCCGGTAAAAAAGTGGTCGCCATGCAGGGACGCTTCCACTTTTACGAAGGCTACTCCATGACGCAGATCGTCTTCCCGATCAGGGTCATGAAAAAACTCGGCATGAAAACCCTCGGCATCACCAACGCTTGCGGAGGAATGAACCCCGGCTACCGGAAGGGTGACATCATGCTGATCGACGACCATATCAACCTGCTTGGCGGTAACCCGCTCATCGGTCCGAACGATCCCGAAATCGGCCCTCGCTTCCCTGACATGTGCGCCCCCTATTCCCCAAGAATCCTTGAAATCGCCGAAAAGATCGCTCTCGAAAACGGCATCAAGGTGCAGCGCGGCGTCTACATTGCCGTCACCGGCCCCTGTCTTGAAACCCGCGCCGAATATCGGATGCTCCGTGCGTTGGGCGCTGACGTGGTCGGCATGTCCACCGTACCCGAAGTGATTGCGGCCGTGCACCAGGGCACCGAGGTGTTCGGCATGTCCATCGTCACCGACGAGTGCTTCCCCGACTGCCTGGTTCCTGTCGGCATCGAAGAGATCATCGAAGTCTCCAAACGCGCCGAACCGAACATGACCACCATCTTCAGAAACGTCGTAGCCAACCTTTAATTCTAACGAGGCAAACCCGATACATGATAGACGCGATATCCTTTTCCGGCGGAACCTTCCGCTACCTCGACCAGCGTTTCCTTCCCCTGAAGGAGATTCATGTCGAAACCAGAGATTACCAGGAGGCCATCGAGGCCATCAAGACCCTCGCCGTCAGGGGCGCACCGCTCATCGGCGCTTCTGCCGGCTATACGGTCGTGCTTGGCATCAACGCCTATCAGGGTGACAAAGCGGGATTTCCGGCATATTTCAGCAACCTCTGCGCCGAAGTCAACGCATCGCGCCCGACAGCCGTCAACCTCTTCTTCGCGACCAGGAAAATGCAGGCCGTTTATGACGCCAACTACGAGGCCGACTCCCTCGAAACGCTCATCGGAAAGATGACGGCAGAGGCGCACAAAATTTACAACGACGAGGTCGAAAACTGCGACCGCATCGCCCGCCACGGCGTCGAACTGATCAAGCAGGATCTGGCCGAAGTGCTCAAGACACGCAAGCTCAACGTCCTGACCCACTGCAATACCGGCACACTGGCCTGCTGCGGTATCGGCACGGCACTCGGTGTCATCCGCCTGGCGTATCAGGAGGGGCTGATCGAGCGGGTCATCACCTCCGAAAGCCGCCCGCTCCTGCAGGGGCTCCGCCTGACCGCCTGGGAGCTGGAGCATGACGGCATTCCGTTTGCCTCAATCTCAGACTCGTCGTCAGCCATCCTCATGCAGCGCGGGATGATCGACTTCGCCGTAACCGGGGCCGACCGTATCACCGCCAATGGCGATACAGCCAACAAGATCGGCACCTACGCCCACGCCATCAGCGCACGCTACCACGGCATTCCGTTCTACATCGCCGCTCCGGTCTCCACCATCGACATCACCATGTCTGAAGGTTCGCAGATTCCGATCGAGGAGCGCAACGCCGACGAGCTGCGCCAGATTTTCGGCAACCAGGTGGCCACACCTACCACCCCTGTGGTGAACTTCGCCTTTGACGTGACGCCCGGTACGCTGATTCGTGGCATCATCACTGAAAAAGAAGCGGTCACCGGCAACTATAACGAAGGTCTCGAACGCGTCGTCAACGGCTGAACCTTCTGAACCGGTATTCATGAAGATGAAAGGCTTCCTCGCAAGGGGGCCTTTCCCGTTTTTCGGAAAGCCGTCGGAAATCTCACACCATACCCCGGAGAGACTTTCCCCTTTCAGACAACAGCCATTTTTAGTATATTTTAAGAAAGAGTCCATTTCCAGGATTCGGGTTATCTTTTACATTGCTGGCACCGCTCGCAAACCGGTCACACCATCTTTTTTCAACCATATTTCAGGAGGAGGGCATGAAAGATACCGGCTATGATTACTCCGTTGTCCGGGGCTTCGCTTTTTCGGCGCTTTTCTGGCTGATCGTCGGCCTTGTCATCGGGCTGTGGATCGCCTACGAAATGTTCAATCCTGCCCTGAACATCACCCCCTGGCTGAGTTTCGGACGCCTGCGCGTCGTACACACCAACGGACTTGGTCTCGGCTTCGGCCTGGCTGGCATTTTCGCCACGGCATACTATATGCTCCAGCGTCTGACCCGCACGCCACTCCCCTTCCCCGGCCTCGCCAAAGCGCATCTTTGGCTCTTCAATGCGGCCATCGCCCTTGCCGCCGTGACCCTCATGGCCGGCATCAGTACCACCAAAGAGTATGCCGAGCTTGAATGGCCACTCGATATCGGTGTGGTGATCCTCTGGGTGATGTTCGCCATCAACGTCTTCGCCATCCTCATCAAGCGGCAGGAGAAGCAGATGTACATCTCGCTCTGGTACCTGGTCGCCATGACCGTCACTGTCGCGGTGCTCTACATCGTCAACAACCTTGCTATTCCGCTCACGCTCTTCAAGTCCTACAGCCTTTACGCCGGAGCTAACGACGCCAACGTCGAGTGGTGGTACGGTCACAATATCGTCGGTTTCATCTTTACCGTGCCGGTACTGGCCATGTTCTACTACTTCCTGCCCAAAGCCACCGGACTGCCGATCTACAGCCACCGCCTCTCGATCGTCTCCTTCTGGTCGCTGATCTTCGCCTACCTGTGGACCGGCGCACACCACCTGATGCTCACCCCGCTGCCGGAGTGGATCCAGACGGTGGCCATCGCCTTCAGCATCTTTCTGATCGCCCCGTCATGGGGATCGGTCGTCAACGGGTACTATACTCTCCAGGGCAACTGGGATCAGATGCGCACGAACTACCTGACCAAGTTCTTTATCCTCGGTATCACCTTCTACGGCCTGCAAACCCTTCAGGGACCGCTGCAGGGGCTCAGAACGCTGAACGCCTTCTTCCACTACACCGACTGGGTGGTCGGCCATGTACACATGGGCACCATGGGATGGGTGGCCATGATCATCTCGGCCTCGTTCTACTACATGATTCCCAGAATCACCGGCAGGGATCTTTACAGTATCAAACTGGCCAACATCCACTTCTGGCTCATCCTTGTTGGCCAGCTTGCCTGGACTGTGACGATGTGGATGGGCGGCATCCAGCAGGGCGCGATGTGGAAAGCCACCAATCCGGACGGGTCGCTGATGTACAGTTTCCTCGACGGGCTGACCTCACTCTATCCCTATTACCGCATACGCTTCGTCGCCGGTGTCGTCTATTTCATCGGCATCCTGGTCTTCGCCTGGAACCTGATCCAAACCGTCAGGCAGGAACCATCAGACGCAAAAGCATAATCCACCTAACTGAAAAAAGGAGCTTGCATCATGGGGATCTATTCAAAACCGGTTGTTTTTGCAATCGTGTCAGCACTGGTCATCCTCACAGGCACGGTGGTAACGGTTTTCATTCCGATGTTCCTGCCATCGACCCAGCCGGTCAGTGCCTTCGTCAAACCATACACGGCCATCGAACAGGAGGGACGCGACATTTACATGCGAGAGGGATGCCACAACTGCCATACCCAGACCGTTCGTCCGCTCAGAACCGAAGTGCTTCGTTACGGTGAATACTCCAAAGCCGAGGAGTTCGCCTGGGATCGTCCCTTCCTCTGGGGCTCCCGCCGCACAGGGCCCGACCTGAACCGCATTGGCGGCAAGTACCCCGATTCGTGGCACTATCGTCACATGCAGAGCCCGCAAAGCATGTTCACCCTCTCCAACATGCCTCCCTACGCATGGTTGGCATCGAACCGGCTCGATACGTCGGACTCTTTCAGAAAAACAGAGATCCTCGGCTACGGCTACACGGAGGAGCAGGTTCAGCAGCAACTGGCAGAATACAAGAGCAAGGTCACCTCAGCCGGTTACGACTCAAAGGAGACCCGTGACCAGGTGACTCCGGATGCGCTGAAAGGGGAGCTGACCGAAATGGATGCCATCATCGCCTACATGCAAAAACTCGGGCGCGACGTCAAAGCAATGGAGGCAAAACAATGAGTTTCGCCGAAACAGCCTATACCTTCTTCACTTTTTCGCTTGCCGCCGTGATGGCCGGAATTATGGTTTATTACTTCAACCCCAAGCGAAAAAAAGAGGTCGAGGAACCCAAGTACCGGATGCTGCGGGACGACCAGTGACCGCACTCATCAAACAGAATCAACAGTTCAGGAAACCCATCAGGAGGAGGCTTATATGAACGATTCCGGAATACCGCAGGATGGTCACAACAAGATACCCGCAGGCTGGATGGCATTCTTTGCCGGAATGATCATCTTTGTCATCTGGTATATCGCATCCTACACCCCGGCAATTTCAGGATGGTCATTTTACCAGGAGTACGAACAGGAGATGAAAGCCGGCCTGAAAACGGCAGCATCGGCTCCAGCCGACCCTGGCAAGTACATCGGGAAGGCTGAGGCAGTCGCCGAAGGAAAAGCCGAGTACGAATCGAGTTGCGCGGCCTGCCACATGGCTGACGCCAGCGGCGGCATTGGGCCGAATCTGAAGGCCGAACTCAAGTACGGTTCGACTCCCGACAAACTGCTCGAATCGATCTCGGCGGGGCGCCCGAACGGCATGCCACCATTCGGACAGCAGCTCGGCAAAGACAAGATTGCCAAACTGATCGCCTATATCGAAAGCCTGAAAAAATGAGCTGACCGCTGCCCCGGGAACCAATTCCGGGGCAGCGACCTCTTTGTTTGTTGTGTCACATGCCGTAAATAACCCCCTGATCATGCAGATAGTCTGGAAACCTTACCGAAGGGCGGTCGAACTGTTGCAGGCCCTTCTTCTCACCTCCCTTCCCTTCCTCAGGATCAATGGTCAAAGTGCTTTCCGTTTCGACATCTCAGAGCTGAACCTCTACTTTTTCGGCACCGTCATCAGAATCGGCGAGTTCTACCTTATCCTTGCCGTTACCCTGTTCCTCCTGCTCTTTATCTCGACGGTCACCGTGATTCTCGGGCGCGTCTGGTGCGGGTGGCTCTGTCCGCAAACCGTACTGCTCGACCTTGCAGGAAACCTGGCCTCTCTGTCAGGAAAAAAACACAGCAAACTGTGGGAGAAGATCATCCTGCTGCCTCTTTCGGCACTCGTGTCGATGACCATGATCTGGTACTTCGTTCCCCCGGCAGAGGCCATGAGCCAGCTCTTCACCTCACCGCTTGTCGCCGGCTTCTTTCTCGTGCTGTGGGTTCTGGTCTACCTCGAACTCGCCTTCCTCGGACGGAACTTCTGCACCACCATCTGTCCCTACGCGATGATGCAGAACGCTCTCTTCGACAAGGATACGCTCGTCATCGAGTACGACAAGTCACGCGACTCGACCTGCATGAAGTGTAACGACTGTGTCCGGATCTGCCCGGTAGGCATCGACATCAAGGAGGGACTCAGCAACCGCTGCATCGCCTGCGCAGAGTGTATCGACGCCTGCTGGATCAAAAGCAGTCGGCGTAACCTGCCCCCTTTCCCAAACTACAAGGGGAGAATCATACGCACGAAAAGCTTCTGGCTGGGTGGCATAACAGCCCTTTCAGCTCTGGTGCTGGTTTTGCTCATCGCCATGCGTCCGCCGCTCGAATTCACCCTGAGTCGGGTGCAGGAGCCCCTGCCGGCCGGCCTGAACCGTTACGCCTACACCATCTACAATAACAGCAGCAATACACTTGAACTCGAACTCGAGACCCCGGATGGCATCACCCTGATCGGTGAACACACCATCGCGGTCAAACCATTTGAAGTGGTGAGGAGCCGGGTGCTTCTCCGGTCGGAAGTCAAACACGACCGGATCACCGTCACGCTCAAAGGCAATGGCATCTCCGTCAGCAAGGAGGCTGGCTTCCTGTGAAACCCTTCATCATTGGGCTCTATGTGCTCTTCATCGTCGCCATGATCAGCGGCGTCACCATCGCTTACCGGAACGCTGAAGGGCTCATGGAGCCGGACTATTACCAGAAACAGAAAGTCTGGTTCCGGGAAAAATCCCTCGAACGACAGATCGGCTTCGAAGTCCAGCCGCCTGAATCGCTCACCACAGGCAGCAACATGGTGCAATTCATCATCACCCGGCGCAGCACACCTTTTGAAAAAGCCTCAGTGACGCTCTTCGTCGGCAGGGTTTCTGACAAAAAACAGGACTTCTCCTGCCCCATGCGCGAAACAGCTCCCGGCGTCTATGTGGCACAGGCGACTCTGCCGTCAAAAGGCAAATGCCTGGTAAGGATAGAGCTGACAGGCGATCAACTCAAAACAAGCCGATCATGGTTTTACGACATCCGCTGATCGCCGGACTCTTTTCGTTGCTGCTTCTGACTGTTCTCACGTCGATACCGCTCCATGCCGAACCAAGGGCAAACAGCAACGCGCTTCATGACGGGCCCTGCACAAAACAGTTCAACGGTCGCCTGATCACCCTCGATATCACGCCAAGACCGGTCAGAGCCATGCAGCCGCTGCTCTTCCGGGTCACCGTTGAACCTGCCGGAGAGCTGCCACCGGTTCTTCTGCTTGACTTCACCATGCCCGGCATGTACATGGGCAAAAACGTGATGAAGCTCGTGCGCACGGCTCCGGGCACCTGGGAGAACCGGGGAGTGATCGTGCGCTGTATGAGCGGCAAAAAACTCTGGCAGCTCATGATCCTCTCTCCTGAACTTGGCAACCCCGCCTTCTCTTTCGATGTCCGTGACTGATGCGCCCCGTCATGGTTCGGTACGCTGCGAGCACTGCCTGCAGGAGATGCCGGAACGATCGTCCATCTCAAAAAAGATCGACGGCCAGAGGCACTTTTTCTGCTGCCACGGCTGCCTCGGCGTCTGGGAGATCGTACACGGCGGCTCGCTCGACAC
The DNA here is from genome assembly GCA_013334975.1 of Chlorobiaceae bacterium. Classification (GTDB taxonomy): domain Bacteria; phylum Bacteroidota; class Chlorobiia; order Chlorobiales; family Chlorobiaceae; genus Chlorobaculum. The sequence goes on from JAAXWL010000019.1 coordinate 26,747, forward strand.
CTTTTACAATGAGCGGTGTGACTGGACTCCGGGGCGCCCGGCCTTCACGGCCGTCAATCCCGCCGATTTCGCATCCCTGATCGTCACCGACGGCAAGACAAGCCGTCTCGACCTTTCACTCTCGGGAATCCGGTGCGCCTCGTGTGTCTGGCTGGTCGAAAAGGTGCTCAGTCGGCTCGACGGGGTGCTCTCGGCACGGGTGAACTATGCCACGCGCCGGGCAACTTTCGAGTGGCGTCCGGAAACCATCTCTCTGGAGAAGATTCTCTCCACCCTCTCAAACATGGGCTATGCGCCACTGCCCGGCAACCGGACCGCCTCGATCGATGCCGCTGCTGCCGAAAAACGGGAGATGCTCCTTCGCTTCGGCACGGCAGGCTTCTTCTCGATGCAGCTCATGCTCATCACCGCAGCCCTCTATGCCGGCTTCTTCCAGGGAATGGAAACGCACTACCGGACAGCCTTCCAGCTCATCTCATGGGTGCTCTCGACACCGGTAATCTTCTATTCTGGCTTTCCTTTCCTTGCCGGGGCTTTCCGATCGCTGCGCAGTGGCGGGGCTAACATGGACGTGCTCGTCTCGCTTGGCGCCCTGTCGGCCTACGGTTACAGCGTGGCCATGATCTTCACTGGCGGCGAGCTCTTTTTCGACACCTCGGCCATGATTGTCACCTTCATCCTGCTCGGTCGCTTCATCGAGGCCGGATCGAGGCTCAAGGCGGGAAGCGCGCTCACGGCTCTGGTGGAGCTGCAACCCTCCGAAGCACGCATATCGGAAGCGAACGGCGAGACGACATTTGTGCCACTCGACAAAATCTCCAAAGGTTCGCTGATCGAGGTGATTCCAGGAGACCGGGTGCCGCTTGACGGTACAGTGGCCGAAGGTTCTGCCGATGTGGATGAATCGATGCTTACCGGTGAATCGGTGCCTGTACTGAAATCTCGCGGCAGCGAGGTTTACGCCGGCACCGCATCACTCACCGGACGGCTCCTCATACGGGTCACCGCCGAACCACACGAAACCGTGCTCGCACGGATCGTCAGAACAGTTGAAGAGGCACAGGCCCGCAAAGCCCCGATCCAGGGAATCGCCGACAGGACGGCAGCCTTTTTCGTACCCGCAATCGTGCTCCTGGCCACCGGCACCCTCCTCTGGTGGAGCCTCGTTAAAGGCGCTCCCGTGGCGGCGCTCATGAACGCCGTCTCGGTGCTGGTCGTCGCCTGCCCCTGCGCCCTCGGTCTGGCCACCCCACTGGCCATCCTTGTCGGCACCACCGCCATCGGCAGAAAGGGTATCCTTGTCAAAGGGGGAGATCTTTTTGAATCGGTATCAAGAACCAGCACAGTGGTTTTCGACAAAACCGGCACTCTGACGAAAGGACGACCATCAATCACCGACACCCTCGATTATCAGGTTTCAGATCGGTTCATGCAGCACTGCGCCTCGCTTGAAGCGTGGTCGGAGCATCCGGCAGGCAAGGCGATCGTCGCCGCATGGCACGGCGAGCGGCTGCGAGTGAAAGAGTTCAGGGCGATTCCCGGTATGGGAGTCGCCGGTTTCATCGACGGCAGGCAATGGATTGCAGGTACTCCGGCGCTCCTGCAACAGGAGGGGGTAAAACCCGAACCGGAGCAGCTCCAGCAGGTTGAAGCGCTCCGGAATGAGGGCAAAACCGTCATCCTCATCGCCTGCGAAAAGCGCCTTGCGGGGCTCATCGCACTCATCGACACCCTTCGTGAAGAGGCAACGGAGATGATCGCCTCGCTCCATGCCCTGGGGCTGAAAAACATCATGCTGACCGGTGACCATGAGGTGGTGGCCCGCACAGTTGCCTCACACTGCGGCATCACCGATGTCAGGGCGGGACTCAATCCGCTGGGCAAAGCTGACGCAGTCAGGGAACTGAAACAGAGCGGTGCCACCGTCATGATGGCCGGAGACGGCATCAACGACGCCCCTGCACTCACCGAAGCCGATACCGGCCTTACCCTCGGCTCGGCCACGGGCATCGCCCTCGAAAGCTCGGGCATCGCCATCCTGAATGATGACCTCCGGCTGATCACCACCCTCTTCACCCATGCCCGGAAAAGCTTTCGCATCATCCGCCAGAACCTCTTCTGGGCCTTCGGCTACAACATGCTCGCCCTGCCGCTTGCCATCAGCGGCATCCTGCACCCGATCGTTTCGGCCATCCTGATGGCAACAAGCTCCCTCGTGGTGGTTGGCAACTCGCTGCGCCTGAGAAACCTCTGAACCCTGACTCATGGAAAGCACCTTTTACCTGATCGCTATCGGCTTCCTGTTCGGCCTGGCCGGCTGGCTCCTTTTTCTCTGGGCAGTACGCAGCGGTCAGTTAGACGACATCGAAGCCACGAAATACCGGATTCTCGATGACGACGACGAAAAAGAGAACAGTCCAAAGAAGAAGTCCGAAAAGGTTGACAAGTGAGGGTGTCTTGTGGTCGATAACGATAACGACAACGATAACGATGGGAAAAAAAGGACAGAAAAGGTCTCAAGTACGGATCGTGAAAAATCCGGAATTGAATACAAAACGAGAAGGAAGTAATTCCGGTTTGCAATCAGGATAATCATCCTGAGGCCCCATTCTGTCATCCTGACGCAGTGAAGGATCCAGTGGTCCAAGGACTCCACGGCAACTTCATGGATGCCTCACTTCGTTCAGCATGGATACAACATTCATTATGTTTGCAAACTGGAATGAGAATGAGAAATACGATTTCGATACCGATACCGATTTCGATTTCGATGGAAAAAACTGGACAACAACATGAACGCTGAATTTGTGGCGCTTTTCTTTGCCGGGCTTGCCGGAGGGTTCGGGCACTGCATCGGGATGTGCGGGCCGATCGTCGTCTCCTTCTCGATGAGCCAGCAGGGGAAAAACATCGTGCCGCACCTGCTCTATAATCTGGGCAGAATCATGACCTACACCTTCCTCGGGGCACTGATTGGCTTTACCGGCTCATTCATCGGCATATTCGCAACAATCGGAGTACTCCAGCAAGGGGTCATGGCACTTACCGGAGTACTCATCGTCTTCATGGGGATGGCCTCAATGGGATGGTCGCCTTTTGGACATCTTTTCACCTCGTGCGCCACCTTCACACCGGCCATTCGCAGGATGTTCGCGCTTTTCGACGCATCCCGATCCACCGGAGCCTGGTTCCCGATGGGCATCGCCCTCGGATTCCTCCCTTGCGGCCTCAGCTACACCGCGCTCCTCGCCGCCGCCCGCTCAGGCATGGAAGCCCCCAACCACTTCACCGGCATGGCGCAAGGCGTCCTCATGATGCTCCTCTTCGGCCTCGGCACCACTCCGGCCCTCCTCCTCGTCGGCACCGTAGCCGGAAGAATCAGCCAGACCGCCCGAACCCGCTTCTATCGCTTGGCCGGCCTCATCATGATCGCAATGGGAGTATGGTTCATCTACGGCGCGTTTCGTCTTTAGGGTACCATTCTCCTCCACTCGGTATCGGTATCCAAATCGAACTTCTTCCAATCCGATACCGATACCGATTTCGATGAAGAATACAATCAAGCCTGTTACTCGATCTACTGATCTTCTTTTTCAGATTTGCCCAGCACATTCATGGCAGCATGAATTATCGCCAGCACATCAATCTGATCTTCATTGATCACGTAGATGATATGAAAGGGGGACCTTCGATTATTTCGCGGATATGTTCAGCATCATATTCAGGGACTTTACTACCAGAATAAGGAAATTCGGCGATTTGCCGGGATCTTCCGGTAAGCCGATCCACCATGCCCCTTGCATATTCAGGGGAATCCAGCGCGATGTGCGCATAGATGGCATCGAGATGCCCCTCGGCGGTATTTGTCCAGTGGACTCTCATTCCGGCAAACCGTACTTCGCCCGGATATCGTTCACCTCTTTTGTCCGCCCCGCTTTGCTGTCGGACAACCCGTGCTCAATCACTTCGCGGACATAAATCTCACGCATCAGGTCATCCCAGGTCGCGTTTGTCGGCAACCTGTCGATGAGTCTGTGGGCCTCCTCCTTTTCCATGATGATCGACATACGGTTCACTCCCTTTGTCGATTTATTGCTGTCATTAAAATAGCACCAAACGAAGCATTTTCGGAAACCCCCTTGAATGGCGGGTTGGAAAACCCGCCCCCCTTTACAACTACGACTGTGGAACGAACACCACGCGGAAGCCAAAGAAAATGAAGCAATGGCCAATCCCATAGACCCTGCGAGCAGCTGACCGGCTTTGGTTTCCGGGAAATTGAAAGCTCATTGACACGAGCAGCTTCACGCGATGGAGAAACAATCGACTCAAAGGCGCCGATACAAATCCTGAACTGCGGATACCCCGGATCGTTGTTCCATCCGGTCAGATCGGCAGCTTGTATCGAACCGAACCCGAAAGGTGGATCGATACGATCGATCCTGAGAGGTACGAGAATTGTCTGTTTTCTTCCCGCTTCAGCCTCCTCCAGCACCCAATGAGAATTGACCGAATGCTTTGACCAGACGACAACCACACAGCGATCGGCGTCGAGCTGCTCCTTGATATGCTGGCGAAATGACTTTCCCGACGGAATAGCCCATCCCAGAAAACGCTCCACCCCTGAGCTTTAAGCTGCTCCACGACGGGCCGAACACGCTCTACATCCTCGCGGGCGTAGCTCAGGAAAATATCGCTCATGACGTGGGGTTAAGCGTTGTGCAAGCTGATTGCGGAAATATACGCAAAATCGAGGGCAATCACTGGGAACTGCCCACTCCAAATCGGTATCAGCTTTTTTTCTTCAATCCGATTTGGATACCGATACCGAGGATAAAGTGAATGGCAACTTCTTGCCTTTGACGCGACACCACAATAATATGTCATTTTTTTATCTATGGTTATAAGCGATTCTTTTACACCATCGATATCATCGAGTATTCCCATTCAAGATATGCATAGATCACCTTAAAAATAAAATACCCCGCAGCAGATCTGCGGGGTATTTTATTCATATCGATCATTAAATATCAATTGATTCAGGCTTGCCTGGATCGTCATTATAACATCAAGTCTGTTTCATAAAAATAGTTCAACACTCTTTCATTGTACAGAAGCCTCAGATAAATTTACATTTTTCAACGCATTCAAAAGCAAGCGACCAACACAGCATGTATTATTAACTCCGGACATATCCTCCAGACATTTACTCAGAACACATCCATTCGGTGTTACTCCGTTTGTGCTGGAATGAGACATAGCGACTGCACCTCTGTTCCTCATTTTCGAAAAATTGTTTTCATGGACCAGCTTGTGCCTGCCAAGAACTCCACCATTACCCAGTAAATCAAAATTGATATGAAATACTAAGCTTTTTTTCATTGGTATATCAGTATAATCATCATACTTTTTTAATGATGAAGCAACAAATAACCGACTGAACCAGGACATCCTGACAATAGCCCATTTACACAACCTGCTGAATCGGGTTGAATCGCCATCCATCTTGACAAGAAGCCACTGATACAACGCATTATTCTTGTTAGAATTATAAATATAACTGCTAAGGCCCTTCCCGTTGTCGGCACATTGCTTCATTGCCTCGACATTAAATCTTCCTGAATTTTTATAAGTATATTTGCAGGTAGTGCCTGACTCAAATTTCACCTGAATCCAGTCATTTCCATATTCATAGGCAAGAACCGATGAACTCCCATGCACATTTTTATACTCTTTCATTGTATTTATCCTCAATAATATTATTCATAAAAATCAGGTTCACTCATCACAACAGGCAACACATATACAATCATACCCTGCATACACAATCCATATACTCAACGACCTCGTATACGCATCGACCATTCCAGATTTGCCTTCGAAAACACCTTGTTCTTTTTTGACATTTCCGTAATAAAATTTCAGTACATGAAACCATAACGGAACAAATCTTATTTCCAAACGTTCATAATCAACAAGCCGATTTCTTTACATCCTATATCGGTACACCAGATCCAGAAAACATCAATATTTCTGTATTAATACTTTTAGAACTGAATTTCGGAGAATCAGGCAGAAAATCCAGAAGTACTGATAACCCAAGTCAATACATCAATACGAAACCTATACGATATGAAGCATTATTAATAACCGGATATATAGACAATAATAAACAACAGATTTACATCTGTATAATACGATTCAGCACCATAACGAACAAGAGACCTGACATTTTTTTCTATTAAATAAAAAAATTCCTGATGTCTTGAATCGATTGCCTTCTGATGTATCATAAGAGAAATATAACACAACATCCCAGCCCGATATTTTCGCAATCCTACGCACCTGACATACAATTTACTATGCGATTTTCAGGCAAATACAGTTCAGATACAATAAGCAATGCTCACCGGGAAAATCAGAATAAATTTAATTAAATGCTTATATTATAGTTAGTTATATTATTGTAACACCACTTATTTCGTCTGCTGTATTCACCGCGGGCCTTCGCTTTGCCAATTTTTTCCATCTTGTTACAATACTCGATTTGATTTAACCAGAAAGAGTCTCCGGCAGACTCATTCCTGTGTAATTTCAGCAACTTATTTTTACCTATTATTTTATTTTTTACAAAAAAACATGGGTTATTGATCGATCATCAAAATCGTTCGGGGTGTTGAAATCATGCTGCGCACACACACAACATAAATAATGAAGGGTGATCGTATAGGTATAATTTATTTTTATAATTTACCATCACCATATAGACGCGATATCATTTACTTATCAATGAATTTCGGAACTTTCAATGAAGCATCCCTCACGAACAACCACGTCTCTATCACACAAAAACATCATGGACTGCAATAGTGACGTATCTAAGGCAAAAAGCCGTAATTTCCTTTATCATTGAAATCAGTATTGGTATCCAAACCGGTATCGAGCTCCCCTTGAAAAGGCTAAAGAAAACTCATCAGGCATGGTGATAGAGTAACGATTTCGATCCCGATCAATCAACTGCCTGCCTTTACACGTCATTATCACAATCACACCAGTAAAGAGAGAACACTCTACCTTTAAATCCTTACCGCTACCTTAGGGCAGCGGTTAAATTTTGCCGCTGCTGGCATCGGCTGCCGGATTAGAACAATCGACAGGTAAGACACAGTCACTATCTGCCTGGCCTGGCCTTCTGCCAAACCTGTTCTCCATTACCGTGTACCAGGTATCGACGCAAAGAAGATTGGCTGATCCCCCGGTCATCGGGCACCATAAAGACGAGCTTCATGGAAAATGGTCTCCGGTTTTCGGCCTCCCCAGAAACCTTATCAAAACATCTTCCGTTGGTACCGGAAAAGCACCGGTAAAGGGTTGTAGTTTCAGTGAACATTGATAGATTGAAGTACGGCCATTTCAGGGATTCACCATAAAACAGCGAATGGACTTCAGTCATATCAGCATAAGAGGCGCAAGGGTTCACAATCTCAAGAACATCTCGCTCGACATTCCGCGCAACAAGCTGGTCGTCATCACCGGCATTTCCGGCTCCGGCAAGTCGAGCCTGGCGTTCGACACCATCTATGCCGAAGGTCAACGCCGGTTCATGGAGACGCTGTCGCCCTACGCACGGCAGTTCATAGGGAACATCGAGCGTCCGGATGTCGACTTCATCGAGGGACTCTCTCCTGTCATCTCGATCGACCAGAAAAGCACAAACCGTTCTCCGCGATCCACCGTGGGTACCGTGACTGAAATCCACGATTTCGTACGATTGTTGTATGCCAAAGCGGGACGACGCTACGATCCTGTCACGGGCCAGATGTTACAAAAACAGAGCGAGGAGAGCATCTGCGAGGCGATCCTTGCCCTTCCGGAGCACTCAAAGATCCAGATTCTCTCTCCATTGGTGACTGGCAGGAAGGGCCATTACCGGGAGCTGTTCGACCGACTCGTCAAAAAAGGGTATCTCAGGGTGCGCATCGACGGTGAATACAGGGAGATGACTGCCGGCATGCAGCTCGAACGCTACAAGAGCCACAACATCGAACTGGTGGTTGATCGACTGGTGGCCGGAGCCGGAATCGAAGAGCGGCTGAAGCAGGCAGTCTCGCTGGCCGTCTCCATGTCGGAACACAAATCATCGATCATCTGCGATACTGGCGACAGCAGCCGTGGGGATATCTATTTCAGTACAAAGTATGCCTATGCTGACGGTTCGGTGCCGGTCGATACGCTCGCGCCAAACCAGTTCAGCTTCAACTCTCCGTATGGCGCCTGTCCCGAGTGCAACGGACTCGGCGACATCATGCAGCTTTCGGCTGAACTGATGGTACCCGATACCCGCCGATCTCTGGATGAAGGGGCAA
>JAAXWL010000121.1 GCA_013334975.1 Chlorobiaceae bacterium
GAAGCGCCAATGGGAACTCCATTGAACCGGGGAATTGCTGTATGGCCATCTGGCGAGAGTGCCAAACCAGGTTTCATGAAAACGATCGGTTCTTCCTGGTGTCGATCAGACTGAGCGGTTGACCCAGAAGGTACCTCCCAGGCCGCCATCTCAAGAGCATGGTCCGGGTAGTTTTTACCGATGCAGAATATCGATCGCGGGTGAAGCGAAGATGCAGGGATGGTCAGAGGGTTCATGGATACGGCGGAAGATTACATGGGTTACGACGATTCCAGAGTAATGTACATCTTCACCTCAAGCCCTCCAAAAGGAAGTAATTCCGAGACGCACCACAAGATGATCATAATCTGATCGTTGCTGGGAAGGTTGTGCCGCGTCAACGGTAAATAGTCGGAATTTCTTTTATCAATCGAATTCGGTATCAGGATAAGTAACGGTATCGGGTTCCACTTGCAGAGGCAAAAAAAACTCAACGGGTATGGTGATAGAGTGTCATAATCATTTGATAATTAAACAGATACATCCAGAGTCCGGTTTTCGTGTTTCACACAAATAATCGATTTCGATACCGATACCGATTTGGATTTGGATTTGGATAATTGAATAAATCAATGGCCCCAAAACAGAAGTCAATAGATGCGTGATGAGGTACGATGAGCACAAAAGGGACCAATGAATCGCTGAACAAGGATTTTTCCTGTTGTCATTCTGATTCCGACAGCAATGCCTTCAGCGTTGTTTCGTTCAGAATCTCGACGGGTGATATTCGTGACCATTGTTCAGGGGGGTAAAAAAACGATCCCGAGAGGCACTGATGGCGCCTCTCGGGATCGAAGGATCATTCCGGTGAGCGGAAAAGCTTTGACGGATTACGGTTTCGGAGTCAGAGCCGTGGTGATGCTTTTGGTGACGCTTTCGACGATCTGGGTTGCCGAATTGATTGTGGTGGTGCAGAGCTGGACGGCAGCATTGCCGACAGGCTGCACAACGTCGGTGGCTGTTTTGACGGCGCTACCGGCCATATCGGTAGCTTGCTGGGCAAGATCACCGACAGCTGTGAGAAGGTCGCTGAAAACGCCGTTGTTGCCTGCTGATTCGTTTGCCATGGTTTTTTCTGTTTTCTGTTTTGAAAAAGGTTGGAAATACAACGAAGGAACCTCAGTCTGCACCTTTGTGTTACAGACCGGATCAATTTTTTTTTAATGTAACACAATCCTTTATCATTTCACATAAAGGAAGAGCTCCTGGTTTGCCAGAACAGAGGGAAACGTTGACGACCAGTCGAAGTCTAACCTTGTTTCATCGTGCCGAAGCGGACGAAATAAATCCCTCCGTGCCGTTATCGCGTTCTGTTTTATTATCTTGTCATTGATTGACCCAGGTAAAAAAAAACAGGTGTTGCCACGAACAGGCTTGATGTCGGGAGTATCAGGCGGCCGATGCTCCAGATGACATCACGTTGCGATAACGAACACGATTCCTATAGTTGCAAGACAATATCCCTATACTGCTGACCTCCCGATACCGATGACAGGCAAGACAGCGATTCGCGTGAGGCTGCTCGAAGAGCGCCGAGCCCTCAACCGGCAGTCCTGGTTGGCGGCGAGCGAGAGTATCCTGCAAAAGGCCATGAGTATGCCGGAGCTGGTGGCAGCGGCAAAAGTGCACTGTTATGTATCGATGGAGCATGATCGCGAGGTATCCACACAAGGCATTCTTGAATGGCTCGCAGGTGAACGGAAAGAGGTTTGCATGCCTTATATTGAACGTGATCAAATGCTGTCGCTCAGATATCTGCCGGGGCATGGTTTCATGGTGAAGCCGAACCGGCCTCCGGTTCCCGAACCCTTGGTGTTTTCTGGCGATGAATGCTTCGATGCCGTTATAGTGCCGCTTGTCGGATTTGACCGTACAGGCGGGCGTATCGGTTACGGCAAGGGTTGGTATGACCGGTTTTTCGAACAGCTTTTCCTTAAGGGTATGCATCCACTCAGCATAGGACTTGCTTTCGGTTTTCAGGAGGTGCCACAGGTTCCGGATGACCCCTGGGACAAGCCTCTCGATTATGTGATTACAGAAAATGAAATCATCAATTGCCTGAACAGCAGAGCATGAAAAGCGCAGAAAACGGAACAACGGCTTCGCTACCGGTTGAAACGGATCTGCGTGATCCGTCGCTCTATGTGAACCGGGAGTTGGGCTGGATCGATTTTAACCAGAGGGTGCTAGAAGAGGCACTCGATGCTCGTGCCCATCCTTTGCTTGAACGGATCAAATTTGTTTCGATTTTCAGCTCTAATCTTGACGAGTTTTTCATGATCAGGGTTGCGGGACTTGATGATCAGTGCACGGCAGGCATCAATGAACGCTCAGTCGATGGTCTTGTTCCTGTGGAGATTCTTGAGAAGATTCGTGACAGGGTTCTTGCCCAGCTCCGGCAGCGCAATGCCTGTTTTTTCGATGATCTCTGCCCGGCCCTTGAGAAACAGGGGATCGCATTTGTCAGAACCGCGTCGCTTTCACGGCAGCAGCAGGAGCTACTTCAGGAGTATTTCAGAAAAGAGATTTTCCCTGTGCTGACGCCTCTGGCTTTCGATACTGGTCACCCATTTCCGTTCATGTCCAATCTGTCGCTGAACCTTGCTATTGAACTCGAAGACCTCGAGAGCGGATCGTTCAGGTTTGCGCGTGTCAAGGTTCCGGGTATTCTGCCGAGATTAGTCAGGCTCGACCAGATCGACGGTCTGGATTTCGATGATGACCGGATCCGGTTGTTATGGCTCGAAGAGCTCATTGAACACAATCTGTGGCAGCTTTTTCCGAAGATGCGGGTGCTTCAGTGCTACCCCTTCAGGATTATCCGGGACGCCGATATTGAAATCGAGGAGGACGAGGCTGGCGACCTGCTTGAAAGCATCGAGCAGGGGGTTCGTTCCCGCCGCTACGGCAAGGTTGTTCGTCTCGACATTACTCCGGACATGCCTGTCTCTATCAGGAACCTTCTGGTCAATAATCTCGAGATGTTTGAGCGCAACGTCTATGAAATCGGTGGTGTGCTCGGCATGAGCGCGCTCTTGGAGCTGCTCGGAATCGACAGATCCGATCTCCGGGATGATCCTTTCGTACCGAACAATCCTTTTGACGCCAAGCCGGCAGGAGACATATTCAATGCACTTCGTTCGGGGGATTTCTTGCTCCACCATCCCTATGATTCATTCAAGCCGGTGGTTGATCTGATCTGGCAGGCGGCTCGCGATCCCGATGTGCTTTCGATCAAGCAGACCCTGTACCGGGTTGGCAGCAACTCACCCATAGTAAAAGCCCTGATGTTCGCCGTCGAGCAGCACAAACAGGTTGCCGTGCTGGTCGAACTCAAGGCGAGATTCGATGAAGAGAACAACATCATCTGGGCAAGGGCTCTGGAAGATGTGGGGGCTCATGTGGTGTATGGTTTGCCCGGACTGAAGACCCACGCCAAGCTGACCCTGATCGTTCGTCGTGAACAGGGACGCCTCTGCCATTACCTGCATCTCGGCACCGGAAATTACAATACGCTGACCGCAAGAATTTATACTGATTACAGCTATTTTACAACAAATAAGGTGCTGGCAGATGATGTTTCCGAGCTTTTCAATTCGCTGACCGGGTACTCGAAGCATCGCAAATTCAGCTCACTGATCGTCTCACCCCTGAACACCAGAAAGTGGGCGCTGGAGATGATCCAGAGGGAGATCGAATGGCAGAAGCACAATGGTAGTAGCGGCATCATCCTGAAGATGAATGCCCTTGTGGATGAGGAGATCATCAGGGCGCTCTATCGGGCATCAATGGCCGGGGTGAAGATCGATCTGGTGATTAGGGGGATCTGTTGCCTGAGGCCGGGTATACCGGAGATCAGCGAGAACATTCACGTCGTGAGCATCATTGGGAGATTTCTGGAGCATAGCAGAGTCTTTTATTTCAATAATGGTGGCAAAGGCGAGCTGTTCCTCGGCAGCGCTGATTTCATGCCTCGTAACCTCGACAAACGGGTGGAGACCATTTTTCCTGTCTTCGATCCCAAACTGGTCGAGTCAGTCAGAAGCGATCTCGAGCTGGTGCTCAGAGACAACCGGAAGTCCTGGGTGATGAACCCTGATGGATCCTGGAGCAGAAAACGTAATGACCGCACGGCAACCGATAGCCAGAGGCTCTTTATGAGGCGCTCGGTCCGCAGAAAAAAAAATAAAAAAACAAAAGTTAACTGATTATGAAGATTGCAGTAGGAAGCGACCATGCCGGTTTTGAACTGAAAAAGTTCGTTCTCTCATGGCTTGAGCGACATGGTTACGATTTTGAGGATATGGGCCCATACTCAGCCGATTCGGTCGATTATCCCGATTACGGACACAAGGTTGGTGTGGCGGTAGCGAAAGGCACGTTCGATCAGGGTATCCTGATGTGTGGTACAGGAATCGGTATTTCCATAGCAGCCAACAAAGTCAGGGGCATCAGGGCAGCCAATGTCTGCAATCCTGACTATGCAGCTCTTGCACGACAGCACAACAATGCCAATGTGCTTGCATTCGGCGCCCGTTTTAACGATGAGGAGAGTGTGGACAAAATTCTCGAAAGCTGGTTCGCCTCAGAGTTCGAGGGCGGACGTCATCAGCGACGCATCGACAAGATAGAACCCTGTTGCTGAATGGCTGTAACCTTCTCATTTCTGATTGAAGCGCACTATCCGGTATTCACACTTGGTGAACCGGTGGCCAGGGTGGCCAGGACGCTTGCTGACTCGAACCTGGGGTGCGCCCCGGTGCTCGATGGGGGCCAGTATGCCGGTATGGTTTTTCTTTCCGGGTTGCTGAAAGGTCGCAAAGGATGGCCCCTTGCCACTGAAAAACTCGATAGGGAGATGATCGAAGTTGTTCATTCGTACCGGCCGGATGAGCAGCTTTTCGACAATCTGCTCGCGGTAGCAGCCGTCAGAAGTGGCATCGTACCGTTAGTTGATGCCTATGGCCAGTATTCGGGAGTGGTTTCGAGACAACGAATTCTTGCGTTTCTGGCTGACCGCATCCACTCGGGTGAGGGCGGTTCCACCATGGAGATTGAAGTTCCGCCTGCCGGGGCGAGGCTTTCCGAAATCATCGAGATGATCGAGAAAAATGATGCCTCGATTCTCAGCTTTACCTCCTGGCCATCTGGAGAGGTTGGGGATGGGCGGATCATCTTTTTCAGGATAGCCACCCATGATTTTTTCCGGCTGGTCAGGAATATGGAGAATTACGGCTATCTTGTTCGTTACCATTCGGCTTTTCCCGATCCAGGCTATGACGTGCTGCGGGAAAAGGCGCTCGAATTCATTCGTTATATGGATTTGTAACGGATCAGGTGAATTGACAGGTGGCCACCATCACAGGACGGTATATGCGGAGTGACTCTTTCATTTCTCTTGCAGCCATAGTACGGAGCGCTGCAGAACGGTTGTATCCGGAGATCGTTGCACTGCGGCGTCACCTCCACCGGTATCCCGAACTCTCTTATCAGGAGTTTGGGACAACAGCCTTCATCAAGGAGTATCTCGGCGGCCTCGGCATACAGCCTGAACCGCCATTGCTCGAAACCGGGGTTGTCGCTTTGCTGCACGGCAAAGCCTCCATCTCTTCGGAGATGCGACGAACGGTGGCGTTGCGAGCCGATATTGACGCTCTTCCCCTCCAGGAAGAGAACAGCAATTCCTTCTGTTCGACCGCAGCGGGCTGTATGCACGCTTGTGGTCACGACATGCATACCGCTATGCTGCTTGGCGCGGCTAAAGTGCTGAGTGAACTGAAAGAGGAACTCAACGGCGAGGTGTTGCTGATCTTCCAGCCGGCTGAGGAGAAGGCGCCCGGTGGAGCAAGGCCAATGATTGATGCCGGATTGCTGGAACGCTACAAGCCTTCGGCCATATTTGCCCAGCACTGCTTTCCGAGCGTTGAGAGCGGCAGTATCGCCATGTGCAAGGGGGGATTCATGGCGGCCGCCGATGAACTCTATGTTACTGTGCACGGTCAGGGTGGTCACGCCTCGGCGCCGCACAAGACCAGGGATCCAATTCTCGCCTCAGCTCACATCATCACGGCATTGCAGCATCTGGTGAGCCGGGTGGCTCCGCCGCACGAATCTGCGGTACTCTCGATTGCCTCGATCAATGGGGGACATGCCACCAATGTCATTCCCGGCAAGGTGACGATGATGGGCACCATGAGGACCATGAATGAAGAGCTTCGAGCTCTGCTGCATGAACGGTTTAAAAAAACGGTCACTCAGGTAGCGGCTGCTTTCGATGTGGAGGCCGACATCGAGATCAGAACCGGCTATCCGGTGCTCTGGAACGATCCGGCCATGACCGATATTGCCTGGGAGGCGGGCAAGGAGTATCTTGGTGATGAGCGGGTCAACAAATCAGAGCAGCTCATGACTGCCGAGGATTTTGCCTGTTACCTTCAGGAGTGCCCGGGGAGTTTCTGGCAGCTCGGCACAGGTCTCACAGGCTCAAAACCGGGGAACCTCCTCCACTCACCAACCTTCGACCCGGACGAAAGGGCGCTCGAAACAGGCACCGGAATGCTGAGCTACCTCGCCCTGCGATTCCTTGCAAGCTGAAAAGAAAAGTGGAATTTTGGGAAGAGTGGCTGGTGGTCGCAGTGGACGCCATGAAGAATAAGTCTTATAGGTCTTATTCCATTTCTAAAACATATTAGCTATAATATACCCATAAACCAAAAGGAGAGGGTATATGGCACGACCAGCAAGCGGCAAGGATGTATTGGCAACGGCGCAGCAAGCATTGAAAACGGCGCGTACTGCCGAAGAACTTCGTCTGGCACAAGCAGTTGTCTTGCCTCTGGAATACGGAATGTCGATGGATCAGGTGGGCGCCATTCTCGGTATTT
>JAAXWL010000122.1 GCA_013334975.1 Chlorobiaceae bacterium
AGGGTATCCGCCATGAACATGAAAAACGCCTGCCCATCCGATGATGGATGAAGGTGGAGTTGTTTCATGGCAGGAACGTCCCATGAGACTCCGCCGATTTCTTTATAGGTAATAGTACCGCCGCCTCGTAAATCAAAAAGCCAAATCCTGTAGTTATCAATGCCGCCGGAGGTCACCGTATCACGGACAGCGAGGAAGTCTTTCGGAAAAAAAATCCATCGGGTGGTCAGTGGATTTCGTATGGCAAGCCTTGCCACTTCCGTTCCGTTTTTTTTGAGCACAAGCGTGTCAAGTGCAGCATTGGTTCCGTTGGCAGTAATCAGTGTCAAAGTCCACGGGCTTTGAGAGACCGTCCCCCATGAAAGGGTATTGAAAAAAAGGCCGGGTGCCGGATTGTAAGGCGTGCAGGACATGGCTGTTACTCCTTTCTTGTGGTTTCAGAATTTGATTGCCTCAGAAGCTTCATTCAACCATTCACTGCTCTAAGTGGATGATGCTGCTCTAATTAAACTTCCAGACAGTTGACCTGAACAATTGTTAATACCAAATAAATCCGATCATAACCAATAACATATCCATTGCACCAACCTCCACGTCCATCCATTGAATGGGGAGTACCAATAGAAACCCTCATGTGTCCACGATCGATTTTCTTTAACCGAACAACCGTAAAGCCCACTGAGTGCTGTTCAATAAAAGAAACGGATTGTTTCCCATGATCGAAAAAAATCAATTCAGAGACAATTCATGACAAAAAGTCAACGAAAAAACATACTGACTGACCCCCACCCTTGAAATTCCCAGCCTCCAGGCAACAACTGCCTGAAGCATTCGCAATTCATTCACAGACTGACGTGCAAGCCCTCATCTGATCGATCAATACGCCCAGCTCCGACCACCTGCCTGAAGCCTCTCGATCGACAACCCCTTTGCAACACACTCCCGTTCGAGCATCTCAAGGGCACTTGATTACTTTACTGACCTCTTTTACTATCGTCCCTCACTCCTCCATAGTATTATCACAAGAGGGCATGCCCGGGGGGGGGCTTGCCCCTGCGAAATGGCATTGCCCGGTTGCCGATGTGCGGTTTTTTCAGAAAAAAGAGTCAGGGACGAGACTTCAGGATTACGAATTTTCCGCAATGGATCAACTTCCCCTGAACTCGACTGAACATCCGGGCGCATTCTGCGGTTATGATACTCATTGACGGACGGTGCAGATGATCCCCGGGGCGTCTTCAGCGGTAAACAACGTATCACCATGCCAGACAACACGACAGATAGTTTTTTCAGATATCTGAATTGGCTTTTCAATCCATTTCACGGGTTAAAAACAACGGAAGTCTATGATTTGATTGGCACCTCATCTCTAACCGAGAATGCGCTATATCTGAATCTGGGCTATTGGCGGGATGCGGATACCATTGATGACGCCAGTGAAGCGCTTGCTCTTCTGGTGGCGAAAAGAGGTGGCATGGGTGCGGGTGATACCGTATTGGATTGTGGGTATGGTTTTGGGGATCAGGACATCCTCTGGGCCAGGAACCTGAAACCTGAAAAAATCATCGGGCTTAATATTACGAGTTCTCAGGTTGAGCGTGCCCGGATGAGAGTTGCCAATGCGGGCCTCGGGAAATCAATAGATTTAAGAGAAGGTTCAGCAACAGCGATGCCCATTGCAAATGAATCAATTGATCTGGTTGTTTCCGTGGAAAGTGCTTTCCACTACAGAACCCGTGAGGATTTTTTCAGGGAGGCATTCCGCGTTCTGCGTCCGGGTGGCAGGCTTGTGACGGCGGACATTTTGCCAACAGAAAACTCCGGGAACCCCTTCGGGCGAATAGAGCAATGGCTTTCATGGAGCCTTGTGGCAGGAAAATTCAATATTCCGCAGGAAAACTACTATTTAATTCCTTCTTACAAGAAAAAACTCTCGACAGCCGGATTTGTCCATAGTGACATCAGATCAATCCGTGACGATGTCTATGAACCGCTTCATGAGTATCTGTCAAAAAACCGGACATTTGTCGGCAAGCTGCATCCACTTGCCAGGATTCTTGCACAATTAACACTCAATCGTTCTGCAGAGAGTGTCTACGCTGGGCTGGACTATATCCTTTCCTATGCTGAAAAGCCACAGGGGAATGGCAGGGAGGGACGAGGGACGGGTGACGAGAGAAGAGGGAAAAATCCGATACCGATTTCGACGACCATGAGGGGACGCTCACAACAAACTCAAAAACCGAAGGGGACGTTGATGACTCATTACACAACAACGCCAAACAGGTGTTTGCGGCTCATACTCTGAGTGACTCCGCCAGATAATGCTTCGGAAAGAGGCTTCAGGATTATAGTTTTTAAGCAACGGATCAACTTCCCCAAACACTAAATCTTCCATACGGAAAATTGCTCTTTTATTGGCCATCCCGGCTCCCTCTCAACACAGAGATTTCACTGGAGACTGTTGTCTGCCTTGAACCGGTTAGCCTCCTGCACGGCGACCACCAGCTTTTCAGCAAGCGCAGGCATCTTCTTGTAGTCTACCCAGAGCGTATCTTCGACGATATCATGAATCTCAGATGCGATATCGCTTGCCATCCGTTTACGCTTGGCAAGCTCTTTTTTCAGCTCTTTAACATCTTCTGACATGGTGTTTCTCCCTTGATTTATTACGGATAAAATATCTACGTCTCGTTGAGGAATCCGATACCGTTCACCTCAACGCTGCGCAACGAAACAGAGGCGCGACAGACAAACGCCCTTAATTATTTCAATTGATAAGCTCATATTCTGAATATCAAGCAAGCAGAACCCGGTTTGGGCGATAAAAAGTTCAGGCTGACGTTTTTCTTCTCTTTTTTATCAGACGTGGCAACGTACCGACCATTCCGAATACCTCACTGATGAGAGACGGGATAAGGAGTGTGGGATCACAAGCCAAAGGGTAGGTTGAGATGACTGAGTACACAGCAACACCAAACTGGTATTTGCGGCTCATTTTCTGTCTGACTCAGTCAGAAATTGCTTTGGAACCAGTATCATTTCATACTTAAACTGGCGTATTTTAAAGTGCCATTGACTTATCCGGATCGAAATCAGTATCGGTATCGAAATCGATTATTAATATGAAAGCAGGAAACTCGATTCTGGCTGTATCAGTTTACTTATCAAATAATTAAAAATAAATAACTTAATTCACAGTGAGTTTTTTTCAGCTTCATTCTATTGGAAATCAATACCGATACCGATTTGGATACCGATTTTGATGATAAAGGAGATTACGACTATTTAACATTGAAGCAATACAAACTTCAGGATTACGTATTTTCAGCAACGGATCAACGTCCCAAATTCTTGCACAAAATTGCAGTACGTTTGCCGGGGTGCTGTTTTTGAAAGCAGCAACTTACAGCGCTGGCTCTTCGTGGGTTACGCAGTGTATGGCTCCGAGGCCCCAGATGAGGTCGCTGCAATCAATGCCGATGACCTCCCTGCCGGGGAAGCATTGTTGCAGGATGTCGATGGCCTGCCGGTCTTTTGAGCAGCGGTAGATGGGCACGAGCACGGCGGTGTTGGCGATATAGAAGTTGGCGTAGCTGGCGGGAAGGCGTTCGCCGTCGTAGTATACCGGCTCTGGCATGGGAAGCTTGACCATGTTGAGCGGCTGGCCGTCGATGCCGGTCATGGTTTTGAGCAGCTCATAATTCTCCTGAAGAATCTGATAGTTGTCGTCCTGGAGATCATCTTCGACGGTGATAACCACGGTGTTTTCGTTGACGAAACGGGCCATGTCATCGACGTGGCCGTCGGTGTCGTCTCCGGCGATGCCGTCGCCGAGCCAGAGCACTTTCCTGATGCCGAGGTAACGGGAGAGTTTCGCCTCGATCTGTACTTTGCTCATCGAGGGGTTGCGGTTGGGGTTGAGCAGGCAGGCTTCGGTGGTAAGCAACAATCCGGCGCCGTTGACGTCGATGGCTCCCCCTTCGAGCACCATGCCGGTAGAGACCAGCGGCAGCCCCTGAATGGCGGCAACACGTTCCGGAACCGCGTTGTCGTCGTCATAGGGTTCGTATTTGCCGCCCCATGCGTTGTACTCCCAGTTCATGATCACCTTGTCGCGCTGGCCATCACGGGTGCGGAACACGTAGTTCGGGCCGTGGTCGCGGCACCAGGCGTCGTTGGTCGGTATCCGGTGGAAAACGATCCTCTCTGCGTAGCGCCCTTCGGGATCGCGCTCCTTCAGCAGGGCGCGCGCTTGCGCTTCCATTGCATCGTCAAGAATGTTGATATTGACCCTCTCGGAGCGGCTGAGCTGAAAGGCCATTTCGGCGAACACTGCCGGTACGGGTTCGAACTTGCCGGGCCACGATTCGAGCTTGTGGGGCCAGGAGAGCCAGGTTGAGGCGTGAGGGGCCCACTCGGGCGGCATGAAATAGGTCGATTCGCTCATCGGTTCGCTCGGTTTGATCTCTATCGGTGATGATGGTTCAGTGTCGTGCAGCCTCCACGATCCTCTCAACGCGCTGCAGAACGGGAGGATGGGAGTAGTTCAGGAATACATGGAACGGATGCGGGGTCAGGTTCGAGAGATTCTGCCGTGAGAGCTTCTTGAGTGCATCGGCAAGCAGTGAGCCCTTGTTGTAGGTGGTTACTGCGAAGCGGTCGGCCTCGAACTCGTTGTGCCGCGAGAGTATCTGCATGAGTATGGAGAGTATGAACTCCGCGGGGCTGTAGAGCATCATGAAAAAGAGCAGGCTGGCGTAGACCGAGGTCTCCTGCATGAAAAAAGCGTCGAAGAGCATCCGGTTGTTCATGAACATCGAAAGCAGCCAGAAGACCAGTCCGAGGTTCAGCATACTGAGCACCATCGACATCAGGATGTGCTTTTTCTTGAAGTGGCCGATTTCGTGTGCAAGCACCGCCACCAGCTCCGGGGTCGAGTGGTTTTTGATCAGCGTATCAAAGAGGGCGATGCGCTTGTTTTTGCCGAATCCGGTGAAGAAGGCATTCCCCTTCGCCGAACGTTTTGATCCATCAATGACAAAAATACCGCTCAACGGGAATCGGACATCGGCGGCATACTGCATGATGGCCTGCCGCAACTCACCCTCTTCGAGAGGCACGAATTTGTTGAACATCGGCATGATCCAGGTCGGGGCGACATATTGCAGGATCAGGCTGAAAAGCACCATGCCGCCCCACGCCATGAGCCAGCCGAACGTTCCGGCATGTTCGAAAAACCAGAAAACAAGCGCCAGCAAGGGAGCACCAATGAGCAACGTCAGCAGAAGCGTCTTGAGCAGGTCGGCGACAAAAACCTTTGGCGTGGTTTTATTGAAGCCAAAACGCTCTTCGAGTACGAAGGTATGGTAGATGCTGAATGGCAACCCGGCCAGCCCCTGAAGCAGGAGAAGAGCTCCGGTAAAGATGACACCGTTGATGACCGGGTCGAAACCCCAGGCGCGGATATGCTGGTCGAGAAGGTTGAAGCCCCCGGCAAACCAGAACACGAGTAACAGCAACAGGTCAAAGGACGAATCGAAAAGGGAAAAGATGGTGTTGGCCTTCAGGTACTCCTGGGAGCGGCGGTAGGCTTCGGGTTCGTAAACCTCTCGGAACGCTTCGGGAAGCACCGGTGAGGCCGCGCCAAGATTGAGCAGGTCAGCAACGAGCTTCACCAGATAGGTGCCTGCAAGCGTGACGAGAATGATAAGGGCAAAAAGGTTCATCGTTATGCTTGTTTTACCCGTCAATCCAGCGCCGTGTGATGTCGCCATAAGAGTCGATCCGCCTGTCGCGCATGAACGGCCAGTGCGAACGGTAAAAGGCGATTCTCGACAGATCGCAGTCCGCGAAGAGAATCTCCTCGCCATTATGGGCAGCCTCGGCAATCACCTGGCCGAAGGGATCGGAGACGAAGCTGTTGCCCCAGAACTCAAGCTCCCCTTCGGTACCGGCGCGATTGGCCGCAGCGACAAAGACGCCATTGGCGACGGCATGAGCGAGCTGAGCTGTTTTCCAGGCCTGACGCTGGCTCGACCGCACCGTGTCGGAGCTCTCGGAGGTTGCCCATCCGATGGCTGTCGGATAGAAGATGATATCGGCGCCGCGAAGGGCGGTCAAGCGAGCCGCTTCTGGATACCACTGATCCCAGCAGATCAGCACGCCGATGTTGCCAAAGCGCGTTCTGAACATTTTGTAACCGAGATCGCCCGGCGTGAAGTAGAACTTCTCGTAGAAACCAGGGTCATCCGGGATGTGCATCTTGCGGTACTTGCCGAGATAAGTACCGTCAGCATCGATCACTGCAGCGGTGTTGTGATGCAGGCCTCTGGCTCTCGACTCGAAAAGCGAGGCAACAATCACCACGCCGAGTTCGGCAGCAAGCGCCTGCAATACCTCCGTTGAAGGGCCGGGTATCGGTTCGGCATAAGCAAAGGGTTCGTACTCCTCGGTCTGACAGAAATAGAGGGTGGTGAACAGCTCCTGGAGGCACACGATATTGGCCCCACCCGAAGCAGCCGACCTGATGCGCTCGACCGCCTTTGAGAGGTTTTCAGCCGGACTCTCCCGGCAGCTCATCTGGATCAGCGCAATGCGAACCTCTTCCTTACTCATGGATGCGAAACCGGAATGAAATGTTGAATGACCAGACCGACCGATAACAGCGCACCGTGAACGGTCAGCACCTTTCCGGTACCGGCAAGTACCGCGTTAAGCTCCCGTCCTTCCGAACGATAGAGGGTCTTCACCATACCGATGGCCAGCGGCAGACTCAGAAGGCTCAGAAGGCACCATACAGTGTAGCCGTACCAGATCATGGCGAAAGGGACGACACAGGCCAGCACGGTCAGAAAAACATAGAGCGCCCTTGCTGCAGGAGCACCGATACG
>JAAXWL010000123.1 GCA_013334975.1 Chlorobiaceae bacterium
CATCCCCTTCGACCTCACCAGCAGAGCACCTGATTCGAACCTACATCCCGACTTGTCGGGATAACAGCCGAATGCTCTACCATTGAGCTATCGCGGAATTCTGGCCACGTTCACTGCTGAACGGGATACAAATATACACCACTCCAAAAATTTTCCAAACGCCGAACAACTTTTTTTTGCATTTTTCATCAGGTGCTCTCTCTCAGATTTTTCTTTTTCGATTATTATTTTTGTACATTGATGCTCTTTTATGGAAAAGAGGTGGTTATGTCCAAAGAAAAAGCACTGATCGAGATTTGCCTTGCCGGGCTCTCTGAAGGGTCCCATGAGTTCGATTTCACCTGCACCGCAGCAGCTTTCGATGACATGGCCCTGTCGGATGCAGGATTTTCAAAGGAGATATCGGTCAAAGTGACCGTCGTGAAGCTGGAGGACGAGATGATCGTCACCATAAAAACAGTCGCGACGTCGAACCTCTCCTGTGATCTTTGCCTTGCACCGGTCTCCACAGAAGTGGGCGGCTATTACCGTATCTTCTATGGAAACAGTCGCGGGGACGAAACCGGTGAAGAGCGTGACGAAGAGTACCGTCTTATCGACAGAAATACCCTTTCGATCGACCTTACCGAGGATGTCCGTGAAACGCTCCTGCTCTCCGTCCCGATGAAAGTAACCTGTACGGACTATCCCGATTGCGGGGTTCTGCACGAGGAGGAGACTCATGAGACTCGTGAAGAGGCCTCACTCGACCGTTCCTGGCAGGAGTCGCTTGAACAATTGAAAAACAAGTATCGTTAATCGTTGATTTTAAACTGAACAGATTATGGCTAACCCAAAAGCCAAGATGTCCAAGTCCAGAAGGGACAAGAGAAGAGCACAGTTCAATGCCCGCACCAAGGCGGCCGTTACGGTTCTCTGCCCGAACTGTGGTGAGCCAACCTTACCTCACCGCGCCTGCCGTCATTGCGGCCACTATCGCGGTCGTCAGGTTACCGGCAAGATTGTCGTCGCTTAAGCAGTATCCAGTAAACAAGACAGCATCGCCATGTTGACCATTGTCGTGGATGCCATGGGTGGCGACAATGCACCGGCGTGCGTTGTCGATGGCACCCTGGAGGCCCTTCGTGAAAGCGGAAACCGGTTTGAGATTCTCTTGATCGGACAGGAGGAAAAAGTGAGCCCCTTCCTGAAACAGCATGACACCGCCGACCTCAACCTGCGCTTCATGCATGCCCCTGAAGTCGTCACCATGGAGGACGTTCCGGCGACCGCCGTCAAAACGAAGCAGGATTCATCCCTTGTCCGTGGCCTGAAGCTCTGCAAAGAAGGCCTGGCTCATGCGTATGTCAGTGCAGGAAACACTGGTGCCCAGATGGCTGCATCGTTGTTTGTGCTTGGAAGAATTCCTGGCGTGCTTCGCCCAACTATTTACGCCTACTTCCCGAGAATCGGAGAAGGGCTTACCAATATCGTCGATGTCGGCGCCAACGTTGACTGCAAACCGGAAAACCTGGTGCAGTTCGCAGAAATGCTGACCATCTACCAGCGATATGCCGCCAATATCGAAAAACCCCTGACCGGACTGCTGAATATAGGAGAAGAGGAGGGCAAGGGCCCCGAGTATCTCAAACAGGCTTACAGGCTTTTACAGGAAGCTGACCGCGAGAAAAAAATCAATTTCATCGGCAACATCGAGGGCCACGACATTCTTGCCGGAAAGGCGACCATCGTCGTCTGCGATGGCCTGGTCGGCAACACCATCCTCAAATTCGGCGAAAGCATCCCGCACTTCCTGGGTTCTCTCTTCAAACCCGAGCTTGAGAAACTCGTCCTGTCGGGCCAGCTCGACCCGGGCGCAGCCGCCCTGACCGGAAAGGCATTCAAGGCGCTGTTCGAACCGTTCGATGTCGAAAAGTTCGGAGGAGTTCCGTTCCTCGGCGTTGACGGAATCTCCATCGTCGGTCACGGACGATCCTCATCACGCGCCATCAAAAACATGATCTACATGGCTGAACACATGATCGAACAACGTGTTAACGAGCGTATTGCAGAAATGCTGTCCTGACGGATTCCTGTGAAGACCATGAAGCTCCGTGTTGTTCGCGTCTCAGCCCTTACGCTTTGCCGGAGAGTCTGTCTCCGGCAGATTTCTCTTCATCCGTTCGATCATCAATGGAAACCAAAATAATGAAAGCTGCCATAACGACGACCGCCAGGTACCTGCCTGAAGAGGTCATCACCAACAAGGATCTTGAGCGCATTCTCGATACCAATGATGATTGGATAACGAGCCGTACCGGTATCAGAGAACGGAGAATTCTCAGAGATCCGGAAAAGCCAACTTCGTACATGTGCACCGAAGTTGCCCGACAACTGCTCGACAAGCGAGGCATTTCAGCGGACGAAATCGACCTCATCATCGTCGCAACCATGTCCCCCGATATGGTTTTCCCCGCAACAGCCTGCATTGTCCAGGGCAACATTGGCGCGAAAAACGCCTGGGGTTACGACCTTTCTGCCGCCTGCTCAGGCTTTGTTTACGGACTGTACACCGGCGCCCAGTTCATCGAATCGGGCAACTGCAAAAAAGTGATGATCATTGGCGCTGACAAAATGTCGTCCATCCTCGACTATACCGACCGCTCGACGGCGATACTCTTCGGTGACGGGGCTGGCGGAGTCATTCTCGAAGCCGCCAGTGAAGAGGGATACGGCGTACTCGACGCCAGGCTCTATTCAGACGGGCTGAACGGCAAAGAGCACCTGCTGATGCCCGCCGGCGGGAGCCGCCTCCCGGCTTCGCATGAAACCGTCGACCAACACCTCCATTTCATCCGTCAGGACGGCAAGCAGGTCTTCAAGGCCGCTGTCAAGGCAATGGCTGATGTCGCCGAAGAGATCATGCAACGCAACCATCTGACGGCTGACACCATCGACTGGCTCATCCCTCACCAGGCAAACCAGCGCATCATCCATGCCACTGCCGATCGTATGGGACTCACTGAACACAAGGTCATGATGAATATCGAGAAATACGGCAACACGACCGCTGGCACCGTACCGATCTGCCTTGCCGAACTCGATGAACAAGGCAAGCTCCATAAAGGATCTAACCTTGTTCTGGTCAGCTTCGGAGCAGGTTACACCTGGGGCGGTATTTATATCCGGTGGCAGTAAGCCCAACCATTCATCACAGCAACAACAGGATATGAAAGCATTCATTTTCCCCGGCCAGGGCTCCCAGTACTGCGGTATGGGACACGATATTTATGAGCAATTTTCTCAGGCACGGGCATTGATGGATCTGGCCGACGCCATACTCGGTTATTCGATCACCAGCATCATGTTCACCGGCAGCGAAGATGAGTTGAAACAAACGAAGTATACTCAGCTTGCCATCTTCCTGCACAGTTATGCCGCAGCAAGCCTGCTTGGACGTCAAGGCGTTGCCATGACCGCCGGCCACAGCCTCGGTGAGTACACCTCCCTCTGTTTTGCCGGAGCACTCTCTTTCGAAGATGCCGTCAGGGTCGTGGCAAAACGTGGCGAACTGATGCAGAACGCAGGGCAACTCACGCCGGGCACCATGGCCGCCATTATCGGTATGGAAGATTCGGCCATCGAATCACTGCTTCAGGAGGCCCGCCTTTCCGGCATCGTTCAGACGGCCAACTTCAACTCACCCGGCCAGATCGTCATTTCGGGCGATGTCGAAGCTGTCAGGAAAGCCGTGCAGCTCGCCCCTTCGAAAGGAGCAAGAATGGCCAAAGAGCTTGTCGTCTCCGGCGCCTTCCACTCCCCTCTGATGAAACCTGCCGAAAAGGAGCTGGCCGAGACACTCGACTCCATCACGATCAGGGATGCGGAAATCCCCGTGTGTATGAATGTTGTAGCAACACCGGTCACCTCGGCATCAGAAATCCGTGCCAATCTGATCAGCCAGCTTACCAGTTCGGTACTCTGGAGTCAATCGGTTCAGAGCATGGTCGATGCCGGAGTCACGGAATTCATCGAAGTCGGCCCCCAGAAAGTGCTCCAGGGGCTTATCAAAAGGATCAGCAAAGCATCCGTAACTGCCGGAGTCGATACCGCCGGACAGGTTGCCGCCATGCTCGAACAGGCTTAACCAAAGAAAACGCAAGAAAACAACATGACCATGTTCAAAGGAAAAACCGCTATGGTTACGGGAGCCGCACGCGGAATCGGTCAGGCTATCGCCCTGGAGCTTGCCTCGAAAGGGGCTGATCTCGTCATTGGAGATGTCAAGGTCGAGTGGCTCGCCGAAACCGAAGCTGCCCTCAAGGCAGCAGGCGCCAGGGTCACCCGCAAGGAGCTTGACGTCACAAGCAGCGAGGCCTGCCAGAAGGTTTTCAACGAAATTGCTGCCGAAAACGGCAGGATCGACATCCTGGTCAACAACGCAGGAATCACCAGAGACGGCCTCCTCATGAGAATGAGTGATGAAGACTGGGATGCCGTGCTGACTGTCAACCTGAAAGGCACCTTCAACTGCACGAAAGCCGTTTCGCGCATCATGATGAAACAGCGTTCCGGTTCGATCATCAACATAGCATCGGTTGTCGGCATCATGGGCAATGCCGGCCAGGCCAACTATGCCGCATCGAAAGGCGGCGTTATCGCCTTCACCAAATCGGTCGCCAAGGAGCTCTCCTCACGCAACATCAGGGTGAACGCCATTGCCCCCGGGTTCATCTCCTCAAAAATGACCGATGCACTTTCGGATGAAGTCCGTCAGAAAATGCTCGACGCCATTCCACTGGGCACCTTTGGAACCCCACAGAACGTCGCTGATGCCGTAACTTTCCTTGCTGGTGATCAATCCTCGTATATCACCGGACAGGTACTGAGTGTCAACGGCGGCATGGTCATGTAACGACCCTGTCGGGAGGTCAGTTTGCCCGGCCTTTTTTTCTTTTGTATATTAACGCACATACTTATTCAGTAAGCAACCCTAAACCCGGAGAACAGTGCCATGAGCGCAGATGAAATCAGAGAGAAAGTGTACGATATTATCGTCAGCAAGATGGGTGTCAACAAGGATCAGATCACACCAGAAGCGAAATTTGCCGACGACCTCGGCGCCGATTCGCTGGATACGGTAGAACTGATCATGGAACTCGAAAATGAGTTCGGCGTCCAGATTCCTGATGAAGATGCCGAGAAAATCGGTACCGTAAAGCAAGCTGTAGACTACATCGTCAACAAGAAGTAAGAACAGAGGCATTCTCTTCGGGCAGGGCTCGTGCCCTGCCTGAAACAACTTAAATCTGAACAGATGGGTCTGGAACTTAAAAGAATCGTCGTCACCGGAATCGGGGTACTCTCGCCGATCGGTCTTTCAACCGGGGAATTCTGGATATCCCTTATGGAAGGCAAAAGCGGTGCTGCACCGATAACCTATTTCGATACGACCGATTTTGCCACGACGTTCGCCTGCGAGCTGAAGGATTTCAAGGCTGAAACCTTTATCGACAAAAAATCCGCCGACCGCATGGACCCTTACTGCCAGTACGGTGTCATTGCTGCCGAACAGGCACTCAAAGACTCTGGCCTTGACCGGTCGTCAATCGATCCCACAAGGATCGGCGTCGTCCATGGATCAGGCATCGGTGGTATGACCGTTTACGACCAGCAGTTCCGCCAGTATCTCGACAGAGGCCCACGCAGGGTGAGCCCCTTCTTCATTCCTATGCTGATCCCCGACATAGCCGCCGGACAGATATCGATCAGAAACTCCCTCATGGGGCCGAACTACGCCACCGCATCAGCCTGTGCAACCTCCCTTCACGCCATCATGGATGCCTTCATGCTTTTACAGATGGGCATGGCCGATTACATGGTCTGCGGCGGTTCCGAAGCGCCAATCACCCCGATGAGCGTCGCCGGATTCAATGCGGCAAGGGCTCTGTCAACCAGAAACGACGACCCGCAGAGAGCATCGAGACCATACGACATCAATCGTGATGGCTTCGTCATGGGCGAGGGCGCCGGTTCATTAGTGCTGGAGACATACGAATCGGCTGTTCAGCGAGGCGCGAAGATCTATGCAGAAATAGCAGGCATGGGCGCTTCAGCAGATGCTCATCACCTGACAGCTCCCCATCCGGAAGGGCTTGGCGCCGTCACCGCCATGAACACCGCCATGAATATGGCAGGTATCACAGCCGAGAAAATCGACTATGTCAACACCCACGGCACCTCGACACCTCTGGGTGACCTGGCTGAAATCAAAGCCATTAAAAAGGTCTTCGGAGAGAATGCCGGCAAACTCAGCATCAGCTCGACCAAATCGATGACCGGCCACCTCCTTGGTGCTGCGGGCGTCGTCGAATCGATCGCCTGCATTCTGGCATTACAGAACCAGATGGTACCACCGACTATCAACTGCGACTCGATCGATCCGGAAATCGATGTCGATGTGACCCCCAATGTACCGAAAGCACGCCAAATCGAATATGCCCTGAATAACGGATTCGGATTCGGTGGTCATAATGGCTGCCTGATCTTCAGAAAAGGGCCCTCCGCCTGACCGGAAATGGCTCAACGATGGCGCACCTGTGGCAAAAACTGATGTCACTCACGTTCAATCGTCCCGAGGCGTCCGAAGACCAACAGGGATCTTCGGACGTCAGCGGCTCTACCTGGCTTCTCGAACCCGAAACAGCACACCATCTTGAGCGCCTGACCGGTTGCCCCTGCAACGGCCAGATGATCTACCTGACGGCACTCACCCACCGCTCTGTTCTGCATGACCACAACGAAGAGGGCGAAAAGCCGGAATCGAACCAGCGACTCGAGTTCCTGGGCGACGCCGTGCTGGATCTGCTGATCTCCGAACACCTTTTCAGGCTCTTTCCCA
>JAAXWL010000020.1 GCA_013334975.1 Chlorobiaceae bacterium
TTTCCCGGATTGCCGCTGCATGCGCCGTCGGTATAGATGGTGACTGATTTGTCCATAGATAAAAAAAGGCTCAGCCGTGTGGATGAGCCTTGAAATTTCAGAAGAGTGAGAAAGCCGTTTGCGACAACGCTTATTTCATGAGCTTGGCGAGTTCGGCAGTGCCGGTTTTCGACATGATCTTCATCGCCTTTGCCGTGAGGCGAACCTTGACCCAGCGCTTTTCTTCCTCGATCCAGATTCTCTTGGTGTGGAGGTTGGGCTCGAAACGGGTGCGGGTATGGTTGTTGGCATGGGAAACGTTATTGCCGTATATCGGCCTTTTTCCGGTCAGCACACAGACTTTGGACATGGTTGGATCGATTGGCGTTAAAAAATGAAACGGAGTATACGAAATAACGCGGAAAAACAGAAAAGGTTTTTCCGGTGCTCCTTAAGATCAGTAAGATCGGTCGGATCAGTCAGAAGAAAAGGAAGAGAGAATAAAAAAGCTCATTGCTCATTGCTTACGGCCTTATGCCTACGGCGCAGACCATCATGGAGAGGACGTAGAGCAGGGTGCCGAAGGCATTGTACCAGACCGCTTTTTCCGCGGGATGGTCAATGAGTATTTTCTGCATCGGAAGTTGCATCACCAGAAGCGTTACGGCGATGCTGGTCGGGATCATGGAGCCTTTCGAGACAAGGATGGCAATGGCCGCAAGCTGGGCAGCATCCATCACGACGGACGCGAGGATCGCTGCGTTTTTTTCACCGAGTTGTACCGGAATCGAGGCGACTTTGCGTATGCGGTCACCGACCACTGACTTGAAATCGTTCAGGGTCATGATGCCGTGTGCGCCTAAGGAGAAAATGATGGCCAGGGCGATCGATTCGGACGAGGGAACCCCCTGGGTAATTGAAAAGCTCCCGGTGAGCCAGGCTACCCCTTCATAGGCGAGGCCGACGATCAGGTTGCCGTACCAGCCGTTTCTCTTTGCCCTGATGGGAGGTCCGGAGTAGGCGTGTGACATCAGGACGCCGACGAAAGCGATGGCCATGACATAGGGGTGAATGGTCAGGGCGACCAGGAAGCCCGTCAGGATAAGGCCAAAGGTGATCAGCCAGCTTGCCTGTTTGGAGATTTTTCCTGCCGGAATCGGTCGTTCCGGTTCGTTGATGGCATCGACCTCCCTGTCAAAATAGTCGTTCATGGTCTGGGACATGGCGCACATCAACGGACCAGCAAGGATAATGCCCCGGATCAGGATAGAGATATTCTGTGAAACACTCTCACCGGTGGAGACCACGCCGCAGGCGAACGCCCACATCGGCGGAAACCAGGTGACCGGCTTCATGAGGGGGACGATCGCAGAGGGCTCGATACGGAAACCGGGCCTGTTGACGTTCTCAAGAGCCTGCTGAATGATTTTCTGTCTGGACTGGCTTATGCCTGACTGATGCAGCTTTTCGTCGAGGTTCAGGTGCATCTCAGGGTTGACCGTTTCACTTCCGTTCATGATTTACAGATTCTTGCTTCGGCTGGAAACAAAGCAGGTAGTATACCTGTTTTTTTGCAAATTATAAGCATTCAGTTGGTTGTTGCTTGGTATTCGAGAGCAAGCTGCCGGTTCGTTTCGATGATCCGGATCATTTTTTCCATGGCCGCGCCGGTTTCGAGACTCTCCCTTGAAAGGCTCATGCCCTCGTCGATACAGGAGGCCATTCCCGAAACATAGCAGGTAATGGCTGAGGCGAAAAGGGCGGCATCGATTTTTGCCTGTGAGGCGGAGCCGTCGAGAATTTCCCTGATGATCTGTGCATTGGCGGCACTGTCTCCACCCGACAAGGCATCAATAGTCCATCTTCCCAGTCCGAAATCCTCAGGATGCACCGTATGGTAGCAGAGGCCTCCTTCAGTGATCTCGATGATGGAGGTCGCTCCGCTGACACTGGGTTCGTCAAGGCCACTGCCTTTTTCCGTTTTGCCGTGGACAATCATCGCATGTTCGCATCCGGAGAAGGCGAGCACCTCCGCGTAGATCTCCATGACGGAAGGATCGAAAACCCCGACAAGCTGTCGTTTGACCCTGGCCGGGTTGATGAGTGGCCCAAGCATGTTGAAGATCGTCCTGATGCCGAGTTCCCTGCGAATGGAGGCTACGGCTTTCATTGAAGGATGGTACATCGGAGCGAACAGAAACGCGAAACCTGTCTGGCAGAACTGCTCTTCGGTGAAAGACGGCGGAAGATCGATCTTGTAGCCGAGCGCTTCGAGTACATCGGCACTGCCGCATTTGCTGGTGATCGAGCGGTTACCGTGCTTGGCTATCGGTACACCGGCAGCGCAGGCGATGAAGGTTGCGGCTGTGGAGATGTTGAACGTTCCCGTATGGTCTCCGCCAGTACCACAGGTATCGACAGCCTGTGGGTCGATAGTGATCGGGGTGGCTCTGGCGATGAGGCATTCATAAGCGCCGATCGCTTCTGCAGGGGTGACTCCTTTTTTTTGCAGCAGCGCCAGGATGGCTCCGGTTCCAGCTTCGGTAAACCGGTTTTCCATGATTGAGTTCATGCAAGATTCCATTTCCTGACCGGAAAGATGCTCTCCTTCCAGCAGTTTCTGTAGAAGCTCCTGTTGACGCATGATGCAAGACGGGGTCGAAATGAAGAAAAAGATTAGATTACAGTATACTAACAATTACGTCTTTTACCAACAGACGCCTCCATATCTGCCCTTTTCACTATTTCAGTCAATTTATGCTTTCCGATCATCTTCATGGCTATCGTCAGGGATTACGAACAACGATTTACCGGAAAATGTCTGCCGAAGGGCTCGAAGCACTCCTGGTGACCGATCTGGCCTCCATTCGCTGGCTGACCGGATTCAGCGGATCGAACGCGAAGCTGTTACTTGCAGGAGGTACAGCGGTACTCTTCACCGATTTCCGTTATCAGGAGCAGGTGAGGCAGGAGACCTCCGGTATTGCAACGGTGATTCTGAAGGATACTCTTGCCACCACGCTTGCCTCGGGCCCTTGGAAGCTCGGTGACCGCATGGCGCTGGAGGCTGATCAGGTGAATTGGCACGAGATGCGTCAGCTTTCCGAAAAACTCGCCAATCGCGAGCTTGTGCCCGTAACGGCCTTTTTCGACGAGTTTCGCGAACTCAAGCATGTCGAAGAGCTTGAGAGAATGCGTCGGGCTGTTGCCATCAGCGAATTGGTCCTTGAGGCGGTTATCGGCATGATTGGCCCGGAGGTTACCGAAATCGATATTGCCGCCGAAATATCGTACCGTCACCGGAAGCTGGGAGCCGAAAAGGATTCATTCGATCCCATCGTGGCAGGAGGCATTCGGGCTGCCATGCCGCACGCCAGACCGACCGCATCGAAATTCGAGCCGGGTACGCTCATTGTCATCGATATGGGCTGCCTTGTCGATGGCTACGCTTCCGATCAGACCCGCACGATCGCTTTCGGCAAGGTATCGGAGGAGCAGCGGAAGGTGTACCGTATCGTGCAGCAGGCGCAGCAGCTTGGCATTGACTTCGCCAGAGCGGGCATATCCGCCCGCGACCTCGACGCAGAGGTGCGAAACTTTATCGCCGCAGAAGGGTACGGCGAAGCTTTCGGCCACGGGCTCGGTCACGGTGTCGGCATCGAGGTGCACGAAGCCCCGCGTGTCGGCACTGCCGCGACCGGAACCCTCAGGGAGGGCACGGTTTTCACGATCGAACCAGGAATCTACCTTCCCGGCCGCTTCGGCGTACGCATCGAGGATATGGTGGTACTCGGTCCCGACGGTGCGGAACCGTTGCAGCGGTTTACGAAGGAGTTGATAGAACTTTAATGGATAATGGATATTAGGGGAAATTCGACTCCAAATCGGTAACGAAATCGGTATCGGTATCGAGCAGAAAAAAATCCGACCGAGCAGAAAAAAAATCCGATTTGGATACCGATACCGATTTGGATACCGGGGAAGAGAAAACAATAAACAGACATGAACACGGACTCAGGCGGTTATTGCATGGTCATCACGACGGCGCCCAACCGGGAGGAGGCGGAAAAGATGGCGCAGGGGATTCTTGAAAACCGGCTGGCCGCCTGCGTCCAGTTGTCCGACATTCGCAGTTTCTTTTTCTGGGACGGCGAGATTCAGCAGGACGACGAAGTATCGCTCTTCATCAAGACCACCACCAAACGCTACGCCGATCTTGAAAGCTACATTCGCGAGTACCACCCCTACGACGTACCGGAAATAATTCAACTCCCGATAACCGCCGGATTACCGGAGTATCTCGCCTGGCTCGACGCCACCACCGGGGAGAGGTGAGATGGGAGTGATAGGTCTGATGGTTGTATAAGTCTTATTGGATAGAAGATTTTAAGGGCGGTTTTCCCGAATTCCTTTTATTTTCAGCACTCAGCACTCAGCACTCAGCACTCAGCACTCAGCACTCAGCACTCAGCACTCAGCACTCAGCACTCAGCACTCAGCACTCAGCACTCAGCACTCAGCACTTAGCACTCAGCCTCATCATTCCCTTTATTCAACTATTCAACTATCCATTCCTAAGAAAATCATGTACTACCAACGTACTATGATCTTTTTTTTCGATTTGGATACCGATTTTGATACCGATACCGATTTTTCTACTTTCCATTAACATGCACGATCTATCAAGTAATTAGCCTTATTTGGCCTGTCATGCTGAATGAAATGAAGCATCCAGTCGAAACGCCTCGGTGCTACTCGAAAGAACTGGATTCTTCGTCGGCAAG
The DNA here is from genome assembly GCA_013334975.1 of Chlorobiaceae bacterium. Lineage (GTDB taxonomy): Bacteria > Bacteroidota > Chlorobiia > Chlorobiales > Chlorobiaceae > Chlorobaculum. The sequence goes on from JAAXWL010000020.1 coordinate 4,764, forward strand.
CCTCCTCAGAATGACACACAAAAACAAGTCTCACATTATCCTGTCATCGCGATGGAGCACATTGTTCAAGCTTTGTGTGCGGTAGCCGACCGGATACTGGTGGCTATCAACTATCAACTATCCATTGCCCATTCTCTTCTCTCGTCACTCGTCACCTCTTCCCCAATATCCCTCTCAATTCGGCGGTCATGCCGGCCATGACGAGAAGGATGCTGGCGTTGCGTTCGAGGGAGCGCATGGCTTCTTCGATGACGGTTGATGCTCGGTAGAGGTCTTTGCCGGGGAAGCCTTTGACGAAACGGTTCGTTGAGTCCGACAGGTCGGGGTTGTTGAGTTCAGGGAAGGCGGAGTCGATGCTGCGGCGGGTGACATCCTGGAAAAAGAGCAGGAGCGAGTCGAGGAAGATGATCTGCTCCGGGCGCGAGAGGTTTTTCGACATCTCTTCGCAGGTGGTGATGGCTTCGTGGAACTTGGATGGGGTGAGGATGTTCCTGAGATAATCGATAGCCTGGTTACGGATGCCGACAACCGCAGGAGCGGTGCCTGCGCCGGTTTGGGCTTCGATGAGCTCCAGGGCATTGCAGAGGTTGCCGCGCGCGAGGCTGGCGATGAAACGCCGTTCATTTTGATCAAGCTGAGGCGCACGTTGTGACATCCAGAATTCGATCTCTGCCGGTTTCGGGCGGGCGAAGGAGAGCGTCTGGCAGCGTGAGCGGATGGTGGGCAGCACCGATTCAGGGCGTGAGGAGACCAGCACGAAGATGACGTGTGCCGGGGGCTCCTCCAGCAGCTTCAGGAGTTTGTTGGCAGCCGTCGGGTGAAGCCGTTCAGCCTGTGAGATAATGAACACCTTTTTGCCGCCGTCACGAGGCGCGAGCGCGGCTTTCTGCTGCAACATGAGCACCTGTTCGGTCAGGATGCCCATAGAACGCTCCATGGCCGGAGTGAAGAAGGGATTCCGCAGCTTCTCTTCAATCAGCGCTTCATAGCGCTCCTTTGCTTCGATAAGCTTTTTGTTCTCCTTTTTAGAAGGATCGGAGGATTCGAGAAGGGCAGCCTCTACCGGAAAAAGATACTCGACATTTGGGTGCAGGAGCCGATCAGTTTGCCGACAGCTTTCGCATACACCGCACGAACCTTCGCCAGGCTGGTCGTGGCTGTTCCGGCAGTTGAGGATTTTAGCCAGTTCGAATGCTACGGTCTCTTTCCCTGAGCCTTCAGGGCCTGCAAAGAGATAGGCATGAGCCAAGCGATCAGCTCCAAGTGCCGTTCTGAGCACCCGGAGCTGATGTTCGTGACCGATAATTTGCTGCCAGCTCATGCGTTTAGGCTCAGATGAAGGTCAGCCAGCTGTACGGATCCTCTCCGGTCTGGACGATTCTGAGGTAGTGATGTTGCAACACTTCAGTCACCGGGCCACGCTTTTCGTCGCCGATCGGGTATTTATCAACGCTTCTGACCGGAGTTATCTCTGCTGCCGTGCCGGTCAGGAAGATTTCGTCGGCCACGTAAAGGGCTTCACGCGGGATAACCGTCTCACGTACCTCGTAACCGAGCTCACGGGCGATGTGCATGACCGCTCCACGGGTGAAGCCGGGCAGAATCGATTGGGCGGTCATGGGCGTGTAGATCACCTTGTCCCTGATGACGAAGATGTTTTCGCCGCTGCCTTCAGCCACATAGCCGTTGACATCGAGCGTCAGCCCTTCGGCGTATCCGTCCATCAGGGCCTCCATCTTGATGAGCTGGGAATTCAGGTAGTTACCCCCGGCTTTGGCCCACGACGGCATGGTGTTGGGGGCGAGGCGGTTCCATGAGGAGACCCGGACATCGACACCGTTTTCCAGGACATCATCGCCGAGGTAGGCGCCCCACTCCCAGGTGGCGATGGCTACTTCGATGGCGGCACGGTGCGGATTGACGCCGAGAGCGCCCAGTCCGCGATAGACGATTGGCCGGAGGTAGCAGGCTTTGAGGTCATTCGACTTGATGGTGGCGATACAGGCCTCTTTCAGCTCGGTTTCGGAGTAGGGTATCTCTATGCGATAGATTTTCGATGAGTCCCTCAAGCGGCGGATATGCTCGTCGAGAAAGAGAATCGCCGACCCTTTGGCCGTATCATAACACCGGATTCCTTCGAAAGTCGATGAACCGTAATGGATGACGTGTGACATGATATGGATCTTGGCGTCATTCCAGTCGATCAGCTCGCCGTTCATCCATATTTTCGCAGACTTGTTCATGACAATAGCATTGGATTGAAAAACAGTAGTATACCCTGAAAATAGGTATTGTTCCCGATTTATTGAAGGAGAAGTGGACAAAGTGGACGAAAGAGCACTCTCTTGCCATTCTCTGTCCACTTCATCGGCTATCCTCAGTAAATCCTTTCGTAGACGCCGTCAACTTCACGCAGGATAGGGTCGTAAGCGTTCGGTATCCTGCCGAAGCAGATGCCAAGCGATTCGTACAAGGCTACATGATCCAGATCGACATGTCGCTGGGCGATTGCTTTAGAAGAGTCGATGTACTCGACTTTCCGTCCCTTGACTTTAGAGATCGTTACACCGGTTTTACCTTCGAGCAGCAGCAGAACAGCAGCGGCTCCGGCTTCAAATCCGAAGTTGATGTCGTAGGCCGATGAGTGACCGGCGCGGACAAGATGGCCTGGATGAACTTCTCGTACTTCAGGAATTTCATAGATACCTTCGACGAACATGCCGGTCTCTTTCATGAAGAGGGGCATACGCGCATCGGTCTTGAAGCGCTTCTGTATCTGCTGACAGACAAATTTTCCGGCTCCAGCCAGCTTTTTATGACCGAAAGCATCGATGCCAGCCGATTCATCGACGATGTCGGTGCCATCGGCGTTTTTCATGCCTTCGGCGACGACAATTGTGTAGGTGCCGCTGTGAACGTCGCTTTGCCTGATGCGCCGGGTGAAGCGCTCGACAACGTGTTCGTAGACGATATCCCAATCAACCGGAATTTCAGGAATCAGGATGCAGTCAGCCTCTGCGGCAACACCGCTGCGAAACGCTGTATGACCGGCGTAACGACCAAAAACCTCGGTGACCAGAACCCTGTTGTGGGTGCGCCCCGTGGTCTTGAGATCTTCGACGAACTGGGCGATGCGGTTGATGGTTGAGTCGCCTCCTACCGAATAGGTCTGCAAATCGAGGTCCATGGTTTTTGGGGCATGAATGCACTGGACGCCGTTGAGGTTCAGGTCGATCATGACGCTGCCGGAGTCATCTCCACCGCTGATGATCAGCGCGTCGAGATCGAACTTTTTCATGCCGACCTTGATGCGGTTATATTTGTCAGGGTTGCTGATCGCCTTGATTTTGACCCTCGAATGGCCCGCTTCCGAGCCGGCGAAACCGGCTTCGAACTGGTCGAGACGGGCCTCGTCGAACCTGACCAGGCGATCCTGGTTCAGGAGGTTATAGAGTCCGGCATAGCCGTTCGGGATGACATAGAGTTCAAGTCCCTTGTTCATGGCCATAAGGGCGGCGCCTTTGATAACGGCGTTCAGTCCACCGCAGTCGCCTCCGCTGGTAAGGATGCCAATTTTTTTCACGCTTTACACTCCTTGGTTGCTCAGGTTAGTTTTTGACGGCTTAATTTGATTTATTACACCATTGAAGCCTTTGGGTGTCATATGAATCTCAAGATAGAGGATTCGGATGATATTTCATTGCAGCACGACCAAATACGGTACAGCCAATTTTTCTGAATCCGCAAGGACATGACTTTTTCAGACCATCTTCGTTTCGCCTGGGTTCACCTGCGTGAAAGAAAGCGACAGACTGTTCTGACCGCGCTGGGTGTCGCGGTCGGATCGGCTATGATGGTCACGACGATCGCCGTGGCGCGGGGCTCGTCGCAGAATGTCTTTTCGAAGCTTATCGATACGGCGCCGCATATCACGATTGGCGCCGACAGGCTTATTGCGGAGGTTCCCGACAACCTCATTGGAATCATGCAGGGCCGTATCGCCTTTGTGAAAAAAAATGTGACGACCGACAGGAAAGTGGTGATCAGGAACTACAACCAGGTTGTTCGGACGCTCAGTTCTGTCAGGGAGGTCGAGGATATATCGCCTTATGTGACCAGCAAGCTGCTTGCTCGCAACAAGAGCCGCTTTACCCCCTGTTTTGCCAAAGGTGTCGTTCCATCGCTTGAAGCTGGCATTGCCGGCCTTAAAAAAAATCTGCTCGAACCTGATGCCCTGTCTGAACTTGCATGGACGCCGAATGGTATCATTTTAGGCTCCATGCTTGCCGACAAGCTCAAGGCAGGGTACCGCGATAACGTCATCCTGGTGGACAAGGAAGGCCATGAGTACCCCGTTGTGGTTGTGGGACGGTTCAGGAGCGGGTTCAATGCGAAGGATGAGAAAGAGGGTTATGTCAATCTTTCGCTGGCCCAGCGCATGGAGGCCCTGTCATCGAGTACCGTGACTGGTATCGGACTGAGGATTTCGGATATAGACCAGGCCGACCTGATTGCGGCAAGGATCAGGAAACTGACAGGATACGATACCAAAAGCTGGAGCGAAAGCAACCGGAATGTGATCGATTTCTACAATCGTAATGGAGTGATCACCATGGTTCTGGTAAGTTTCGTCTTTGTTGTGGCTGGTCTTGGTGTCTCATCGGTCATGACGACGGTGGTGCTGCAGAAGATGAAGGATATTGCCATTCTGCGCTCTATGGGAGTGCAGCGAAAAAGCATCACGATCATTTTCATGCTTGAAGGAATGATTATGGGAAGCTTCGGAGTTCTTGCCGGCAGTCCGGTGGGGCATTTCTGCTGCACGCTTATCGGAGCTATACGGTTCGCTCCGAGCAGTGCGGGGGTGATAAGCAGCGATCGTCTTCTGCTCGTGGAAACTTTGGATGCTCACCTGCTCGTCATCTTTTTCGGCATTCTGATCGCGGTGATCTCCTCTGTAGGCCCGGCAAGAAGAGCCACGAGCTATTTGCCGGTGCAAGTGCTGAGAGGTGAGGTGGGGTGAATGCAAGATTGTGGACGAAGTGGACTTTGCGGACGAAGAGGAAAACATATTCTTGCATTGGGGGCGTCCACTTCGTCCACTTTTTACATTCGTCCACCAGCCCACCTCTTCTCTTCACTCGATCAAACACACGGCGTGGGCGCAGGCGCCTTCGGCGCGCCCAACGTATCCGAGCTTTTCATTGGTTGTTGCTTTCACCGATACGGCGTTCATTTCGAGTTCGAGGCAGCGAGCGATGTTGCGGCGCATGTCGTTGATGTAGGGGGCGATTTTCGGCTCTTCGAGCAGCAGCATGGCATCGACGTTGACCGGTTTGTACCCTTCACGCTCCAGAAGTTTTCTGACATGCTTCAACAGGATCATGCTGTCGATGTCCTTGTAGTCAGCGCTGGTGTTGGGGAAATGCAGGCCGATATCACCGAGGGCCGCCGCACCGAGCAGTGCGTCGCTGACGGCATGCAAGAGCACGTCGGCGTCGCTGTGACCATCGAGGCCTGCGTGGCCGGGAATTTCAACGCCGCCGATGACCAGTGTTCGTCCTTCCGCGAAAGGATGGACATCAATACCTATTCCTATGCGCATGGAGTATGAGAGTTAGGGTGAATGAAAAACCAGACCGGCAGGATCGGTCTGAATGGACTGTGATCCTGCCGGTCATACAATCAGAGTGCCGACATAGTCGCTGAACAGCGGTGCGTCGGGAGCGGAGAAAAAGCCGTTAATGGCATCAGCGATCTTTTCTCCGATATCGGGATAGACGAAGTTCATCGTGCCGATCTGGATGGCGCTGGCTCCGACGAGGAAAAACTCCATGGCATCGGCAAACGATGCTATGCCACCCATGCCGACGACAGGGATTTTCACGGCTTTCGAGACCTCCCAGACTTTAGCCAGGGCTATCGGTTTGATTGCCGGGCCAGAGAGCCCACCGGTGACGTTTTTCAGCAGCGGTTTGCGGGTGCGGTAGTCCACTGCCATACCGACCACGGTATTGATGAGCGAAACTGAGTCAGCTCCGGCCTCTTCGGCAGCAAGAGCGATAGCGCTGATTGAGGTGACGTTGGGCGTGAGCTTGACCATCAGGTGCCGGTTAGTGAGGGCCCGCAGGGTGGTGACGATCTGGCGAGTCGCATCGGGGCTGACACCCATGATCATGCACTCTCCCTTGACGTTCGGGCAGGAGAGGTTCAGTTCGTACGCGGCGATGCCTTCGATGGTGTCGAGCCGTTCGACCACCTGGCAGTAGTCATCGATCGATTTTCCTGCGATGTTGACGATGACCCTGGTGTCGAGCGTCTGGAGGAACGGTACCTTGTCGGTGACAAACCGGTCAAGGCCGACATTGGCAAGGCCGATGGCATTGATCATGCCACAGGAGGTCTCAGCGATTCTTTGTGGCGGATTGCCCGTACGGGGTTCTGGTGAGATTGCTTTGGTGACAAGTCCGCCGATTTTTGACAGGTCACAGAGTTGCGAAAGCTCCTGGCCGTATGATACGGTGCCGGAGGCGAGCATGACCGGTGAGCGCAGATCGAGCCCCCTGCCGAGGCTGACCGCGGCAGGGGGGGGTTGAGTGGTGTGTACAGATGACGTCATATTGCTCTTCGGATGCTCAGGGGCGTGGCTCCTTGAGGTAGTAGCGCATGGTATACTCCCTGACCATGCGGTCGGTGTTGTAGACCGGGGCGATGGTTGCAATGGCGTTGCGAATGTTTTTCAGCCACCGGACTGGCAGGTTGTGCTCGTTGCGCTCGTAGAAGGTCGGGATGATCTGGTGTTCGAGTACTTCATACAGTTTGCCGGCGTCGAAGCGGTACTGCTCATCATAATTACCGTTCTCTTCACCGCTGCCGATCGACCAGCCGTTGGTGCCGTTGTAGGCTTCACACCACCATCCGTCGATGATGCTGAGGTTGAGGCCTCCGTGCAACACGGTTTTCTGGCCGGAGGTGCCGCTGGCCTCCATGGGCCTTACCGGGTTGTTGAGCCAGATATCCACACCGGAGATGAGGCGTTTGGCGACACCGATATTGTAGTTTTCGAGGAAGACAACCTTGCCGACAAATTGAGGACGACGGGAGTGTTCGACTATCTGGCGGATGTACTCCTTGCCAGCGTCGTCATGCGGATGCGCCTTGCCGGCAAAGATGATCTGCACAGGCATGTTCGCATTGTTGACGATGGCATTCAGTCGGTCGAGATCCTGAAAGATCAGTGGTGCACGCTTGTAGGTGGCGAAGCGTCGTGCAAAGCCGAGAGTCAGGACGTCGGGTGACAGAGCGCTCTTGACCGAACGGGATGAATCGGTTGACTTGTACGAGGTGTACTGGTGCTGGTGGTAAAGCTGGTTCGAAAGGTAACGCGAGATATAGTCCATGAGGTTGCGCTTGAGCCGGTAGCGCAGGCACCACAGCTCACTGTCCGATACTCTTGACAGAACGGCTTCTGCTGATTCCCGCGATAAAAACAGCTCTTCGATGCTTTCGGCATGGTTTTTCCAGAACTGTTCAGTGAAGCCGCTGCTCCAACTTCTGGTATGGATGCCATTGGTGATGTGGCCAATCGGCACCTGGCGGGTATCATCGGTCGAATAAAGATGTTTCCACATTTCGCGGGAGACCTCTCCATGCAGTTTCGAGACACCGTTGGCGCAGCGGGAGAGCCTGAGGGCCAGTACGGTCATGGTGAAGAGTCCCGAGGTGTTTTCAGGATTATCGGATCCGAGCTTCATGATCTCTTCGAAGTCGATGCCGACGAGATTCAGGTACCTGAAGAAGGTGTACTGCATCATGTCTCTTGAAAAACGGTCATGGCCTGCCGGAACAGGGGTGTGCGTAGTGAAGACGCATTGCTCCTTGACCAGATTTTTCGCTTCCTCAAGCGTTGCTCCAGCGGCGATCTCGCGAGCAAGCAGCTCAAGGGTGAGAAACGCAGAGTGTCCCTCGTTCATGTGATAAACGGACGGCTGGATTTTCAGCGCTTCAAGGAGCTTGACGCCGCCGATGCCGAGCAGAATCTCCTGGTTGATTCTCATGTTCTGGTCACCTCCATAAACACGCGAGCAGATTTCGCGGTAGTGAGATTCGTTGACCGGAATGTTGGTGTCGAGCAGGTAGAGTGTGGCGCGCCCCACCTTCAGGCTCCAGGCCTGGGCGAAGACGGTGCTCTGGGCGATGGTGATCTCGATGATCAGATCCTTGCCATCGATGGTGGTGACTTTTTCAACCGGCAGGCTTTCGGGATACTGCAACGGGTAATCTTCTATCTGCCAGCCGTCATGGTTCAGGAACTGACGGAAATAGCCCTCTTTGTAAAAAAGTGAGATGCCGATGAAATTGATGCCCAGATCGCTGGCTGATTTGAGGTGGTCGCCCGAGAGGATGCCCAGACCGCCGGAGTAGATGCGGATGCTCTCGTGGATTCCGAACTCGGCACTGAAATAGGCGACAGGATTTGAAACGACCTGGGGGGCATGTTCTGTCGCCCAGGTTTTCGTTTCGGCCATGTAATCGTTGAAACGGCGGTTGACACGGTCGATCGTTATGCCCAGCTCACAGGAGCAGCGGGCCTCGAGTTCATCTGTGGAAATGTGTCGGAGCAGTTCGACAGGGTTATGGTTGACTCGTTCCCACAAAAGCGGCGAGAGGCTTTTGAAGAGGGTTTTGGCTTCGGTATCCCAGGACCACCAAAGGTTCCGGGAGAGCTTTTTAACGGCGGAAATATTTTTTGACATGTTGGATTTGTCGATTTTGAAGCCTGCTCCAGGTGGCACAGGTTAGGAAAACGAAGTATCTTGTCGCATGTACCCCTGAGGGAGAGTATCGTGATGAACAAAATGACACCTGAAATTTTTTGGTTGTCAATATAGGTCATGTTTATCAGTTTACTGCCTAAATTTAAAGCTTTCAATCTGTAAATCAACATTAGAGCCGTGTCCTTTGAAAAGAAAGTCACCATAGCGCATCTTTCTGACCTCCATCTGGCAGGCGGAAAGGATCGTCAACAGCTTGTGAGGCTCGATCGTTTGCTTGCAGAATTCGTTCGCCGGGGGTATGATCACCTGGTGATTACCGGTGATCTGATCGATTCGGCTACTCCTGCTCACTGGTCGATTGTCCGCGAGGCTCTGGAACGGCACGGGCTGTTCGACTGGCGCCGTACCACGGTTCTGCCGGGCAATCATGACCTGATCGATCTCGAAGAGGAGATGCGTTTCTACAATGCACTCAATCCGGCTGACAGCTCACGGCAAAGGCGTCTGAACGATCGTCTCCGGCAGTTTGTGGAGGTGTTTCGTCCCCTGATCACCGGCGAGGGGGATGCAGGAGCCGCGTTGCCTTTCGTCAAGGTGATGCGTTTCGGTGAGGTAACGCTTTCGATGGTTGCGGTCAGTTCAATTCTGTCCTGGTCGGGTTCGGACAATCCGCTTGGCGCAAGGGGTAATGTTTCGCAGGAGACACTGCTTGCCCTCATGGCGCCGGAGGTCATCGAGGCGATCGATGGCAGTTTTGTCATCGGGCTTTGCCATCACGCCTACAAGGTTTATGGTTCCGGGGTTCTGGTCGATCAGGCATTTGACTGGACGATGGAGTTCAAGAACAGGGAAGAATACTTCAGGGTGATGAAAAAGCTTGGCGCCAAACTGGTGCTGCATGGCCATTTTCATCGTTTTCAGGTCTACCAGGTCGATGAGCTGACGTTTATTAACGGAGGGAGTTTCCGTTATTTTCCGGAGCGGTTCGGTGAACTGACGATTGGTGCTGATGGCAAATGGTCGCATCGCTTTATCAATCTCAATGTCGGACGGTAGCGGTGTTGCCATTTATCGAAACCATCGAACCCTGACTGGCGCCAGGGTTCGATGGTATTTCGTGAAATCGGAATTTCCGGGATTTTTTCAGTTCATGCCGCGCCGGGCGAGTTGACGGTCCATCATGATCAGGGCATGTCCCTTTTCCCCTGCCATTCTGATCGTCTCAAGTATCTCGTTTGCAGCGGCCTCTTCCTCGACCTGTTCTTCAATGAACCAGTGCAGGAGAACCTGGGAAGGATAATCTTTCTCGTCGAGGGCCGTTTCGTAAAGGCGGTTGATCAGTCCGGTTATTTTCCGCTCGTGTTTCAGCACCTCTTCGAAAAGGTGTGCCGGGGATTTGAAGTCCGATTTTGGTTGGGGTATCGGGAGCAGCTCCACTCTTGCTCCGCGTTCGTTGACGAATTTATAGAGTTTCATGGCATGGCCCTGCTCTTCCTTGTTCTGGAGTTCGAGCCAATGAGCGAATCCAGGGAGGTTCATGGAATGAGCGTAAGCCGCCATCGACAGATAAAGGTAGGCTGATGCCATCTCGTGGTTGATCTGTTCGTTGAACGCTTGATGAAGTTTCTGGCTGAGCATGGGTGGTTTTCCTCAGGTTGATGGTGTCTGGTTGTCCCAGGTAACACAAGTATATCTTTCAACAATCAACCATGACGGGCGCCTGAACGTTTCTGTAAGCCCGTTTTTTCAGGAAAGCGATGTTGCATTGATGTTCTGTTCTTTCATGTATTGGCGGATGCGATGGGCATGGTTCTGGTCTTCACTGGCAAGTTGCTTGAAAAGGTCGGCAGTCAGCGATCCGGTTTCGCTGTCCATGAACTCCTGGAAATGGGCTTCACCGGCCGACATCTCGATCCGGAGGGCAAGGTTCAGTGCCTCTGCTCTTGAAAATGGCGATTCACTGAAGCATCTGGCCTGTTCGACGATCATCTCGTTGCTCCTCTTCAGGGCGTCGAGGTCTTTTGACAGGAGGTTTTCGGGAAAGAACTGCAAGGGTTGCGGTTGCTTTTTCTCCTGCTGGAGCAGGGCGGCATGACTGCGCTCCTCCATGCAGAGTTGCCACCAAAACTCTTCGTCTTCCGGGAAATGGTCGTTGAAGAGGGTATAAAGCCGGGCGAGGTTCAGTTCAAGCTGTATCGATTCGTCCAGGAGGGTCGCTATGGTTGGTGCAGTTGCCATGGAGGTAATGGTAAAAATGAGAAGAGTGAGCTACACAATCAGAGTGCAAGATAATCAACCGGCAGGATATTGCGGAGACCTCTTCCTGCTTTGCCGTTGAGCTGTGTTCAAAGATAGTTGCAGGAGATCCGGGTATGGTGAACGTCGTTGGAGCGCGGGAGAGATTCAAGGCCGGGCATCGCCAAGGATGCCCGGCGCTTGGTCGAAATGGTTATTGAGAGCGATAGGATGCGTATTCCTGAAGACTCTTGACGCCAAACTCCTGACGCCGGATACAGTCGATCGCCTTGACCGAGGCTTCAGCGGCTTCGATGGTGGTTACGAATGGCACACCACTCTGCACTGAAGCCGAGCCGATAGCCTCCTCGTCATGCAGTGCTTTTTCACCTCTTGGTGTGTTGATGACGAAGTCAACCTTGCCGAGCTTGATGATATCGAAGATGTTCGGCCTGCCCTCTTCACCGACCTTGAAAACCTTCTTGCACTCTATGCCATGACCGGTGAGAAACGCAAAAGTTCCTGCGGTTGCAACCAGATCAAAGTCCATGCGGTAGAGCTCCCTGGCGATGTTGATGATCCGCTCGTCTTTGTCATGCTCGTTGACGCTGATGAAGACCGTTCCGGAGAGTGGCAGGTGCATGTTGGCTGCCTGGTAGGCTTTGGCAAAAGCTTCCGGAAACTCCTCGGCCAGACTCATGGCTTCGCCGGTTGAGCGCATCTCGGGGCCGAGATAGACTCCGGATTTGACAAACTTGGAGAAGGGGAAGACCGGTTCCTTGATAGCCAGATGCTTCAGACCAAGCTCGTCGCAATCTTTCAGGTTGAACTCCCTGCGCAGGTCGCAGAGCTTTTCGCCGAGCATGATGCGGGTGGCGATTTTAACGACGGGCACCGCCGTGGCCTTGCCCACGAAGGGGACGGTGCGGCTGGCGCGCGGGTTGACCTCGATGACGTAGACCTTGCCATTCTGGACGGCGTACTGCACGTTCATCAGACCAATGACGCCGATGTTGGTGGCAAGTTTCCGTGTGTACTCCTTCATGGTGGCGATGGCCGCCGGTTCGATGTTGTAGTACGGCAGGATCGAGGTCGAGTCACCGCTGTGGATGCCGGCAGCTTCGATGTGCTGCATGGTTCCGCTGATGACGCAGTCAGTGCTGTCGGCCAGTGCGTCGATGTCGAACTCGACGGCCGTTTCGAGGAACCGGTCGATGAGGAGCGGATACTTCTCGGTGATGAACAGCGCCTGGTCTACATACTCCTTCAGCGAGTCATCGCTGTAAATGATCTTCATGGCCCGTCCGCCAAGCACGTAGCTCGGGCGCACCAGCACCGGGTATCCGATTTTTCTGGTGATCTCCTGTGCTTCGGCGAAGGTTGTCGCAGTACCGTAATCGGGATGCGGAATGTCGAGTTCTCTGAGCAATGCACCGAATTTCTTTCGGTCTTCGGCAAGGTCGATTCCTTTGGACGAGGTGCCGAGAATGTTCACTCCGGCAGCATCGAGGCGGGTTGAGAGCTTCAGAGGCGTCTGACCGCCGAAACTGACGATCACCCCAAGAGGCTTTTCATGTTCGATGATACGGATGACATCCTCAAAGGTCAGCGGTTCGAAATAGAGCTTGTCGGCGATGTCATAGTCGGTCGAGACGGTTTCGGGATTGCAGTTGACCATGATGGTCTCGTACCCGGCCTCTTTGAGGGCGAAGACCGCCTGGACACAGCAGTAGTCGAACTCGATGCCCTGACCGATACGGTTCGGGCCTCCCCCGAGGATGATCACTTTTGGTCGGTCTGACCGTACTGATTCGTTCTCCTCGTCGTAGGTAGAGTAGTGGTAGGGAGTTTTTGCGTCGAACTCGGCTGCGCAGGTATCGACCGTTTTGAAGACTGAGATGACACCGTAATGGCTGCGCAGCTCCCGCACGGTGTTTTCGGTGCTCTGGAATATGGTGGCAATCTGGAAATCGGAAAAACCGTGTTCCTTGGCTTTTTTTATGGTCGGGGCAGGCAGCCTGAGGGCGAGAGCACGAGCCTCTCCGGAGAGTTCAGGGTGTGGTGTGGTCATGCAGTGTCGTATTGGTAAATCTTGAGAAGAAGACCGTAACACAAGGTAACAATTCAGGGTCGTTCCTGAAAACCGTCCCAGTATAATAAAATGCCTTTCCAACTCAAAGTTCCCCTTTTTGATGACAGCAGGGAGGCTTGGGCCGGTACAGGAAGTTTTTTTTACTATTATGTTCTTTTCATGTAATTTCCGACCGGCAATCCAAGTATTTATCAGAATCGTGATGAGCAACAAACAGTTTGATTCCATAGGGTCAGCACTCGAAGATCTCAGAAACGGCAAACTTATCATCGTCGTCGATGATGAAGACCGCGAGGATGAAGGGGATTTTATCGCCGCCGCCGAGCATGTGACACCCGAGATGGTGAACTTCATTACCAAAGAGGCGCGTGGATTGCTCTGCGTGGCCATTCCCATGCAGCGAGCCCGCGAGTTGCAACTCGAACCGATGGTGCAGCGCAATACCTCACAGCACGAAACCAACTTTACCGTCTCGATCGATGCCATCGCCGAAGGGGTGACCACCGGTATCTCTGCTTACGACCGTTACATGACCCTGAAGATGATCGCCGATCCGGCGTGCTCGGCTGACGACTTTTCACGCCCAGGACACATTTTTCCGCTTCGGGCGATGGATGGCGGAGTGCTCAGGAGGGTTGGCCACACTGAGGCTGCGGTCGATCTCGCCCGTCTTGCCGGATGCCAGCCCGCTGGCCTGCTCTGCGAAATCCTGCACGACGACGGCAGCATGGCCCGTCTTCCCGAGCTGCTCAAGCTCAAGGAGAAGCTCGGCATGAAACTCATTACCATCAAGGATCTGGTGGCTTACCGGATGCAGGAGAGCAAGCTCGTGCTTCGTGCCGTCGAGTCAAAGTTGCCGACGGCATACGGGGATTTCAGACTTCTTGCTTACGAATCGTTCATCGACCAGCAGAACCATATCGCTTTTGTCAAGGGTGATGTCGGCGACGGAGAGCCGGTACTGGTCAGGGTGCACTCGCAGTGTGCCACGGGCGATACTTTCGGATCGCTTCGATGTGACTGCGGCCATCAGCTTGAAACGGCTTTGCGCATGATCGAAAAGGAGGGTCGCGGCGTGCTCGTCTACCTGATGCAGGAGGGTCGTGGTATCGGTCTTATCAACAAACTCAAAGCCTACAACCTTCAGGATGAAGGATTCGACACGGTTGAGGCCAACGAGAAGCTCGGTTTCAAGGCTGACCTGCGTGATTATGGTATCGGTGCGCAGATTCTCCAGGATCTTGGCGTCAGGAAGATGCGCCTGATGACCAACAACCCCAAAAAGGTGGTCGGACTGGAAGGTTACGGTCTTGAAATTGTCGAGCGCGTGCCGCTCGAAATCGAACCGAACGAGGTGAACCTCCACTACCTTCAAACCAAGCGCGACAAGCTTGGCCATTTGATCGAATCGGTATCCGGCAATGAACGCATCATCTTCGAGCGTCTTGCCGACGAGCAGTTAAAGCAACACAACAAACAGTAAAAACTCCCTCGGGAGAAGGATAGATGATGGACAACGATATCCTCAAACGGCTCGACCCTGAGGTTTTCGAGGCGATTGCCGGTGAAACGAAACGCCAGACTGAAACCCTCGAATTGATCGCCTCTGAGAACTTCACCAGCAAGGCGGTCATGGAAGCGTGCGGATCGGTCATGACCAACAAATATGCCGAGGGCTACCCCGGCAAACGCTACTATGGTGGCTGCGAATATGTCGATGTGGCCGAAAATCTTGCCCGTGACCGTGCCAAAAAGCTTTTCGGTTGCGACTATGCAAACGTTCAGCCTCACTCCGGTTCCAGTGCCAACATGGCCGTGCTCTTTGCTGTGCTCAAGCCGGGCGACACGATTCTGGGCCTCGACCTCTCCCACGGCGGCCACCTGACCCACGGGAGTCCGGTCAACTTCTCCGGCCAGATGTTTGACGCCCACTCCTATGGTGTGGAGCGCGAAACCGGCATCATCGACATGAACAAGGTGGAGGAGAAGGCAATGGAGGTGCGTCCGAAACTCATCATTGCCGGCGCCAGCGCCTACTCTCAGGGTTTCGACCTGAAAGCCTTCAGAGAGATTGCCGACAAGGTCGGTGCGCTCCTCATGGCTGACGTCGCCCATCCCGCAGGACTCATGGCCGCAGGTGTACTGCCGAATCCGATGGAGCATTGCCACTTTGTGACCACGACCACCCACAAGACCCTTCGCGGTCCCCGTGGCGGCATGATCATGATGGGCAAGGACTTTGAGAATCCGATGGGGATTACCATCAAGACCAAGACTGGATCGCGCGTCAAAATGATGTCCGAGGTGCTCGACGCAGAGGTGATGCCGGGCATCCAGGGCGGCCCCCTCATGCACATCATCGCCGGTAAGGCGGTGGCGTTCGGTGAGGCTCTGCTTCCGGAGTTCAAGGTGTATGCCCAACAGGTCAAGGACAATGCCGCTGCGATGGCAGCCAGGTTCATCGCCCTTGACTACCACATCGTCAGCGGCGGAACCAAGAACCATCTCATGCTGCTTGATCTGCGCAACAAGAACGTCACCGGCAAGGTTGCCGAAAATCTGTTGCACGAGGCAGGTATAACGGTCAACAAGAACATGGTGCCTTTCGACGACAAATCGCCCTTCGTCACCAGCGGTATCCGTGTCGGTACGCCGGCCATGACTACCCGGGGCATGAAGATCTCCGAGAGCGAAAAGGTGGCCGAATTCATCGACCGCGTCATCAGCGCAGCCAACGATGCCAACGTCTCCGAGGTCTGCAAGGCAGTCAGGGCAGAGGTCAAAGAGCTTTGTCTGGGCTTCCCCCTCAACGACTACGGATCGCTGGTGTAACGAGCACTGACCTGGCGTTTCAAAGGCCGGCGCCCATAGAAGGTGACCGGCCTTTTTTTTGAAGAGGTGGATTTTGTGGACGAAGAGAGTATTCGCGGTTTTTATGTCCATGGATTCCACAACGACTTCGTCCACAGCCCGATGTATCGGTGTTCAACCTCTGTTTTATTGTGGTTATGCTGGGCAAAAAAAGAGCACAAAAGAAGAAAAACCATGCCGTTCAGTTTTATGATGATTGCCATTCTTGTTCTGGTCGCGATCATCGCCGTGCTGTTGCTTCGCCCTGTCGTGAACTGGCTCCTCGGCGAGTGGCACGCAGCCAAATGCCGCAATTATCCGAACCGACTGCAATAAAGCAGAAGAATGATTGCCAGAAGAGGTGGTCGTTGTGGACGAAGTGAACAGTGAGAATTTCTTTTATCATCGAAATCGGTTTCCAAATCGGTATCTGTATCGAGTTTCACTTGAATGAGACTATAGAAAAACTCACCGAGCATTATGGCTTATTGTGATAAATATTTGAAAATCATATAGATACAGCCAGATAGAGGTTTTCTGTTTTTAACAAGAAAGAATCGATCCCGATTCCGATTTCGATTAGGATAAAGTCAATGGTTTATAATAATACATCAGTTTAAGCTTGACACGGCACTATTCTTTGTGGGCGAAGTACAGATATCTCTTCATGCTCTTTGTCCTTGCAGTCCCTGAAGTTCTTTTATTCTCTCCCCAGTATCGTGCTGATTGAGGCGCTTACCTCCTGGTCGAGGGTGCGGAGCTGGTTGTTGAGGTCGTGGAGTCGGGTGAAGAGCTGCTTCTGTTCCGGTTTCTCTGTGGAACTCTGAAGTTGCCCCAGAACGGCCTGTTTCTCTTTCTGCAGGGGTTCGAGCATGAGAGTTTTGACGGCGACCAGAAAGTGGGAGAGGCAGCGGCGGGCGTGCTGTTCAATCTCGGCAGGGTTTGGTCTTGTCGTTTCGTTGACCGGGAGACGGAAAAGGATGTCAAAGGCGATGTTGCGAGCCTCCTCTGTTTCGATCGAACTGATCTCCGAGGTGATGTCGATGTGGCCATCACGGTCGCCCATCTCCCGGAACCGGTTGACCAGGTGGGTGAAGGTGGCGTGTGCTGCGGGGTTGTCGAGATGGAACATCGTTTCGTGCGATGCGGCAAAATCAAGCACCTCGTTGCCGTAAAAGGTGCTTTCGAGCAGCGCCTCAAGGAAGGTGCGTTCCGGGACGGAGAGCGGCTTGTTTTCTGACGTCGGTTTCTCCGGTGCGGCATCGCTTTTCCTTGAGCCGTAAGGCTCTCTGGAGGGGTCACGTCCGGAAGTGCTGCTGGCAGTCATCACTTTGCGCAGCGTCTGGCGGTTGAGATCGATTTTTTTCGACAGCTCTTCGAGATAGAGCTCTTTCTGTACGGGATCGGCTATCAGGGCGATGCTCCGGGTCATGGCTGAGATTGCTTTCGAGGCCGTGTCCGGGTTATCCATGAAACCGGAGTCGCGGTAGCACTGGAGCTGGAAATCCTGGAAGGAGCTTTTTTCGCTTTCGAGCTCCTCAAGAAAAGCCTCTTTGCCATAGTTCCGGATGAAGCTGTCGGGGTCTTCCGCGCCGGGCAGCATGACGATCCAGGGGGTGAGCCTTTCCGATAGCAGAATGTCGATACCGGCAAGCATCGATTTTTTTCCGGCGTTGTCGCCGTCGTACAGGAAGAGCACCCGGGAGGTGTAGCGCTTCAGGATAGTGGCCTGGTAGCGGGTGAGCGAGGTGCCGCACGAGGCTACGGCGTTGGTCAGGCCGGCCTGGTTCAGGGCGATCACATCCATGTACCCCTCGACAAGGATGGCTGTCTCCTGCCGACGGATTTCGTTTTTGGCGGTGTGCATTCCGTAGAGCAGCTTCGACTTCTCGAAGATGGCGCTTTCCGGCGAGTTGATGTATTTGGGCGTCTGGGGGTCATGAGAGAGTGTCCTTCCGCCAAATCCGGCGACCTGTCCGCCGATTGTCAGGATCGGAAAAATCACCCGGTTGCGGAAGGTGTCGTACAGGGTGTTGCGCTGCGGATGGCGGGTCAGGAGCCCGAGCCCGGTCAGGTGCTCCATTGGCACCTTATCCTCTTCTGCGGCCCTGAGCAGGTGCTCCCAGGACTCCGGGGCGAAACCGAGACCGAAGCGGCGGATCGTGGCGGCTTCAAGGCCTCGAGTGCCGGTCAGGTAGGCGTAAGCCTGTCGTCCTGCCTCGCTTTCCAGGGTTCGGTTGAAGAGTCTTGCCGCCCAGCGCAGGGTGTCGAGAAGGCTGTTCTCCGTTTTTTCATCCTGCTCTTCTCTCTTCCGGATGTACTTTCCGGTATCGATTCCTGACCGTTTGGCAAGGATTTCAACGGCTTCAGGAAAGGTTACCTTCTCCATCTCCATGACGAAGGTGAATACGTTACCCCCTTTGCCGCTCGAAAAGCATTTGTAAATCTGCCGGTCGGGGGAGACGATGAACGACGGGGTCTTTTCCTGGGTGAAGGGGGAGAGCGCCTTGAAGTGCTTGCCGGAGGGTTGCAACTTGACATAATCCGACACGATGTCAACAATGTCCGTGCTCTGGCGGACCTCGTCGATCATCTGTTGCGGTATCATGCCAGCCATGTGATGTTCCTTTTTCTGTCAGTTTATTCCGGATGTTATGATAAACTGAAGATAATGAAATCGCAATGCCACCATGAGGGATTTAATCCGGCTCACAGAAGTGCGTTTTTCTGAATTATTTTTGCATTGAAAGCATTTTCATGGCACCTTCTGTGCTTTATCGGTTGTCGGAATAAGGCTTTATTACTACATTATCACAGTGATAACTCATTGGGTATGAACTGGGGTGCCTGGTTGTCGTTCCGTGCCTTACTGTGCCTTGCATTCCGGAGATGCAAAATGGTCCGGTGGCTTGTAAATGACCGGTCGGAAGTGGTTTATTGGACAATGAGAGGGAGCTGTTTTTTCAAGGATTCCGATAACTCCAATATTTCAACACGAAGCATATGAAGCAGGGCTTTTTTACAGCGATACTGATCGTGGTGACCTACGCAGTATCACTCGGGTTTTATGTCTGGATGGGCACAACTCCTCCGGAATCGATGTTCCATGCGGTATTCAAGGGTGGGCCGATTGTCTCGGTGCTCATGGCGCTGATCCTTATGGTCATTGCATATATCGTCGAACGAATCGTGGCGCTGAACAAGGCTTCGGGTAAAGGCTCCATCACGGAGTTTGTCCAAAGTCTCAAAAAGGATGTCGATTCGGGTTCGATTGACCAGGCGATAGCTCGTTGCGATGATCACCAGAGTTCTCTTTCTGCCGTGCTCAGGGCTGTTCTGGATCGCTCCAAAATTCTCGCCGTGCATCAGGTCACTGATCGTGAAAAGCGCATCAGCGAGTTGCAGAAGGCCGTCGAAGAGGCGACCGTCATGGAGATGCCGCTGCTTGAAAAGAACCTGGTAGCCATTTCGACCATCGCGTCCATTTCGACGATGGTGGGACTGCTCGGAACCACCCTCGGTATGATCAGGGCTTTTGCGGCCATGGCGACCAGCGGTGCTCCCGATGCTGTTCAGCTTTCGCTTGGTATCTCCGAGGCGCTCTTCAACACGGCGCTCGGCATTCTGGGCGGTATCATGGGCATTGTAACCTACAATGTTTTTACCAACAGGGTGGACAGGTTCAGTTACCAGATCGATGAGGCTGCATTTTACATCATCCAGACCCTCGGCACCGGAAAAACCCAATCGTGAACCATGTCCAAAATCAAGGCAAAAAGGGTAGGGTTCCGGCTCGATATGACGCCGATGGTCGATGTTGCGTTCCTTCTGCTGACCTTTTTCATGCTGACGACCAAGTTCAGACCGCCTGAAGCTGTAACGATTGACCTGCCATCGTCACATTCGAACATGAAGCTTCCGGAGTCGGACGTTCTGACGGTAACGGTCGCCAAAGACAACAGCATTTTTATGGGGGTCTCGTCGCAGGGAACCAGAGAGAAGCTGTTCCACACGGTGATTCGTCCGAAACTCGAAAATGCTGGTCTCTCTTCGGCTGCGGTCGCCGATTCGCTGAAACGTTTCAGGCTCGACGACAGTTTTCAGATACAGCGCGAAGAGCTTGCCCGGTATATCATGATGTCGCGGTTTGCTGACCAGCGGCTTCGTCCGGTTATCAGGGCGGATAACAAGGCCGATTACGAAGCGGTCAACTATGTTATGAAGGTGTTCAAGAAGATGAACCTTCTTAATTTCAACCTGGTGACTGTTCTCGAAAAGGAGGTTCGCTGATATGGGTATGGTCGATTCCCCAATTGAGAGGCGGGGCGGCGCTCGCAAAAGCAGTCATCGAAGAAAGCGTCTTGGTTTCCGGCTCGACATGACGCCGATGGTGGATGTTGCGTTTCTTCTGCTGACCTTTTTCATGCTAACCACCACATTCGCCAAGTCGAATACGATGGAGATCAACATTCCTCCAGAGTCCGGAGAGCTGGCTATCGCCGAACGCAATGTCATGACCCTGAGGGTGCCAGGAGACGGGTTTGCCTACTGGTCTTATGGAGAAGAGGCGCCACGACGTGTCTCTCTGTACGAAAATACCGGAGAGCATGCCGCGCTTGGTTCCGGACTTCGGCAGGTGCTTCGCCGGGAGTTTTCCGGCAACAGCAAGCTGGTGATCGTCGTCAGGATCAGCGACAAGGCAAAATACAAAGCGCTGGTCGATATTATCGACGAGTTTAACCTGATGAAGATTGATCGCTTCAGTCTCGACGAGTTCACCCCCCAGGATGAAGCCGAAACAGCTCGGGCTGTCGTTCTGTGACGGGGGGCCGTTGTTTGTGAACCAGAAAAAGGAGTATGGCCATCGTGTCAAAGAATTTACAGACAGTGCATGATGAGGCAGCCCGGAAAGCGCTGCGCTGGTCTTTCCGAGAGCAGTATCTCGATACCGACCGGTTGAGGCATATCGATTACGGCAATCTCGTGCTGCGCAGGGAAGCGCATCTTTTCCTGACGCATGGTGTGGTGGTTTCCGTGCTCTGCCTGCTTCTTTTCTGGCTGGTCAGTGCAAACTGGAGCCACCTGCTTGCCCTGACCAGCGGCGGGTCAGACAAACAGATGGATGTACAGTGCTACGAGATCGTCACCAATGTGACGCAGTTGCCCCCCCCTCCACCGCTTACTCCGCCCGAACCACCGAAAGTCGCTGCGGCAAGCGCACCGGTCGATGCGCCGAAGGTCGGTAAAATCGTTCAGGTTGCCGAAGCCCCTCCCGAACAGACTCTGGCTACACAGCAGGAGATCAAACAGGCCATACAGCAGGGAGCGCCCCAGAATTCAGGATCGTCAGGCGGCTGCGATACCGTCGTAGAGTTCATGAACTGCCAGAATCCTCCGACCATCGTCAGCACTCCGAAACTGATCTATCCCGAAATGGCCCGTATCGCCGGTATAGAAGGCAAGGTGTTCGTGAGGGTGCTCATCAGCGAGGATGGGCGTTCAATGAAATCCGAGATCGTCAAGCGCGTTCCTGTCGACTGCACCATGTTCGACAAGGAGGCAATCCGTATCGCGATGGAGACAAAATACACCCCTGGCCAGCAGAACGGCCAGCGAGTCAGAGTCTGGATGACCATCCCGGTACGGTTTACGCTCAGGGAAGGGTGAAAAGAAGCAATGAGCAATGAGCAATGGGTGCCAGGAGAAATCGGGGAGAATCGTCCTCTTCTTTTCCGTTCCACTCGTCCCATAAGACCCATTGGCCCCACCCGTCCCATTTCCCGGTTTTCAGGAGAGTAACAAGAAAATCCGACCCCGATTTCGAGAAAACCGGTGATCAGCACCTGACCTCTTCCTCCTATAAGACCTATCTGACATATAAGACTTATTCGACCTATTCCTGAAATCCTATACCTGAAATTTTGTTCTTAGCTCCTGTTTTTCACCCGGAGTCGCCAGACCAATACAGATAATTCTACCCAGGCAAAGCTCTGTTCCGTTGAATTATTCTCTTCCTGTTTGGGGTTAGTAGCGTGGGCAATTGGTCGGCTTCGCCCGATCCGCCCGATCTCTTTTATTTCTTTTTCCCCCGCCAGAAGATCGCGAAGAGAATCCAGAGGTAGGAGCCTACGAGGCTGAAGGGGGCGATGTCGAGGGCGAAGAGGCCGTCAACCTCTTTTTCAAAATACATGATGGTGTAGCTCAGGGCGATGACCAGCGCTCCCAGCGCGATGAAGAGGTAGTTCATCGCGCCGAGCGGCATGGTGGCAGGGGCAGGTTTTGGTGCCGGCTGCGGCTTTCCCTTGGGCTCAGGCTTTCGGGTCGCTTTCTTCGCTGAAGATTTCATCGAGGGTATCGAGACAGAGTTGCGCCTCCTCACGGCTGATGGAGAGCGGTGGAAGAAGCCTGATGACGTTGTTGCTTGTGGCGTTGACCAGCACATTTCTCTTCATCGCCTCTTCAACGTAGTACTTCGCTTCGCGATGCACCGTAACGCCGATCATGAGTCCGTACTGGCGGATTTCGAGAATCTGCGCGTGCTTTTCAGCCATCTTTTCCAAAGCAGCTCGTATCATGGCGCCGGTTTCGAGGGCGTTCTGCATGAGTCCGTCAGTGTAGATCGCCTCAATCATGGCAAGACCAGCCGCGCAAGCGACCGGATTGCCGCCGAAGGTCGTGCCGTGGCTTCCGGGGGTGAATACCTCGGCCACCTTTTCGGTGCCGATGATCGCTCCAAGTGGCAGTCCTCCGCCAAGAGGCTTGGCTGCGCAGACCAGATCAGGCTGGATGTCGTAAGGCATGTAGCTGAAGAAGGTGCCGGTACGTCCGCAACCGGCCTGGATTTCGTCGGCCACAATAAGGAAGTCATGCTCCTTTGCCAGCTCCTTCAGGCGGGCAACGAAGGCTTCGCTGACCTTGTGGATGCCCCCTTCGCCCTGAACGATCTCGACAAAGACCGCCGCAGTGTGAGAGGAGACTTTTCTTTCGAGGTCTTCGACGTCGTTAAAATCGATCATGCCGGTTTCCGGAACGAGCGGCTCGAATCCACCGACATACTTCGGCTTGGCCGTCAGGGAGAGCGCTCCGTAGGTTCTGCCGTGGAAGCAGTTGGTCAGGGAGAGCACCTGGGTTTTGGTGGCGTCGCCGTTGCGGACAGCAAATCTTCTCGACAGCTTTATGGCCGCCTCGATCGCCTCGGTACCACTGTTGCAGAAAAAAACCTTTGAGAATCCAGAGATCTCCAGAAGTTTTGCGGCCAGATTGAACTGGGGCTTCTGCATGAAGAGGTTCGAAATATGGATGTACTTCTCAGCCTGTTCCGAGATGGCCTGCCGGAGACGCTGGTCACCATAGCCGATGGCATTGACGCCGATGCCGGCAATCATGTCGAGGTATCGCTGGCCATCGGTGGTGTACAGGAACGATCCTTTTCCATACCCGACGTCGAGTGGCAACCTGGAGTAGTTGTGGAAGAAGAGTTGCTGTTCCGTTTCAAGGTTTATTGCAGGAGTCTTCATCGTATTGGTTTGTTCTTGAAAAAATCAGTTTTATGTTTTTTTCCTTGTCGGTATCGGTATCGAAATCTTTGTCCTTGTCGCGATATTGTTCAATTTTCGATGACGACAACGATCGGTCATTCTCCCTCTTCCATTCGTTTCTGGCGATACCTGATCACACTCCTGATCGCACGCCAGAGGCCGTAAGCGCCGAGAAGTATCGAGAACCAGAACAGATCGTGTCCGTTTTTTCCACTGACGCCCGGGGCGTAGTACCAAATATACGTGGCGAGCACCAGAAATGTTACTGAAAGAAGTGAGTCGAGTGCCATAATGAGTGTCACCCGAGCTTTAAGCAGGCGCTGCCGGGCTTCACTGAAGCCGCTCTCAGTCGCTTCGCTCATTATCTTCCGTTTTTGGCTCGTTGTAGAATCGCCAATCCTTGTTGACGATCAGTCGGGCGCCGTGGCCGAAGGTGAAGTAGGACCAGCCCCACTGCATCAGCACAAAGACGCGATGCTTGAAGGTCGAGAGGTAGTAGATGTGCACCAGAAGCCAGGTGAACCAGGCCAGTGCGCCATCAAATTTCAGGTTGCCTATCTCGACGATCGCCCTGTTCCGTCCGATGGTGGCCATCTGCCCCTTGTCGCGATATTTGAAGGGTTTGCGTGGTTTGCCCCAGATGTCTTCGAGGATGGCACGGCCAATGGCGTTGCCCTCCTGCATGGCCGCTGGTGCCATACCGGGCAGGGTCGTACCGTTTTCAAGGGTGAAACAGGCCTGGTCACCGCCGACAAAAACCTCCGGATGGTCGGGCAGGCTCAGGTCGGCCTCGACCACGATTCGTCCGCTGCGGTCGGTTTCTACCCCCATGTTTTTGCCGATCTCCGACGCCATCACACCTGCTGCCCAGAGCACCGTCGCCGCTTCGATGCGTTCGCGCCCGATTTGCACGCCGTCGGCATCGACATCGCTGACCATGCTCGATGTCCAGACCTGCACGCCGAGTTTTTCAAGTTCCCGGGTAGCCTTGCTCGAAAGCTCCGGAGAGAAAGAGCCGAGGATTCTCTCGGCGGCTTCGACGATGAAGATACGGGTCAGTTTGGGGTCGATGTGACGGTAGAAGCGTGACAGGGTGAAGCGGCTCATCTCGCCGATCGAGCCGGCAAGTTCCACGCCGGTCGGACCGCCGCCAACAATGACGAAGGTGAGTTGTTTTTTGCGCTCCTTTGGGTCATTGGTCCTTTCGGCGGCTTCGTATGCCTCCATTACCCTGCGCCGGATCTCCGTCGCCTGGGCAAGGTTTTTCAGCCCCGGCGCAAACTCCTCCCATCGGTTATTGCCGAAGTAGTGGTGCTGGGCGCCGCAGGCCAGGACGAGATAGTCGTATTCGATCTCACCGAAATCTGTGTTCACCGTTTTCGATTGCAGATTGACACCGGTGACCAGACCTTTGAAGACGGTGACGTTATCGAATCCCGCCAGCATGTTTCGCAGCGGAGTGGCAATATCGCCTTCGCCGAGGGCGGCCATGGCTACCTGATAGAGCAATGGCTGGAAAAGATGGTAATTTTTCCTGTCGATGAGGGTCACTTCGACCTCTTTGCGGTTGCTCAGGATTTTAGCGGCATTCAGACCGGTAAAACCTCCACCGACAATGACGACCTTTTTTTTCATCTCCAACGGTTTCTCACATTTCTGATTATGGTAGAGCGCATCAATTTCATAGGTCAACAATCATCGAAAGTTCTCTGTTCAGGGAAAATAGTTTCAGACTCACGCAACCTTCAGGGTATGCAAACGCTGGAAAGTAATAAAAAAGAGATGAATATCACTATTCCGGAGATCACTGAGACGGGGATGACTCATCAGGTCAATTGACTTATCAGGAGCTTGTGCTCAGGGAACCTCGCGTCCAGTTCCCTGCGGTCAGCGAAGGTGAAATCACGGAAATCGAATCCCGGCGCTACGACGCAACTGACCAGAGAAAAAGGGGGTGGCGTTGCGGGCTGCGAGAGGAGTGCTCCGAAAAAGCAACCGGCAGGCACCCAGGCGCTGAGTCTCTGCATCTCGGCAGGCGCTTCGCCGAGGGTGAACGATGAAGGAGCGCCGGTTTCGGGAAAAAGGTGTACCTCAAGGGGAGCGCCGGCATGGAAAAACCAGAGCTCGTCCGACAGAATACGATGCAGTCGTGAGCGGTCGCCCTTTTCGAGCAGATAGTGAATGGCGGTGGCACAGGAGCGCGGAGAGCCGAAGGGAGTGGTGGCGTCAAAAGCGTATGATGCTTCACTGCGATAGGTTTCGCGATACCATCCCCCTTCGGGATGCCGTTCAAGACCGAGATTGTTGATCCAGAAATCAGCCGATTGCATACAGCTTTTCTCTTACTTTGGCGGTTTTCTGGCGAGAGGCATCGGCAAGGCGTTCACGGAAAGCTTTCAGTTTTGCCATGAGTGCTGCATCCGAAAGGGCAAGCATCTGCACGGCAAGCAGTGCGGCATTACGGGCATTGTCGATGCCCACGGTAGCTACAGGGATGCCGGCGGGCATCTGCACGATGGAGTAGAGCGAATCCTGGCCAGAGAGTTTCTTGCTGTATACCGGCACGCCGATAACCGGCAGCAGGGTCATGGCAGCGGTAACTCCAGGCAGGTGAGCCGCCCCGCCCGCTCCGGCAATGATGGTTTTGAGACCTCTCGCTTCTGCCGTTGAAGCATATTTTTCAAGGTCGACCGGAGTTCGGTGTGCCGATATAACCGAAATTTCAAACGGAATGCTGAACTCATCGAGCACGATGGCGGCCTCTTTCATGATGTCAAAATCGGAATCGGAGCCCATCAGGATTCCGACGAGCGGTGTCTGTGCTTCAGTGGATGGTGTTGTCATGAAAAAAATGATCGGGCCGATTGAAAAGACAATGCAGCTGGTTGCAGTTAGAAGGCTATGAATTTGCGGAGTTTTTGTATTTTCCCCAATGAAACAAAAAAATAACACTTGCCAAGGAAGAATACAATGACAACAGACGTCGTCGCAAAGCTGGCCTTGAAATACAGCAATCCCGGACCGCGTTACACCAGTTATCCCACCATTCCATCCTGGAGCGAAGACGGCGTGAGCCAGGAGCAGTGGAAAGCGGCCATGGTCAAAGGCTTCAATGAAAGCAACGAGACCTCGGGTATCAGCATGTACATTCATATACCTTTCTGCGAGAACCATTGTTACTTCTGCGGCTGCAATGCTCACAGAACCACAGACCACTCGTATGAAGAGCCATACATGAGTGCGCTCATCAAGGAGTGGCAGATGTACCTCGACGTGTTCCCCGGCAGACTCAACGTCAAGGAGTTGCACATCGGTGGCGGTACACCGACCTTCTTCAGTCCCGAAAACCTTATCAAACTGGTTAATACCCTTTTCAAGGATGTCAACCGGATGGACAACTACATCTTCAGTTTCGAGACCAACCCGCGTTCGACGACCAAAGAGCATCTCGAAGCGCTTTTCAGTGTTGGATTCCGCCGCATGAGCTTCGGTATTCAGGATTTCGATCCGACGGTGCAGTCAGAAATCAACCGTCTTCAGTCTTTCGAACTGGTAAAGGAGAAGATCGATCTTGCCCGCCAGATCGGTTTCACCTCGATCAACTTCGATCTCGTCTATGGCCTGCCCAAGCAGACCCTCGCCACGGTTACCGACACCATTCAGAAGGTGATGGAGCTGAAGCCAGACCGTCTTGCCTTCTACGGTTACGGTCACAACCCGCACCTCTATGAAGGACAGCGCCGTTTCAAAGAGACCGATCTTCCGGTTGGCGATGTCAAGCAGGAGCTCTATGACAAGGGTCGCGCCATGCTCGAATCGATCGGGTATCATGAGGTTGGCATGGATCACTTCGCGCTTGAAGGTGATACCCTCTACCTTGCCTTGAAGGACGGCTCCCTGCATCGTAACTTCATGGGCTATACCGAGAACACTACCCAGATGATGATCGCGCTTGGCGCCTCTTCGATCAGCGATACCTGGTATGCCTTCGCCCAGAACGAACGAACCGATGAGCGTTACATGGAAGAGGTGGGCAAGGGACGTTTTCCGATCATGCGCGGCCATCTGCTGACCGCAGAAGATCTGGTGCTGCGTCGCCACATCCTGAACCTCATGTGTCGTCTGGAGACCTCATGGGAAAACCCGGAGTACTACACCGAGGAGCTCGATATTGCCCGATACCGTCTCGAAGACATGCAGAATGATGGTATGGTGGTGCTCTCCGAGTATGGAGTCAAGGTTACCGAAATCGGCGTACCGTTCCTCAGGAATATCTGCATGGCCTTTGACGCACGACTTTGGCGATCCGACAGCCTTTCGAAGGCATACAATGTTTCGCGAGACATCCAGAAAGAGTATATTGAACGTGCCCGTCAGGCCAAGCTTCAGCAGCTTAACTGACAAGAGCCGTAAAAATTCTGAACCATAAAGGGTGATCCGCAGGTCACCCTTTTTTTATGCACAGGATGATGAAAAAGCGTATAAATATAGGATTCATAGGAAGCGGTTGGGCTCAGGTCGCCCAGGCGCCAGCGTTTTCGCTTATGGAAGAGGTCGATCTGGCTGCGGTTGCCAGCCCAACGGAAAGGAACCGCCAGAAGTTTATGGAGCGATTCGGTATCACCGAAGGATTTGCCGACTGGCGCGACATGCTGGAGCAGTGTGATCTCGATCTGGTGTGCGTGACGACCCCTCCCTGGTTGCATGAACCAATGGTGGGCGGAGTGCTTGAAAGTGGCCGCGGTGTGCTGTGCGAGAAGCCTTTCGCGCTGACTGTTGAAGAGGCAGAGCGCATGAACGCTCTGGCTTCCAGGTCGCCCGGGTTTGCCCTGATCGACCACCAGCTTCGTTTCCACCCATCGGTCAGGAGTATGAAGCAGATGATCGACAGCGGTGAGATCGGCAGAGTCTACGAAGTGCGTGCCGTGGTGAACCTCGCTTCGCGAAACCGCATTGATATGCCCTGGTCGTGGTGGAGCGATGCCGCCAGAGGCGGAGGGGCGCTTCGGGCAATCGGCTCTCACCTGATCGATCTGAACCGCTTTCTGGTAGGGGAGATCTCGGAGGTCTGCTGCAACCTTTCAACCTCGATTTCGCAACGCCCCGATTCTACAATGCCTGGCCGGTGTCTGCCGGTCACTTCAGATGACAGCTTCGCCATGTTCATGAAGTTCGGTCCATCATCGATCGCCCTTGGAGCCTCCTCGCTCATGCATGTGACCACGGTCGGTTCCTACACCTGGTTTTCGCTTGAAGTGGTCGGCAGTCTGAAAACCATCAGGCTCGACGGCGCAGGTCGTCTCTGGGAGATTGCCAACAGCGAAGCCAAAGGTGGCCGGAGCCTCATCGATGCACCCCGCTGGAAGCAGGTTGAGCCGATTCTGCCCTGGGACGAACTGGTGCTCCAGGCCAAGATCAAGCTCTCATCGCTTGCCGTGCACGGCATCTTTGCAGTCGGCTTCGCTTTTCTGGCCCACCGGATCGTCAAAGCGCTCAAAAGCGGCGACCCGATCGTCCTGCAGGACGCCGCCAACTTCCGCGACGGCCTTTGCATCCAGAAAGTCATGCAAGCTGGTCTCGACTCCGACCGCGAGAAGCGGTGGGTGAAAGTTTAATTGATAATGGATAGTTGACAGTTGATAATGCCGGGACTGCCCTGATCAGTCCGATCCGTCAGATAAAATAGATCAGTCCCATCCGTCCAATCCGTCTGATCAAAGATCCTTTAACTCTCTTAAAAAAAGTGTTATGCCGTGGGTGATGCTGTTTGTTGCCGGGCTGTTTGAGTGCGCCTGGGCGGTGGGGCTGAAATATTCCGA